>JBBRUC010000001.1:0-118520 GCA_038248205.1 Thermoanaerobaculia bacterium
GCCGGTTGGTCGATCCGGAAGACCGAGGCGAGCTGGTCGCGGCTCTAAGAAGTCTGCTCGGCTCTCCGGAAACCACCCGGGCCATGGGCGCCGCCGGCAACGAGCGCTGGCGGCGGGAGTTCGGCTATCCTCGATTCTGCGACCGTCTGTCCGGGCATCTCGATCGATTGACCGGGCGAGGGGCGCGCGGAGTCGCCTCCGAGCCTCTCCGCGGGATTCGAGAACTATGACGACACAGGAACAGACGGCGCTCGAAGCGAAAATAGAGGTCGAGATCGGTACGGTTCCGACCCAGCGTGACCCCGAGTACTCCGAGTACTCGCAGTACGAAGACGGTTCGGCGGATCGCGCGGCAGCGGCGGTGCCCGGGTCGCATACCGAGCCCTGGCTGAACGTGATCGCGGCCTACGAACCGGCCAGCAGGCCGCAGCTCGAACAGCTGCTCGCCCATCCGCGGCTTGGCCAGAGAGTCCGCGGCAGAGTGCTCGATCTCGGCGCCGGCACCTGCTGGGCGACCGCCCGCCTGTCGCTCGTGCCGGCGGTCGAAGAGGTGACGGCGGTTGACCTCGCGCCATCGTTTCTCGCCGGAACCGGCAATCGGATGCTCGAAGCCTGCGGCGCGGACCGAGCCAAGATCCGGCTGCTCGCGAGCACCTTCGAGCGCGTACCCCGCCCCGATGCGACCTACGATGCGATGTTCCTGATCGCCGCAATCCATCACGCCCTCGCGCCGATCCGCGTGCTCCGCGAGGCGTTCCGGATGCTCAAACCGACCGGGACGCTGTTCGTTCTCGAATCCCCAGCGCTCCCCCGCGAGATCGGCGCCCGGCGCGATCAGGCTGTCGCGATCTCCCGAGCCACCGGAACGACCGAGATCGCTTACACCCGGTCCGAGCTTGAATACCTGCTCCGCTGCGGCGGTTTCGTCATCGACGAAGCGGTACCGAGCGAGGGCCTGTCGCCCCGGCTGCCGCAGAGATGGGCGCGCCGCGCGCTACGCGCTCTGGGCCTTGAGAGCCGGCTGATGACCGTCAGCTACATCTTCGCCGCGCGGCGCGATCCCGAGCTGGCCCGTTGATCGAATCGAATTGGCGGAAGGGTTGAACGATGTGCGGTCTTCACGGCTTGTTCCGCTTTTCGGCCGACGCTTCGGCGATCGATCCGAGTGAACTCGATCGGACCTCCGCCGCGCTCGCACGGCGTGGGCCGGACGGCGAAGGACGCTGGATCTCCCCCGACGGCCGGGTCGCCCTCGGGCATCGTCGGCTCGCGATTCTCGATCTTTCGGATGCAGGCTCCCAGCCGATGGCTTCGCACGACGGGCGTTGCCAGCTACTCCTGAACGGCGAGATCTACAACTTCCGCGAGCTGCGCGCAGAGCTGGAGCGGGACGGCATCCGCTTCCGCTCGGCGAGCGACACCGAGGTGATCCTCGCGCTCTGGCGCCGGGAGCGCGAGCGGATGCTGCCGCGACTTCGGGGTATGTTCGCCCTGGCCCTCTGGGACGGGACGACCGGAGAGCTGCTGCTCGCCCGCGACCCGTTCGGGATCAAGCCGCTCTACCTCTCGACCGAAGGCGGTACGCTCCGCTTCGCTTCGCAGGTCAAAGCGCTCGAAGCGGGAGGCGGGATCTCAATGGCTCTGGAGCCCGCGGCCGTCGCGGGCTTCCTGCTTTGGGGCTCCGTGCCGGAACCGTGGACGATCCGCCGGGGGGTGATGGCACTTCCCGCGGGGAGCTATCAAATCGCCCGGGAAGGCGACCCGGGTACGCCGGTCGCTTATTTCCCGAGCGCCGACCCGACGGCCGTTTCCCGACCGGATGAGCCGAGAGCGCCAAGCGAGTTGCTCGCAGACGCCGTGCGCGCTCATCTGGTCTCGGACGTTCCGGTCGCGGTGTTTCTTTCCGCCGGGCTCGATTCCGGGCTGATCGCGGCGCTCGCGGCCCGCGAAGCGAAGGCCTCCGGCGCCCCGCCACCGCAGGCATTCACCGTGTCGTTCGACCGCCTCGCGGGCACGCCACTCGACGAGGTGCCGCTCGCAGCGGAGGTCGCCCGTACCCTCGGCCTGCCGCATACGGTCGCCCGGATCGATCGCGAGAACTTTCTCGATCTTTGGGAGACGGCGCTCGCCGCGATGGATCAGCCGTCGATCGACGGATTCAACACCTTCGTGGTCGCCCGCGCCGCCCGCGAGGCGGGAATCAAGGTCGCCCTCTCGGGTTTGGGCGGCGACGAGCTGTTCGGCAGCTACCCGAGTTTCCGCAAAGTGCCACGGCTCGCTCTCGCCGCCGCATTCGCCCGGCTCGTGCCGCGCGAGCTGATGGCGGCGCTCGCCCTCCGGCGCGGCCAGCCGAAGCTCGCGGCGCTCGGCCGAACCGGTTCCGGACTCGCCGGGGCATATGCGCTCTTCCGCGGGCTGTTCCTCGCGGAGGATCTTCCCGGCATCCTCGGGCGGCAGGCCGCCGCTGAGGCGCTCGCCGCTTACGATCCGGCGGCGGACGCCAAGAAGGCCCTGGCCGATTGGAACCCCGCCCGCTCGAACAGCTGGACCGCCGTCCATCGGCTGGAGACACGGCTCTACATGCGCAACCAGCTACTGCGCGACTCGGATTGGGCCTCGATGGCGCATTCGCTGGAGTTGCGGGTACCTCTGGTCGATCCTCGGCTGGAGGCGGGGTTCGCCGCCCGCGGGTTCGAGCCGGCCAAGAGCCGGGGCAAGGGCGCTCTCGTGCGAAGCGTCGCCCCCGAGCTGCCGGCCGCCCTGTTCGAGCGGCCGAAATCGGGCTTTTACATGCCGGTGATGGAATGGCTGGAACCGGAGCGGACGAGAGAGACCCGCAGTCCTCGCAACCACGGCAACCAATCGCGCCGGCTGGCGTTGCGGGTGCTCGCGGAGTTTGGGATCGAGGCTGGGCGTTGAGCGCAACCCTGTGGTGCTCAATCCCGTCCGAAAGTTCCGACGACTTCTCGAGCGCGGCGGACGAGGTGCCACACGCGACGTCGTTGGTCGTCGAGCGCAAGCTTCCAAGATGGGTGAGGGGAGGTCGCCCGAATGTAGCGCGCCAGCTCAGCTTCGACCTCGACCATTCCGTGCGGGACGAGTTCCCGAAACTTGAAATCGCCTTCCCACCAGAGCCACTGGACCGCGGCTTCTCCGCGCAGTCGCTCTTGATAGGAACGGGGAAGGCTGTAGCGCCAGTCGTGGATCAGACCGTATTTCTGGAGGAAGTCGATCCCGTTGTCGCCTATGTCGATCAACCAACGGTGATGCGACAGGCCCGCGAGATTCGGCCGTTCGATGCCGCGTGTAGATTCAAACGCACGCGACGGCACCTCAATGTAACCGCCCTTGCCGACCCGCAGAATCTCGGCGCAGACCGCGAGCGGATCGCGGACATCCTCCATCGTGTGGGAGCAGACTACGAAGTCGAAATGCTTGTCGGGGAAGGGGAATGGCGCGCGGCCGCAAATGTCGTGGCGGACCCAGGTTTCGGCCGAGAACCACTCCTCCTCGCCACCCTGGGAGGCTCTACCGCCGAAGGTACGATAGAACCCTCGCGTCTCGTAGGGCTCGGCGTCGATCACCCAGTTTGCGCGGTTGAACGGACAGGCCCAGCCGCCAACGTCGAGCACCATGTCGTCCGGCTGCAAGCGTTCCAGCAAGACGGCGACGTTGGGTTCATACATGCTCGAGATTCTATTCGAGAAAAAGGCCCCAGCCGACGATGACCCTTCTGAGATCCCGGATCCAACGTTGGATCGGCCTGCTCGGTGTTTACTTCACCGCACAGAGCCTGACCCAGCTTGCGGGAATCCTGGCGGGCATTCTGGTGGTTCGGCATCTACCCGTGGGCGAATTTGCACTCTACACTCTGGCTTCTTCCGTGACCGCCTTGCTCGCCATCGCCTCCGACCTCGGGAGCACCTCCTCGCTGCTCCATTTCTACCGCGGCGCGGAGGCGCGCGGAGAGCGGTTCGCCGACTACGTAGGCGCGGTGCTTGACCTGCGCCGCACCGCTTTCGCCATCGGTTCGGTTATGTTGCTTGTCGCGGCCCCGTTCGTCGGTGCGGCGCGAGGATTCGGTCGCGGCGAATCATTCGCCGCGGCCTCGATCGTTCTGGTCACTGTCTGGTGCCAGATCGGCTCGTCGATCCGGCTGGTGCTGATTCGGCTCGCCGCTCGCTACGGCGCGGCTTATCGCGCGGAGTTGGCCGGCGGGCTCTTCCGACTGGGCGCCATCGCGCTCTTGGTCGCTATTTCCCGCCTGTCCTCCCTCGCCGCGCTCGCGGTGGGAGCGCTCGCGGCGGTTTTGGTATTTGCGTTCGCCGATTCGCCCGCCGCCCATCCGAAGCGTGGCGACCGCGCGGCGGCGCGCAAATCGGTCGGCCGGTACCTGCTACCGACTCTGCCGAGCGCTCTCTATTTCGCGCTCCAAGGACCCTTGACAATCTGGCTTGCCGCAACGTTCGGCAACACGCGAAGTATTGCTGAAGTCGGCGCTCTGGGACGGCTCGCTCTGGTGGTCGGAATGCTCTCCGGGCTGTCGGGAGCGGTGCTGGTACCCCGGCTCGCGGGAATCGCCGACCCCCGCGCTTTCGCGGTGAGCTTTCTCCGCTACGGCGCGTTGCTCGGAGCGATGGCCGGGAGCCTCCTGCTCTCGGCCGCGCTCGTGCCGGATCTGTTCCTGGCGATCCTCGGGCCGCACTACCGCGGCCTGGAACGCGAGTTCCTGCTGTTGATCGCCGCCGCATCCTTGAGCATGCTGGGCGCGTTCGTCGCCAACGTCAATCTTTCCCGCGGTTGGACCCGACTGCAAGCCGCAGCGCTCGCGGGGGAAGTCTCGGTACAGGCTGTGCTGATAGCGACCGTGCCGCTCGCGACGACCGCCGGCGTGATCTGGTTCCAACTCGGCAGCGCCGCGGCTGGCATTACGTTTCAGCTCGCGATCTTCCTGGTTGGCTTTCGGCGACCGGAGTGGGCGGCATGGAATTGACGCCTGCGCGCCTGCGCCGCATGCCGTTGACGGCACTCGAGGCGGTGATCGCCCGGCTTTGCCACTCGGCGGGTTTGGTCGAAATCTCGACCCATCACGTCTACCTCCCGGCGCTGGGGCCCCGAGCGGTGGTGATCGACGTCGGCGCTCACACGGGAGAGTTCACTGCCGAGGTCCGCCGACGGACTGGGGCGCGGGTCGTGGCGATCGAGCCGGTGCCCGGGCTGCGTGCGCAAATAAAGCCGGCTGCGAATCTTACGATCCTTGAGGGAGCGATCGGCGGCGAGCCCGCGAGCCCCGAGATCGAGATCCACCTCTCGGACAATCCCCAGGCCAACAGCAGCGATCCGGAAATCGCTCGCCGCTTCGGAGCACGTGGCACGATTCGTGTTGCCACTTGGACCTTGAAGAGGTTGCAGGAGCACCTTGGCATCGAGCGCGTCGATCTGCTCAAGCTCGACGTCGAAGGGGCGGAACTCGAAGTGCTCGAAACCGCGTCGCCGGAAACGCTTGGCGCGATCGCGCAGATCACCGTCGAGTTTCACGATTTCCTAGGCGGCCCGGAGGTCGCCTCGCGGGTGCGTGCAATCCGCCGCCGGCTGGAGGGTTTCGGCTTTTACACCCTCGTACTCTCCGCTCCCTGGGGCCACCACGCCGACGTCCTGTTTCTAGGTCGCGGCGCCGCGGTCGGTCGACGCGAACGCTTCTACCAGGCGCTCCTCCGGGGTTTCGCCCTACCGCTCCGAGGACTCATCCATCGTCTGCGTCGGGGACCGGCATGAGCGGCTCGGCTCCTTCCAATCTCTCCGACCTGGCGGGGCGCCGTGTCCTGGTCGCGGGCGGTCTCGGCTTTCTTGGCCTCAACTTGGTCGGCCCATTGCTCAATGCCGGCAGTGAGGTGCTCCTGCTCTCGCGCTCGCTCGATCCGCAAGCGCTCGCCTGGCTCGCCGAGATCCGCGCCGGCCGACCGGAGCGATCGGTCGCGGTGATCGAGGGGGACCTGGGGCGCGCCGAGCACCACCCAGAGTGGCTGGAAGGTGTCGCCGTCGTGTTTCAACTCGCCGGGGAGTCGGGCGCGGCGAAAAGCGTGCGCGAGGCGCGCGCCGACCTGCAAGGCAACGTCGCCGCCCACTTAGGCCTGCTCGAAGCGATCCGCGGCCTTCCCGCACCGCCGCGGGTGGTGTTCGCGTCCAGCCGGCTGGTCTACGGTACGACCGGCGCGGAACCGGTCACCGAGGAGCACCCGACCCTGCCGACCAGCCTTTACGGCATCCACAAGCTGACCGTCGAGCACTACCACCGGCTCTACTGGATGCATTACGGCGTGCCGTTCTGCGGGCTTCGGATCACCAATCCCTACGGGGCCTACCAGGTTCCCGGGCGCAAGCATCACGGAATTCTCAATCGGTTCGCGATGGCCGCGCTCGCCGGCCAAACGATCCCTCTGTACGGCGGCGGCGGTCAACTGCGCGACTACATCCACGTCGCCGACGTCTCGCGCGCCCTGCTGCTCGCCGCCACCGCCCCCAACGCTTCGGCCGAGATCTTCAATCTCGGCGCGGGGCGCTCGGTGGCGATCCGCGATGCCGTCGCGCGGCTGGTGGACCACGCCGGCACGGGGAGGATCGAGGACGTCCCCTGGCCCGAGGGAGCGCGCCAGGTCGAGACCGGCGATTTCGTCTGCGACGTGTCGCGGATCGGCGAGAAGCTCGGATGGCGCGCCGAAATCGACCTCGACCACGGGCTCGCCGTGACGATCGATTCGTACCGGCACCTTCTGCCATGACCGCTCCGAATCCAGAAACCCTGCACGGGTTGGGGCGGATCAAAGCCTCGCTCGCCTACCGCAGCTCGGCATTCTGGCGCGCGGTCGCCGATCGTTGGCCGATCCGGCCGATCGCACCGAAACCTCGGCTCGACCTGGACGTCCTCACCTTCGGCGGCGCGGCCCATCTCAGCATGATCCGCGAGACGCTGCTCTCGCTCGCTCTTACCTGGCCTGCTCTTCCGCGGGTGACCGTTGCAACCGACGGCACGCTCTCTCCCAAGAAAGCGGCCGAAGCGCTGGGTTGGTGGCCAGAGCCCGCCCCGCGGGTGGCCTCCTGGCACGAGCTGGTCGAGCCGCTGCGGTCGAACGATCCCCTCCGCCGCGACCTGCTGCGCTTCGCCGAACGCGATGCGATGGGGCGTAAGATGGCATCGGCGGCGGCCCTCGCGCTCTCTGGCGACGTGCTCTACGCCGACTGCGACCTGCTCTGGCTCGGGATCCCGCCCAGCCTCGCTGCCTTGCGCGCCGGGACTGGGCCGCGGCTCGCGATGTCCACCGACATCAGGCCTGCGTACGATCCGGCGTTGGTGCCGGAGTGGTTGCCCGAACTGGCGCCTCCCCCGCACTTTTGTGCCGGATTTTTCTACGCACGCGGCGATATTCTCTCCGCAGCGGGGGTTACCGACCTGATGGCGTTCGCCGCGGATCGCGGCATCGGCTTGACCGAGCAAACGATCTTCGCGGAGGCCGATCGCCGCCTGGGCGGCGAGCATTTTCCACTCGCAGAGGTTCTGCTGTTTGAAGGCGACCGATTCATCCTGGGCAGCTCGATCCGCGGCGCGGCCTGGTCGGCGCGCCATTACGTCGGCCCGGTTCGCCACCTGTTCTGGCGCGACGCCATGGCGGTTCGTTTCGGCGGGCGCGGTGCACCGAGCGAGGGGCTTCTTCGATGCGCCTCGTGATCGTCAGCTTCGCCCCGCTATCGCCACTGCTCGGCGCCGCGCAGATCGTTCTTCGATCGGCGGCCGCGCTGGAAGCTCGTGGACACGAGGCGATCGCCTGGGCGCCCACCCTGGAAGTGCCGCCCGTCCCATGGTGGCGGCACACCGAATGGCGACGGCGCGACCTGGAGCGATTCCTCCGGCGCGAAGGGCCGTTCGATTGGATCGATCTTCCACCCCTCGCGCTCGACCGCGGCATCGCCCGCCTGACACGGACGGTCGCCCGAGGGGTCCAGCCGGACTGGCTCTATTTTCGCGCCGATTGGTCGGAGCCGGCGCGGTTGCTCGGCAATCCGCTGCGTACCGTTTCCAGTCTGGCGTACGCCTTGATGCAACAGCGGGCCGTCGACCGAGGCCATCGCCTCGCAACGCGCATTCTCTGTCTGGGAAGTCTCGAACGCGACCGGCTCGCCCGGCACTTCAAAGGAGCCAGACCGGCGTTCTATGTAATGGCCCCCTCGGCCGCGGAGCAGAGAGAGCTGTCAGCCATCCGCTCGGAGCGTCGGCCGGGCTCGCCCGAGGCTGTCCGGTTTCTCTGGATCGGCCGCTGGGCGGCGCACAAAGGGACCGCCCGCTTGGTTCAGTTCCTCGATCGCCGGCTGCGCGAGAGCCCGGGCGACACCTGCACAATCGCGGGGTGTGGAACCGAGGCCGAGCGCCGACTGCCCCAAGACCTGCTCCAGAGTGGACGAATTCGCGTCGTACCGTCGTTTTCTCGCGCCGAGCTTACCCCCCTCCTCGCGGGCCACGATGCTGGTCTGTTCACCAGCGTGGCGGAGGGCTGGGGCGTCACCATCAACGAGATGCTCGAATCCGGCATGCCGGTCTACGCCACGCGCGCGGGCGGCGTGGTCGATCTGGCGCCTTACTTTCCCAGCGGCCTGCGCGCGTTTCCGCCCCTTCCGGGGCCGATCGACCTGGCTGAGATCGACGACCCGGTAACCACCGGCTATTTCGATCGCTTCACTTGGGACCACATCGCAGAGAGCTACGAGCACGATCTGCTGGGAGCGGGGGCGGGCCAATGACGCCGGTCGTCGATCCGGCGGACGCGCGAGCCGCCTATGAAGCCTGGCACCGAGCGCTGCCGGCGAGCGACCTCGAAGCCCCTCCGTGGGTGCGAATGATCCGCTCCCGGCTGGAACCCGGGCGTGATCTCGCCGGCCGAAGGGTGCTCGAAATCGGCTGCGGCCGCGGAGATTTCGCGCGCTGGCTTGCCGGCCTCGCCGAGCGCCCGCGGTTGCTGGTCGCCGCCGACTTTGCGGTGAGCGCGGTGGCCGCGGGCCAGAGCGTCGCGCGCGAACAGGGCCTCGATCGGATCGCCTGGCAGGCCGCCGACATCGGCGCGCTCGGATTTCCCGACGCCAGCTTCGACACCGTCTTTTCACTGGAGACGATCGAGCACTGCCCCTCACCCGCCCGCGCCGTAGCCGAGCTGGCGCGGGTACTCGCCCCGGGCGGTCGCCTTTATCTCACCACCCCCAACTACTTGAACCTCTCCGGGCTGTACCGCATCTACCTCCGTCTGCGCGGACGCCGTTTCAGCGAAGCAGGCCAGCCGATCAATCATCCCGTGCTCTTGCCGCGGACCCGTTCTTGGGTCCGGCGCGCGGGCTTGCGCATCGTCGCCGTCGAGTCGGTCGGCCACCCGTTGCCGCTTCCCGGCGGAGCCAAGAACCTTTCGTTTCTTGATGCGCTCGGTCCGCTCACCCGCTGGCTGGGCATCCAGTCGATGGTGGTCGCCGAGAAGATCGAGCGATGAGGATCGTCTTCGTCCTCCACGCGCCCAGCGATCCGAAGACCGCCGTGTTCGCGCACGCCGCCGCGCGGGCCGCGTTCCTCGCCGCCCGCGGGCATCGGGTGGAGATCCGCACCCACGACGACGAGCCGGAACTCCGGCGGATCGCGCCGCGATGGTGGCCGATCGCGTTTCCGCTACGTATCGCCCGGAGGCTGGCCGCCGACCCGCCCGACCTCGCGATTTTTCACTCGTACTCCGGTTGGGCCTTTCATCTCCTCCGCCGGCTTCGCTCGAAGCTCCGGCCGGTGCGGACGATCGTCCAGTTTCATGGCGTCGAGACCCTCCACTATCAGGCGATGCGGGCCGAGGAACGACGCCAAGGGCGCGACTTTCCGCTTCGCCATCGGTTGCTCCAGACGCTTCTGCTGCCGCGGCTGCTCTGCGCCTCGTGTCGCGGGGCGAGCCGGGTCTTCTGTCTGAATCGAACCGAGCGCGAATTCCTCGCCGCCCGCGGCTGGGTGAAGCCGGATCGAATCGACGTCGTACCGAATCCGGCACCCGACGACCTGCTCGCCCTGCCCCTGGCCGACCGCTCCTGCGCCGTGCTGCGTCTTCTGTTCATAGGCCAATGGCTGGAAGGAAAGGGCATCCGCACCTTGGCGGCAGCGTTTTCAGAGCTGGCCGCCGAACGCCCAGAGTTGACCCTCGCCTGCGTTGGCACCCGAGCACCTGAAGAGGTCGTACGGGCGGACTTTCCCCGCGCCGTCCGCGACCGCGTCACGGTGCAGTCGGAGGCCGACCGGAACGCGATCGCAGCCGCATTGCACGCCGCGGACCTGTTCGTCTTCCCGAGCCTCTCCGAAGGATCGAGTCTGGCGCTGCTCGAAGCGATGGCGGCCGCCCTGCCGATCGTGACGACGCCGGTCGGCGCGGCGCCCGACCTTCTGGTCGAAGACCAGAGCGTTCTTTTCGCTGCCGTCGCGGACGCTCCGGCGCTTGCCGCCGCGATCCGTCGCTTACTCGATGACCCGGCCCTACGCATTCGCCTGAGCAGCCAAGCCCGCGCGATCGCAGAAAGGTACGCCTGGCACCGGCTGCGCGACGACTACGCGCGGCGGATCGAGGAGATCGGGGGCGGCACTTGAGGCGGATCGTCCAGATCGTCCCGCGGCTGCCACCACCCGAGGAAGGGGTAGGCGGAATCGCGCTCACTGTAGCGTCCGCTCTCGCGGACCTCGGGGTTGAGTCCCGTTTCGTCGTCCCCGCGCCGCACGGCGCTGCTGCGCGGAGCGCCGGGCTCGACGTGGTCGAGGTCGCGCCCGAACCGGCGGCGCTCGCCGCGGCGCTGGACGGTACGGAGCGGATGATCCTCCACTACGCGGGATACGGCTACCACCCGCGCGGCGTGCCGCGCTGGCTCGCCGCCGGGCTCGGGCGGACGGACGGAGCGCTCTGGACCCAATTTCACGAGGTCTGGGCGACCGGGCCGCCCTGGCGCAGCTCGTTCTGGCTTGGCCCCCTGCAGCGTCGAATCGTTCGGGCGCTCGGCGACCGGAGCGAGCGTGTCACCACCAGTCTCGACCTGTACGCCGACCTGTTGCGAGGAGTCCTGTCCAATCGGAGCCGCGAGATCGCGGTCCGGCCGGTGATTTCAGGGATCGGCGAGCCGGCGGAGATTCCGCCGTTCGGCTCCCGCGCGCCGCGCCTCGTCCTGTTCGGCGGGGCGGGCGTTCGTGGCCGGGCGTACGAGATCGACTCTGCCAAAATCGAGGCCGCGGCGCACGAACTCGCCCTGACCGAGATTTGGGACATCGGCCCCGGCGGAGTCGCTCCTCAATCTCTCGGCACTCTCCCGATCCGCCGGATGGGAGCCCTGGCCGCCTCTGACGTGAGCGCGATCCTGGCCGAAAGCACCGCGGGTTTTCTTTCCTACCCGCTCGGCTTCCTGGGCAAATCGAGCGTCTTTGCGGCGTATGCGGCGCACGGAATGCTGCCGATCTGCTCCGGCCGGCCGGTCTCCGGGGCTCGGCCCGGGGTTCCTTTTTGGGATGCGGCGGCGCCCCCTCCCGCCTCTCACGCCCCGGGTATTGCCGCCGCCGGGCGGACCTGGTACGAAGGGCATTCGCTCGCCCGCCAGGCTGGAGAGATCGCCGCGTGGGTGAGCACGGCTAGCGGCGCCATTCGATGAAAATTCTCCACTACTCCCCCGCCTTTCCGCCCAGCGTAGGGGGCCTCGAAAACACCGTGGTCAACGTCGCCGCCGGGCTCGCGGCGCTCGGCTGCGAGATCACGGTGGTGACCACCACCCCTTCGGCCGAGCCGGATCTTTACCCGTTCCGGGTTGTCCGCCGGCCGGCGCGCCGCGAGCTGCTCCGGCTGGTCCGCGGGCACGATGTGTTCTTCCATGCGAGCATCAGCCTCCGCGGCCTCTGGCCGCTGCTTTTCGTCCGCCGTCCGTGGGTGGTCTCCCATCACAGTTGGTACTGCCGCACCGACGGCCGGATCGCCTGGCAAGATCGGCTGAAACGCCGGCTGCTTCGTCGTGCCGCGGCATCGATCGCGGTGAGCCGGGCGATGGCGGACGACTTGCATCCGGTTCGTTCGATCGTGATCGCCAATCCGTACGACGAGGAAACCTTCCATCCTCACCCGGAGATCCCGCGCACGAAAGATCTCGTGGCGGTCGGCCGCCTGGTGTCGGACAAGGGCTTCGACCTGCTGCTCGAAGCGCTCGCGATCCTCGCGCGGACCGAGGGGCTCGTCCCGAGCCTGACGCTCGTCGGCGCCGGCCCGGAGCGCCCGCGCCTGGCGGCGCAAGCCGCGGAACTCGGGCTCACCGACCGGATCGAGATGACCGGCGCACTGCCCGCCGCCGAGGTCGCCCGCCGCCTCGCCGAGCATCGCTTCCTGGTCGTCCCGTCGCGCTACGCCGAACCGTTCGGTCTGGTGGCGCTCGAAGGGATCGCCTGCGGCTGCGCGGTGATCGGTTCCTCCGGAGGCGGCTTGCCGGAGGCGATCGGCCCTTGCGGCCGGACATTCCCCAACGGCGATGCGGGAGCGCTTTCAGCCCTGCTGGCCGAGCTGCTCGGCGATCCCGGCGCGCGCGCGAGGCTGCTCGAACGGGCCGCCCACCACTTGGCGGAACATACCCGGGAGCGGGTCGCCCGGCGTTACCTCGAAGTGCTGCAAGGGGCTATGGGCTCTCGCGACCGCAGGCTGGAGGCCGGGGCATGAATTCTCGGCTCCTTCTGGCGCTTGC
Organism: Thermoanaerobaculia bacterium; assembly: GCA_038248205.1. Taxonomy (GTDB): domain Bacteria; phylum Acidobacteriota; class Thermoanaerobaculia; order Multivoradales; family UBA5704; genus DASYKS01. Next base: position 12,763 of record JBBRUC010000001.1, read on the forward strand.
CGCCGCCGCCGCCGCCGCGTGGGCGTTCAAGCGCTGGCGGCAGGCAATTCCCGTCGTGATGGTCCTCTTGATCGTTGAAGGCGCCCTTCGAAAATGGATCTTCCCAGGCGCCCAAGACATCGTCTATTTCGGCAAGGACCTGCTGCTCCTCGGCGCTTACACCGGATGGATCGCCAATTCGGAGCGGGTACGGCTGCGGGCGCCCGCACTCCCGACCCTCACTGTGCCCATCGCGGCCTGCGCCCTCTTCGGCCTGCTTCAGATCTTCAATCCGAAGAGCCCGAACCTGTTGGTCGGCATCTTCGGCTGGAAGGCTTATTTCTTCTACGTCCCGTTGTATTTCGTAGTGCCTGCCGCCTTTCCCAGCGATGCTCACATCGCGCGGTTTCTGCGCCGCTACGTGCTGATCGCGATCCCCGTCTGCCTGCTCGCCATCGCACAGTTCTTCGCCCCGGCTTCCAGCGCGCTCAACACCTACGCTCGACAACCGACGGAGACCGGCCAGATCGCCACGTTCGGCTCGTCCGAGCACATCCGGGTGACCGGCACCTTCGCGTACATCACCGGCTTCACCTCGTACCTGATGGCGACCCTCATCCTGCTGCTTACCGTGCTCGCCGCTACCGGCTGGCGGTTGCGCGGCAACCTGTGGACGCTCGCCGCCTTCGGCCTGGCTTTGGTCGGCGTCCTGATGAGCGGCTCGCGCGGTCCGGTGCTGATCCTCGCTTTGCTCCTGCCCCTCTACTGGTGGCTCGCGGTGATCCGCGAGGGAGGTGCGGCGACGACCGCCCGACTGGTGGTGGCGGGCGCCGCCGTAGGCTGTTTGATCGCCTATGCGGGCTCGGGAGCCACGGAGGCCTGGCTTGGCCGTGCCGCGGGTAACAGCGATGTTGCCGGAAGAATCACCCAACCCTTGTTGAGCCCGATTCGAGCTCTGGACAATGCAGGCTTGTTCGGGTTCGGGATCGGCACGGCGCATCAGACGGCGGCCGCAGTCACCCCCGGCATCCGGCCCTACAGTTGGTTGAACGGCGCGCTGGTCGAAGACGAGCCGGGCAAGATCATGGTCGAACTCGGTCCGATCGGATTTTTGATCTTTTATTTCGTTCGTGTCGCCCTCGCCGCCTACGCTTTCCGCCAGGTGTTCGAGCTACGCACCCAGTTCCACCGCGCGATCGCGTGCGCCTGCCTGCTGTTCTTCCTCGCGCAGCTTCCCGGAGGGGTGGTCTTTGAAGTCACGGCCGGCCTCTATTTCTGGTTCTTTACCGGCCTGCTCGCCGCCGTCGTGGCACTCGATCGCAAGGCGGTCCTGGAGGCGCTCAGGGCGAAGACGGTAACCTCCGCGCAGCCCCGGCCGGTACCGATCTCGGCGGCGATTCGGCCCGGCTTGGCACGCGGCCGGCGGGGCGCGGTGGGGCTCCCTCCCGCCGGTCCGCGCAGGCTGCGATGAGCCTCTCGATGGACGTGCTCGTCACCCATCCTGGCCGCCAGCATTCGCATCAGGCGGCTCTTGCGCTGGACGCGGCCGGCTTGCTGGCCGGCTACTGGTCGGGGGTACCGTCGGGTACGGAGCAGGGCTGGTTCGTTCCGCGCCCGCTCTGGCGCCGGTTGATCCGCTACGCACCGGTCGCGCTTCCGCCTCACCTCACCCGCTGGGCACCCGTCGCCCCGCTGCTGCGCCAGGCGGCGCACCGGCTGCCGAAATCGGTCGCCCAAGAGATCGACTATGCGGCCTGTAGGATTTTCGACCGCCAGGCGGCCCGGCGGCTCGCGCGCCTGCCGGTGGCCAAGCGGCCAAGCGCGGTTCTCGCATGCGAGATCTCAGCCCGGGAAACCTTTTCGGTCGCCCGCCGCCTGGGAATTCGAACCTGGCTCGATGCCCCATCGATCCATCATCTGGCGCAGGATCGGCTGCATGGCACGTCCGACTCGGCCGGGCTCCACGCCCGCATAGCGGCGGTCAAGAATCGCGAGATCGAGCTGGCCGACGCGATCATCACGGTTTCAAATCTGGCCCGAGCGACCTACCTCGACGCGGGGGTCGAGCCGGCTCGGGTACATGACGTACCGCTGGGCGCGGACCTTGAGCTGTTCGCTCCGCCGACCGACGAGTCGGTGCGCGGCGCGGGCACCGTCTTTCTTTTCGCCGGGGCGCCGATCGTGCGCAAGGGATTCGATCTGCTGCGCGAAGCGTTCGCCCGGGTGATCGCCGCCGAGCCCTCGGCCACCCTGCGCGCGGTCGGCCCGCGCGGCGATTGGGGTGATCAGGAAGGGATGACTTTCGTCGGCCCCGTCGACCAGAAGGAGTTGGCCGCGGAGATGAACCGCGCGGACTGTCTGGTCCTCCCTTCGCGCAACGATTCCTACGGCATGGTGGTCGCCGAGGCGCTCGCGGTGGGCTTGCCGGTCGTGGTGTCCGACATGGTGGGGGCCGCCGAGCTGATCGTTCCCGGCCAGAACGGCTGGGTGATCAAGGCAGGAGACGCCGCAGTTCTTGCCGGTCGGCTTCTCGATCTGGCGCACCCGCCCGAAGGGCCGGCCCTGCTGCGCTCGATGCGCCCGGCGTGCCGGGCCTCGGCCCGGAACGCCACCTGGGATGCCTATCGCGACCGGTTCGCGGCGCTCGCTCGCAAGCTGCTCAATCGGCCGCCGGGAGTTTCGACTTGAGGCTCCTTCACGTCGTGCCGACCTACCTGCCGGCCTGGCGCCACGGCGGACCGATCCGTTCCGTCCATGCCCTGGCGCGCTCGCTCGCCGCACGGGGGCACTCGGTCGAGGTGTTCACGACCGACCTTCACGGCGAAGGCCGGCTCGACGTGCCGCTCGGTGAGCCGGTCGAGATCGACGGCGTCAAAGTGCATTATTTTCCGGTCCGATCGTTTCGCCGGCTGGCCTACTCGCCTGCGATGCGGGCGGCGCGGGGCGGAATTGGGCGGTTCGACGCGGTTCACCTTCATTCGGTGTTCCTCTGGCCGACGCTCGCCGCGGCGCGAGCCGCGGAACGATCGGGGGTTCCCTGGATCGTGGCGCCGCGGGGCATGCTGGTGCCGGAGTTGATCGCTTCGCACGGCCGGTTCCGAAAGAACCTCTGGCTCCGCCTGTTCGAACGGCGGACGATCGAGCGGGCGGCCGCGCTTCATGCCACGACCGAGGTCGAGGCGCGCGACGCCGAGCGCCTGGGCTTTCGCCTGCCGCCGGTTCACGTGGTGCCGACCGGAGTCGAGGCGGAGGTCTGGTCGGGCGATCTTGCGGCGCTGCCCCCCCCCCTCGCCGAGTTGATTACCGCCACCGAGCCGTGGGTTCTGCTGTTGGGCCGGGTAAGTTGGAAAAAAGGGATCGACCGCTTGATCGAGGCTCTGCCCGCCGCGCCCAAAACCCGTCTCGCCGTCGCCGGCAACGACGAGGAGGGCCTTATCCCGTCGTTGCGCCGGTTGGCGGCGGATCGTGGGGTGGCCGACCGGGTGCAATTTCTCGGTCCGGTCCACGGCGCCGAAAAGGCGGCTTTGCTCACCCGATGCACTCTACTCGCGATGCCTTCAATATCTGAAAACTTCGGTAACTCCCTGCTCGAAGCGATGGCCGCCGGGCGCCCGGTCCTTGCGACACCCGGCGTCGGTCTTGCGCCGCTGATTGCGGAGGTCGGCTGCGGCCGGGTCTCCGAGGGTGATCCAGAGTCGCTCGGACGAGTGCTTCAGGAGATGCTCGCCGACCCCGCGGAACTCGACGCCATGGGGCGCCGGGGGCGTCTCGCGGCGGTGGAACGCTTCGGCTGGCCCCGGATCGCCGAGCGAATGGAGGCGGTCTACACCCAGGTCGCCCCGTTGAGGAAATCCCCATGACCCCCGTAGCCGGCACCTATCGCGCGCGCTGTCCGAATCCCGGCTGCGGCGGCTTGAACCTCGAGACCGCGCTCGTCCGCGACGACCCGTATGAGATCGACGGCGAGCGCCGGAGCTTCGCGTTCCGGTTCGCCTACTGTCACGACTGCCGGCTGGGGTTCGTGGACCCTCAACCGCCGCCCGAGGTGCTCGCCGCGTTCTACCCTTCCGGTTACGCCTACTGGGCGTCGCCGACGCGGGCCTCGCTGCCCGAGCGGGCCAAGCAACGCCTCGCTGCCTGGCGCCATCGCGGACACGTCGCCCCCGGTTTCGGCAGCGCCTTGGCGGGCGCCCTCGGGGGCCTCGGCGAACGGCTGGGGGGGCGCGACGCCTCCTTTTCGCTCGGGATTCCGCTCGCGCTGCCGAAGAACGCTCCGATCCTCGACTTCGGCTTCGGAGCCGGGGGTTTCCTTCATGGACTGGCCCGGCGGGGATACCGAAACCTCTGGGGTTATGACATCCCGCAGAACGTCGCGAATCGCGATCGCCTGCGCGCCGCCGGCGTACAGGCATTTTCGGGAGAAGAGCGGGCCGAGTTGCCGCGCGAGTATTTTCGGTGCATTCGGCTCGAACACGTCTTCGAGCACCTGCCGCAACCGGCCGAGACGCTGCCCGAGCTATTCGGCCTGGTAGAGCCCGGCGGGTTCCTCGTCCTCACCGTCCCGTCGATTCACGCCTGGGAGCCGGTGGAGGCGCTCGCCTCCTCTCCTCACACCGATCATCTTCAGCTGCCGATCCACCTTTGGCACCATTCGGAACAATCGCTCGGCGATTTTCTCGCGGCCGGCGGGTTCGAGGGGATCAAGGTACGGCGCCTGAGGCCGTACTCCTACCTCTCCGCGGTCGCCCGCCGCCCCGTGACGGACCCGCGCGGATGAAGATCGTCTTCTTCGTCGAACGGCCGACGCAGTTCGAGGTGCCGTTCTACCGTTACGCCGCGGCCGATCCCGAGCACAGTTTGCGGGTCGTCTATACCGGCGGCGATCCGAGCGTATCGGCCTACGACCCGGAGCTTGGCCGGCGCATCGATTGGGGCTTCGACCTGGTTGGCGGTTACGACTGGCGGGCGGCCCCCGCGGTGCGGCGCGGGCGCTGGCTCGCCGGGGAGCTTGTTCCCGGCGCCTACGACCTCGCGATCGTCAACGGCTATACCCAGAGGCCGTACCTACAAGCGGCGCTCCGCTCCCGGCGGAGCGGAATCGCCACCGCCCTGCGGCTCGATTCGGTCGCCTTAGCCCCGGAAGGGCTGGGGCGCTCGTTCGCCAAGCGGATCCTCTATCGAGCCGTTCTGCCCCGCCTGTTCGATTTTTTCCTGGGCGTTGGAACGGGAACGATCGAATTCCTCGCCGCTCAGGGGATTGGGGAGGAGCGGCGCGGGCTTTTCCCCTATGCCATCGACGTCGAGGGCTTTCGGGAGCGCTCGCGCTTGCCGCCCGAGGAACGCGCCGCACGGCGGGCGGGCCTGGGGGTGGCGGCCGACGCGTACGTCGTCCTTTCGCTCGCGAAGTTCGGGCCGCGCGAGGCGCCGTGGGATCTCTTGCGCGCCTTCCCCCACCTGGCGGCGACCCATCCGGGCGCCGTACTGGTCCTCGCCGGGGACGGACCTGAGCGCTCGGCTCTGGAGGCCGAAGCGCGGAAGCTCAGGCTCGCGGAGAGGGTCGTCTTTCCGGGCTACGTGCCGTACCCGGACCTGCCCGCGCTCTACGGCGCGGCCGACCTGTTCGTCCACCCCGCGGCGGAAGAGCGCTGGGGCGTCTCGGTCCAAGAAGCGCTCGCCTGCGGACTTGCGGCGATCGCCTCGGCGCGGGTTGGCGCCGGTCGCGACCTGATCGAGCCGGGCCGGAACGGTTTCCGCTATCCTGCCGACGACCCGCAAGCGCTCGGCCGCGCGCTGGTCGCCGCGATCGCAATTCCGCCCGCCGCGGTCGATGCGGCGAACCGCGAGATCCTCGCCCGGTGGGACTATGCCGCGACCTGGCGCCACCTGCTCGCGGCGGCCTCTGCTGCAAGATTTCACGGTACCATCCGCCGATCGTCGCCATGAAGATCCCCCTCACCGTCCTCGTAACCACGCGCGACGAAGAAGTGAACATCGAGCGCACTCTCGCCTCGGTGCAGGGCTTCGCCGACCAGATTTTCGTGCTCGATTCGGAGAGCCGCGACCGAACGAAAGAGATCGCCCGGCGTTACGCCGACGAGGTGGTCGATCTCGCCTACGAACATGGCCGGATCATTCCCTGGATTTTCCAGTGGGGACTGGATCATCTGCCGATCAGGAACGAATGGGTGTTGATTCTCGAAGCCGATCAGGCGGTACCCGAGGCGTTGCGCCGAGAAATCGCCGGAATCCTGGCGCGCTCGGACCTTGCGGAATCCGGCTTTTACATCCGTCGGCGTCAGATCTTCCGCGGCCACCCGATCGAGCATGGCGGCTACGGCAGCAAGTACCTTCTCAAGCTGTTCCGCCGCAGCTGCTCCGAACTCGACCCGGTCGAGCAGGACACCCGCGTCTACGTCCGCGGCGCCACGGCCAAGCTCCGCGCGCCGCTCGAAGAGTGGAACAAGAAGGAAGACGCGATTCTCTTTTACCTCGAAAAACACCTGCGCTACGCCGAGGCTTTCGCGCACGAGGAATTCGAGCGGCGGACCAAGAAGCTGCCGTTTAAGGCGACGCCACGTCTGTTGGGCACGCCGGACGAGCGAATTCTCTGGATGAAAAGCCTTTGGTACAAAATGCCGCTGTTCGTCCGGCCGGTGCTCTACTTCGGCTACCGGTATTTCTTCCTGTTCGGCTTTCTCGACGGAGCGGTGGGCACGCTATTTCATTTCCTCCAGGCGTTCTGGTTCCGTCTGGTGGTCGACGTCCGGCTCGCCGAGCTGCTGCGCGAAGCCCGCGACAGGAAAGAACCGAAGGCGGACGCACGATGAGCCGAATCCTCGGTCTTTCGGTGTACCACGCCGACGCCTCGGCCGCGGCGGTGGAGGACGGCCGCTTCGTCGCGGGGGTGGAAGAGGAGCGCTTCCGCCGGATCAAGCATTGGGCAGGATTCCCAGAGCACGCGCTACGCTTCTGCCTCGACGAGCTGGGGGGCGACCTCGGCCGGATTTCGGCGCTCGCGGTGGCGCGAAAGCCGCGCGCCTATCTATGGCAGAAGGCGCTGCTCGCGCTCTCCCATCCGAAAAGTCTGCCCCGCGCGATCGGCCGGGTGAAGAATCTGGCGCAGATCGCCTCGCTGGAAGAGCGGGTGGCGAAAACCTTCGGTACAGTGAAGGCGCCGCCGCTCCACCAGGTCGAGCACCACCTGGCGCACGTCGCCTCGGCGTTCTACTGCTCGCCGTTCGAGGAGGCCGCCTGTTTGACCGTCGACGGCTTCGGCGACTTTGTCTCGACGATGATGGCGGTCGGCCGTGGCAACCGGGTCGAGGTTCTCGACCGGGTTCATTTTCCGCACTCGCTCGGCCTGTTCTATTCGGCGATCACCCAGTTCTGCGGTTTCTTGGGGTTCGGTGACGAATACAAGGTGATGGGCCTCGCGGCGTACGGCGAGCCGCGCTTCGTACGCGAGCTGCGCCTGGTCGTCCCGGCCCGAGAGGACGGCAGTTTCCGCCTCGATCTGCGCTACTTCCGGCATCTATCGGAAGGGGTCGAAATGACCTGGGACGACGGTCCGCCGAGATTGGGGCTGATCTACACCCCGGCGCTCGAAACGCTGCTCGGACCTGCACGGCGACCGGACGAGGAGCTTTCCCAAACCTACAAGGATCTCGCGGCGTCGCTCCAAGCGGTCTACGAAGAGCGCTTCTTCTCCCTGGTGAACGCGGTGCTCCGCAAAACGGGGATGAAGCGTCTCGCCCTCGCCGGAGGATGCGCGATGAACTCGCTCGCCAACGGCAAGCTGTTCGACCGGACGGACGTCGCGGACGTTTTCATCCAGTCCGCGGCGGGCGACGCCGGCACCTCGCTCGGCGCGGCGCTTTGGGTCGCGCATGCGGAGAAAGACGAGCCGCGCGGCTTCGTCATGGAGCACAGCGCGTGGGGACCGCGATACGGCGCGGACGAGATTCGCACCGCGATCGCCGCGCGGATCCCTACGTCCGGCGGGCAGGACGGCCGTTTCCCAAGCGAGCACGGCGACCTGTCGATCGAGACCCACGCCGACGAGGAGCGCCTATGCGCCGATACCGCCGCCGCGATCGCGCGCGGCGAGGTAATCGGCTGGTATCAGGGTCGTTCCGAATGGGGGCCGCGCGCCCTGGGCAACCGATCGATCCTCGCCGATCCGCGGCGCGCCGACATGAAGGACATCCTGAACCTGAAGATCAAGCGGCGCGAGTCGTTCCGGCCCTTCGCGCCGTCGATCCTCGCCGAGCGGACGGGGGAATGGTTCACCCTCGACTACCCCGACCCGTTCATGATCAAGGTCTACCCGATCCGCCCCGAGAAACGCGCGCTGATCCCCGCGGTCACCCACGTCGACGGCACCGGGCGCCTCCAGACCGTCTCGGAGCGGGCCAATCCGCGCTATTGGCGGCTGATCTCGGCCTTCGAGCGACAGACCGGGGTGCCGATCGTGATCAACACCTCGTTCAACGAGAACGAACCGATCGTCAACCGGCCCGAAGAGGCGCTCGACTGTTTCCTGCGCACGAAAATGGATCGTCTGGTGCTCGGCGACGTGGTGATTTCGCGAACCGGATCGAGCGCTCCATGAGCCTTTCTGCCCGGCTGCGCGAACGGGCGCCCCATCTCTTCCTCGCCCTGCGGACGCTACGCTATCGGTTCCGCCCCGAACGGCTCGGCGCCGAGACGGCCGCGGTCGCCCGGGCGCTTTGCGGCTCCGAGCTGCGAGTCCTCTCCGGGCCGTTCGCAGGGATGAAATACCTTCCGTTCGCGAGCGGCAGCGGCCTGTTGCCCAAGCTGGCGGGTACCTATGAACTGGAGATCCAGCCGGCGGTCGAAGCCGCTTGCGGGCGCGATTTCTCCCGGGTGGTCAATGTCGGCTGCGGCGAGGGGTATTACGCCGTCGGCTTCGCTCGTCGGCTGCCGGGAGCCCGAATTTTCGCCTTCGACATCGACGTCGTGGCGCGCCAGCGAACCCGCCGTCTGGCGCGGGAAAACGGCGTCGCCGATCGCATCGAGATTCGGGGGTTGTGCCGGCCGGAGGATCTCGCCCGGCTCGCCGGGCCGGGTTCGCTGATCGTCTGCGACTGCGAGGGGGCAGAGGCGCGCCTCCTCGATCCGAGGACGGCCCCTGCTTTGGCCGGGAGCGATTTACTGGTCGAGCTTCACGACTTCATCGATCCGACGATCTCCACCACGGTTCTCGACCGCTTCTGTACAAGCCACCGGATCACGCCGTTCGCAATGACCGATCGCGCCTCCCTTAGGCTCTCTTCCCATGCGCCTCTCACCGCGCGACAGCGCGAGATCGCCGTCTGGGAGGGTCGCCCCGAAGGCATGCAATGGGCATGGCTCGAAGCTCGCGGGCCGGGAGTGGAAGCATGAGCGCCGAACGGGCCAAGGCCCTCCTCGGACGAGCGATCGGTCTCCGGCGGCTCGATCGGGTGCGCCGTGTCTGGCATCGGCTTCGGGCGAGCGATCCTCGGCTCGCGATCCGCCGCCGGGCGTTCTCCCGAGAGAACGCGAACCTTCCTTTAGATCGGATCGCGATCCGCCCCGGCCTCGTATGGTCGATCGAGCCCGCGGCGCGGGATGGCTTCGAGCACTTCTGCTTCCGTTCGCTCGACATGGCACATGAGCTGGACGGCTTTCTCGCACATTGCCGAGGCCCACGAGGCAACCGCCTGCGCCTCCTCGACGTGGGCGCCCTTCACGGACTCTTTTCCCTCGCGTTCACCGCCGGACGGCCGGGCACCGAAGCGCTCGCGATCGAGCCGTCGCCGCTCGCCTTCCCGGTGCTCGAAGCGAACCTGCGGCGCAACCCGGAGGCGCAAGGCCGGGCGATTCAAGTCGCGGCCGGCGCCACCGAGGGGACGATCGCGATGCGACTCGATTGGCACCACCTGGAAGCCTGCGCCGACGACGAAGCGGGGGCGCAGGGCACCCTCACCGTGCCCCTTCGAAGCCTCGACGCGATCTGTTCCGAAGCCGGATTCTTGCCGGACGTGATCAAGATCGATGTCGAGGGGTACGAGCTGGAAACGTTGCGCGGCGCGAACCAGCTGCTCAGCGGAGGCCGCCCCGACCTCTTCCTCGAAGCGCACCCGCGAAGCCTTGAACGGCTCGGCGCCTCGATGGTGGACCTATTCGATTTTCTCCGGCGGTTCGACTACCGAATCTTTGATGTCCGGGATCGTCCGGTTTCGGTCGCCGCTTTTGCAGCGGAGCGCGCCGTCACCCGGTTCCGTTGCGCGCCCCAACCCTCCGGACCCAAGGGGCGGCCGTGATCCGGCGCCTGATCGAGCGCATGAGCCGCGGCCGTGTGCTGCGGCGCCGCCTTCCCACCGAACTCGGCGGGGCGACGATCTTCGTGACGCCCGACGCCGCGCTCAAGCTCTGGGGGCACGATCTACGCCGCGTCGATCCGGCCCTACTCGACGCCGCCGCCGAGCTGGTCTTTCCCGGTGCCTGCGTCTGGGATGTTGGGGCCAACGTCGGCCTGTTCGCTTTCGCCGCGGCCTTCCTGGCCGGCGAGAAGGGCAGCGTCCGGGCGATCGAACCCGATCCCTTCCTCGCGAGTCTCTTGCGCCGTTCTGCCGCGAGTCAACCGGCCGGGCGAGCGCCGCTCGAGGTGACCGAAGCGGCGGCGACGGTGGAAGTCGGCGCGGTCGAATTCCAAATTGCGGAACGGGGCCGGGCCGCCAACCATCTGGCCGCGGTGGACGGTTCGTCCCAGGCGGGCGGCGTACGAACGGTCCGCCAGGTCGCCGGGGTAACGCTCGACAGTCTCCTTGACATCGGACCCGCACCCGATGTTTTGAAGATCGACGTCGAAGGCGCCGAGATGCTGGCCCTCCGCGGTGCGACCCGGCTGCTGTCGGAGAATCGGCCGCAAATTTTCTGCGAGGTCACGGCAGAGAACGCCACGGATGTTGGCGCGCTGTTCGAATCCTTCGACTATGCCGTCTTCGATGCATCGATCGCAGCGTCGCGCCGCTCGCCGCTGACCGTTGCGACCTGGAATACGCTGGCCGTTCCGCGGTAGACGACGTTCCGGCGCTTTTACGACTCTCTGGTCAATCGGCTCCATCGCCTGCCGACCTCAGTCGCCGCGAGCCCGAAAGCGGTAAGCCGAGAGGCGGGTGCGCTTCGAATCTCGACCGGCTCTTCGTCCCGTCGATTGAGCGCTTCCGGCAACGCCTCAGGAAGCCGCGTCCGAACCGGACCCACGAAGTGGAGCGCGACGGCCTCCCGCGAAAGCGGCCCGGAGGAGGAAGGGATGGCGATCTGCCCGGAATCGAACAGCCAGCATCCGGCGCGTCCGGCGAGCAGCGCCCAGGCGGTTTGCTCGATCCATGGGGGCGTCCGGTGAAGCTCCGGCCGGGCGGCAAACCACTCCAAGAGATCCGGATCGAAACCCCGGAGGTCGAAGCGGAAGAGTCCCGAATTGAGCCGTTTCGGCAATGCGAGGCGGCGGCGATGACGCAGGAGCTGCCACGAACGGACCGAGTAGGCGTTCTGCACGTCGGCCATGAACGTCGCACCCGCCCCCAGGTGCGGTCGCCGGAACAGGCCCGAGAACGGCCGCCGGAACAAAATGTCGGTATCGCAGTATGCGATCTCCACCTCGGCCCGATCGGCCCCGACGCGCGCGGCGAGGTCTACCAGTTTGAGAAATAGCGGGTGCCGAGCCCGGAGGGCCGCGAGGGCCGGGCGGTTCGCAAGGAGAGGCGCCGTCCAGTCGTCCGCCTCGGCCCGCGAGACGACGATCGGGTCGCCGAGTTCCTGGGCGAGCCTCTCGCGATCTTCAGGGCGAAGCGTTCCGTCGTCGTGGAGCCGCAGGTGAACCAATTCGGCCGACAGTGCGCGAAGGCTTCCCAGGCAGCTGAGCGCCATCTCGATCTGCGCGGCTCCGAGCAGGCTGGAGACGAGGAGGGGGGAAGCGGTTTCCGGCATTCTTGAGTTCGGCGGCGAGAACGGATCGCGGGCAGTATGGGCCAGCGAGCCGCCCGAGGGAAGCGGGCCGGTCTCGCCTCGCGCGCTCCGAAAAGTCCTTCCGCGACCCTCTGTTGTGCGAATTCTTCTTCGGGCCGCACAAACCGCGCCCTGTGTACTACTGCACAGCGCGCGTGTTGTGCAGACTTGGAAGATTTCTGTGCGAAACGAGAGCGGCGAACCCCTACGGGGAGGCTCCGAGGAATGTTCCACGACCCGGTTCGCACAAAAAAGAGACATTCCCGCACAATCTCGGCCTTTTGAAGCACGATCGGCGGCCTGTGTGGCGGTTTTCGGGAGCTGAAAAGTGGTTTCCGCACCCATTGCCGCACAAAGTTCAAAAAATCTCGCACAGACAAGACGCTGTGCAGTGGTGCACAGGGCAAAACTCGCACAGAATTCCTCCAATCCCGCACAACATCGACAGGGAGAAGCCGTTCTCGGCGGGAAAACAGAACCCTCGCGCGCCATTGCCGCACAATCTGGACTCTGTTTCGCACATTCCGAGCGCGATCCGGTCCTTCCGGGGACGGGAGAAACCAGGAACTGGACGGCGAGAGAGACTGCGCCCGGCATGGCTTCTGCTCTAAGATAGGGAACTCCGTTGCGAAACCCTGGATAAGGCTGAGGTTATGGGAAATCTCCACGCCGAAGAATTCAGTGCCATCTGGCACGGCGACCAAGCGCGCGAATTTCCGCTCGACCACCGCCGCGGGCATCCACTCGCTTTGCAATTCCTGCCCTAACTGCTGATTCCCGCGAACCGCGCGCCACAAGAAAGGAACACATGAATTGGAAGGACAAGCAGGTTCTGGTCACGGGGGGCGCCTCGTTCATCAGCTCGCACCTGATCGACCGGTTGGCCGAGAAGGGGGTCGCCCGGGTTCTGGTGGTCGATGACTTGACCAGCGGCAAGCTGGCGAACATCCAGGGCCATCTCGATTCGGGCCTGGTCGAATTTCGGCAGGAGGATCTGCTGCTGCCGGGTGTCGCACAAGCGGCGGTCTCGGGCGTCGACGTCGTCTTCCATCTCGCGGCGATCCATGGCGGCCGCGGCTACGTCGATTTGCACCAGGCCGCCTGCTCACAGAACCTGGCGATGGACGGCATGCTGATCAAGGCGGCCTACGAGGCAGGGGTGGACAAGTTCGTCTTCGCCTCCTCCGGCTGCGTCTACCCGAACTTCATCCAGCAGGACGTGACCAAAGAGCTGTACCTCACCGAAGAGATGGTCGGGCCGCCCTACGACGCAGACAACATGTACGGCTGGGCGAAACTGATGACCGAGATGACGCTCCAGGCGTATCACAAGGACTTCGGCTTCAAGGGCGCCTCGTGCCGGTTCTTTACGGTCTACGGCGAGCGCGGAGTGGAGAACCACGCGGTGATCGCGATGATCGCCCGCGCGTTCATTCGCCAGAACCCGTTCGAGGTCTGGGGCGACGGCACCCAGATCCGCAACTGGACCTATGTCGGCGACATCGTCGCCGGCATGATCCTCGCGGCCGAGACGATCGACGACGGCACGGCGATCAATCTGGGTACGGAGGAGCGCACCCAGGTGATCGACGCGGTGCGCGAGGTCCTGCGCTACACCGGCCAGGAAGCGGAGATCAAATACCTGCCGCACATGCCGACCGGGCCGCTCAACCGGGTGGCGAGCAATCGGTTGGCACGAGAGCTGCTGGGATGGGAACCCGAAATGAAGTTCATGGACGGTTTGCGCCGGACCATCGACTGGTATTTCGGCAGCCGCGAGCGGGAGGCGGTCTCCGGCTATCTCCAGGAGATGCTCACCGAGCGTTAGCGGTCCGGAGAGGTCTGCCTGGGTTTTGGAATCGACGTACAAGCTGGTCTATCTCTGTGATTGGCTGCCGCCCGACTTCGGGGCGGTCGGCCAGTACAGCCTGCTGTTCGCCAAGCAGCGCGCGGCGGCCGGAGACGACGTGGTGCTCGCCGGTTTGTCGTCCGGTGGCGATTCGGTCGAGGAAGAAAGAGTCGGCTCGGGAAGGCTGCGAATCGTCCGCTTGGCCGCCCCGAGCTACGACCGGGCCAATTTTCGCGGCCGAGCACTCTGGACCTTGCGGACCAATCTCAAACTGCTCTGGCGTTTGCGCCGCGAACTCAGGGCGGCGGACGAAATTCTGTTCACCGGCAGCCCGCCCTTCCTGATCCACTTTCTGGTGCCGGCCAACGTACTCTGGAGGAAGCGGCTGACCTATCGGATCACCGACTTTCACCCCGAATGCCTGATGGCGGAAATGCCGAGGATCCCCGCCTGGCTGCGCGGATTTCATCGCCTGACCGTTTGGCTCCGCCGCAGGATCGACGGCTTCGAGGTACTCGGAGAGGACCAGCGCCGACGCCTGCTCGACTTGGGGCTCCCCGATTCAAAGATCCGCCTCAAACGCGACCCGGCGCCGGTCGAGATTCCGGCGGATTGCCCCCCGCTGCCGCCCCCTCCGGAGCTTTCGGGCCGCATCCTTCTCCTCTATTCGGGCAACTTCGGCGTCGCGCACGACGACGCGACCTTCGTCGAGGGGTACCGGCGTCACCACCGGGAAGGCTCGGGGCGGGTGGCACTTTGGTTGAACGCGACCGGCGCGCGGGCCGATCGGGTGGAAGCGGCGTTACGCGCGGCGGACTTGCCGCTCCACCGCGGCCGGCCGGTGCCGCTCGCCGACTTGGCCTCGCTTTTGGTGACTCCGGGCGCCCACCTGATCACGCTGCGCGACGAGTTCGTCGGCTACGTTCTGCCGTCCAAGGTCCATGCGGCAATCGAGTCGGGGCGACAAATTTTGTTCATCGGCAGCGCAGAATCCGACGTCGACCTCCTCTGCCGCGGGCGGATGCCCGCCGCCTCATACCATCGCGTGGCGGTGGGCGACGCCGCCGGAGTCGCCCTGGCCCTCGAAGCGATCGCCGATTCGCTCGGCGTTTCCGAACCGCGTAAGATGACCTTCGCTCGATGAAAATTCTTTTGCTGTACGCCGCGGGCGCGTTCGCCGTCGCCGGGTTGATCACCCATCTCCTGGTGCCGCCGATCACCCGCCTGGCGATCGCTTTGCGCGCCCTCGATCATCCCGGCGGCCGGCGCCGCCAGAAGGCGCCGGTGCCCCGGCTGGGCGGAGTGGCGATCGGGATGGGCCTGGCGATCTCCGCCGGAGTCGTGGCGCTGCTCCAATGGCAGGATTGGCAGGCGAGCATCTTGCGTCAGGACCTGGTCGCCTTGGGAATGGGCACCGCGCTGGTTTTCCTCGTGGGGCTGGTCGACGATCTGGTCGGCGTTTCGACCGCCAAGAAGTTTCTGGTCGAGCTGGGCGCCGCTTTCCTGCTGGTCCGCGTCGGCTGGTCGTTCTCCGAGCTGCGGCTGCCGCTCTTGGGGCAGGTCGATCTGGGCCTGTGGGGTCCCGCGGTCTCGCTCCTCTGGATCGTCGGCGTGACCAACGCGATCAACCTGCTCGACGGGCTCGACGGCCTGGCCGGCGGGGTGGTCGCGATCATTTCGGGCACCCTTTTGTCGCTCGCGCTGATCCAACAGAATCCCGGCACAGTCGTGCTGATGGCCGCGACCGCCGGCGCCTGCATCGGCTTTCTGCGCCACAACTGGCAGCCGGCAAAGATCTTCATGGGCGACGCGGGGTCGCTCACCCTCGGCTTCCTGCTCGCCGCGGCCAGCGTTCATTCGTCGATCAAGGCCCCCGCGGCGGTAGCGATCCTGGTGCCGCTCCTCGCCTTGGGGCTCCCCGTCTTCGACACCCTGCTGGTCATGCTGGTGCGCTTCATCGACCGGCCGAAGAGCCGCTGGGCGGAGCGGTTCCTCCGCATGTTCCACGCCGATCGCAACCACATCCACCACCTGCTCGACCAGGTCACCGGCCGCCCCAAGGCGGTGGGTACGCTCTACGGTGTCGCGGTCAGCTTCTGCGCCATGGCGCTCTTGGTGGCGGCAACCGGGGACTCGACTCTAGGACTGCTGCTGCTCGCCCTGGAACTCTGCGTGATCGTCCTGATCCGCCGCCGCGGCCTCGCCGTCCGAGCCCGCCGCCAGGCGGAGTCGCTCCACGAGCCCACCCGAGGGGGCGCGACCGGCGTTTGACCGGCCGCCACGCCGCGCCGTATCCTCAAGGCGGACAGCAAGCGGTTGTTCCTGTACCTGCTCGCCGCCTTCTGGAATCTTCCGAACCGAGAACCCCTCCCGGCTCCTCCACGAGCCGTTCCGCAACCGAAAGAGCCCGACATGCCGCAGGATTCTCCTTTCGCTTCGATCGAACAGGCCATTGAAGAGATTCGCCGCGGGCGGATGGTCATCGTGGTCGACGACGAGGACCGCGAAAACGAAGGCGACCTAACGATCGCCGCCGAGAAGGTCACTCCCGAGACGATCAACTTCATGGCCCGCTTCGGCCGCGGGCTGATCTGCCTCGCGCTCACCGAAGAGCGTTGCCATCAGCTCGAGCTGCCGCTGATGGTCGAGACCAACACCTCCCCCTACGGCACCGCGTTCACCGTTTCGATCGAGGCGCGGGGCAAGATCTCGACCGGAATCTCGGCCGCTGACCGTTCGGCCACCATTTTGACCGCGATCGATCCGCGCACCCGGCCGGAGGATCTCTTGCGCCCCGGGCACATCTTCCCACTGCGGGCGCGGCGCGGCGGGGTGCTCAAGCGTGCCGGCCAGACCGAGGCCTCCGTCGATCTCGCCAAGCTCGCCGGCCTCACCCCCGCCGGGGTGATCTGCGAGGTGATGAACGACGACGGCTCGATGGCCCGGGTGCCCGATCTGACGAAATTCGCCGCCGAGCACGGCCTGCTGATCGTCACGGTCGCCGACCTGATCAGCCATCGCCTGCGCAATGAGACCCTGGTCAAGGAGGTCGCCTCGCCGCGCCTGCCGACGGAGTATGGCGAGTTCCGCATCCATGCCTACCGCTCGGACGTCACGGGCGACGAAAACGTCGCCCTGGTGATGGGCACGATCGATCCGGAAGAGCCGATCCTGGTGCGGGTTCACAGCCAGTGCCTGACCGGCGACATCTTCGGCTCGGCGCGCTGCGACTGCGGCCCGCAGCTCCATCAGGCGCTCGCTCGGATCGGCGCGGAAGGCAAGGGAATCGTGCTTTACCTGCTCCAGGAGGGGCGTGGCATCGGCCTGATCAACAAGCTGCGCGCCTACGAGCTTCAGGACCAGGGACAAGACACCGTCGAGGCCAACGAGCACCTGGGCTTTCGCCCCGATCAACGCGACTATGGGATTGGCGCCCAGATCCTGCGGAACCTCGGGGTGCGGAAAATGCGCCTGATGACCAACAATCCGAGCAAGTACATCGCTCTGGACGGCTACGGACTGGAGATCGTCGAAAGGGTACAGCTCGATGTGCCGCTGACCGATATCAGCCGCGACTACCTGCGGACCAAGCGCGAGAAGCTTGGGCACCTGCTGAAGCTAGTGTAGCCGGCTTTACCGATCGAACCGATCGATCCGACGCGCAAAGCGCGGCAGAAGCCGCGCCGCGCGCCACCAGCCGGCGAGGATTCCTCCCACCCGACCGCGGTCGCGCTCGACCGCCGCTCGCGCCAAATCGCGGAGATCGCGACCGGCGAGCGCCGGAAGCCGCCACCAATACCCCCGGCCCAACGAACGGGCGAGCGCCAGATGGCGGTTGCCGTAGACCAGGCGCCAGCGCCCGGCGCCTCCCGTGATCGAACCGGCGTGGAGCGCCCTGGCCGAGGGGAGGACCGCCGCTCGAAACCCCGCACGTTCCAGCCGCCCGGCCAGCTCCACGTCCTCGTAGTACGACCCGAGCAGCGGCTCGAAGAAATCGCCCGGGGCGAGCCGCACCGCTTCGAGCGCGCTCCGGCGGTAGAGCGCGGCGGTCGCCGAGACGCCGAAGATTGCCCGGGCCGTTACGTCGACCGCGGGAGCACCGTCACCCGCCCCGATCTGCACCGCCTGGCGGCTCCGGTTCCAGGCGATCCCCAAGCCGTCGACGATCTCCGGGCGGTCGAGCCGGAGATTGGCGCCCTGTACGGCGGCGAGCCCGGGATCGCGCTCCAGCGCTGCCAGCAGCGCGGCGAGCCAGCCGGGTTGGACGATCGCGTCGTCGTTGACGGTCGCGACGAAAGGCGCCTCGGTCGCGGCGATCCCGAGGTTCGTTCCGGCGGCGAAGCCGAGGTTCTTTCCCGGGCGAAGGATGCGGTCGGCGAGCCCGGGCGCCAGATCCGTCGGCCGTTCCCCTTGATCGACGACGACGATCTCGACCGGCTCTCCCTGCGAGCGGAGCGCCCGGAGGCAGGCATCGAGATGCGGACTGCGGCCGAGCGTCGGGATCACCGCCGCCACGTTCGCCATGCTTTTTGCGCCGAGGGCGTCGGGCGCGCTCATTCCCAGACCAGTTCGGCCCGATCGAACAGCATGCCGTTGGCCATCTGCCCCGGCGCGAGCTGACTCGTGGGCGGCGGCAGCGAGATCGTGAGCGGCGCTCCGGCCGGCCAGTCGAACGGTCCGACCTCGCGCGCTTCCCAAACCCCCTCGGTGTTGAAGCGAAGGGTCTCGAGCGGCAGCCCTCCGGCTTTGATCTGAACGGTCAAAATCCCCGGGTGGTGGCGAACGAAACGGCCGTGAAGGATGAGCTTCAAGCGATGCCCCCCCGGTGCTACCGGCGCCTCCATCCGTTCCCCTTCGCGCAGCACCCAGGTGCCCTGGAAGCGGGTTCGATCGACCACCCAGCGCTCGGGCTCGAGATGCCCACCTTTCTTGACCACCTGCTCGTCCTCGAACTCGATCACCCGGGTGGGAAGGCGAAACGCCGCCGAGGGGAGCGCCGCGAGGAGAGCCAGGCCGACGGCGAGACCGGAGAGACCCGCGAGGCCGGAGGTGAGCAGCCGTCGGGAGCGTCGCCCTCGGGGGCCGCGCACGAACACCGCGACCAGCCCGCCCAGGAACATCGCCGCCGGGAAGATCCAGGTCGCGAGCCGCGGCCGGATCGAGCTGGGGAACAGCCTTGCAACATCGAGCCCGAGCCGCGAGCCGAGATGGTCGAGCAGGTAGGTGCGCCCGTCCGCGAAGTTGTAGGTCCAGCCGGGCACCGCGATCCAGAGCAGCGCGAGCGCAAGGCTCAGCAGGCCAAGGCCGCCGACGAGCGCCCGAACCCCAAGGCGCCGCCGCCGGTCGACATATGGGGCGAGCGCCAGGCTCAAGAACGGCAAGATCACCAGGGCGTACCGGAACGGCGGCGACCAACCGCCGTACCACTCCGAACGGGGGGCCACGACCGCGAGGTACGGAACGGCGAAGACCGCGAGATCGAGCGGCAGCGGATGGCGGCGCAGCAGCAGGGCACCCAGCGCCAGGAGGGCGAGCAGCCAGATCGGCGCCGCGCCGAGTAGGCCGAAACCGGCGTCCCAGAAGATCCCCAGGAACCCCTTGGCGTAATCGACGAAGCCGTAGGAGGTCGGCTCGACCTCTTGCCAGGTGTGGATTTTAAGCGGGTTGCCGTAGAGCAACTGGTTGTAGAGAAGGATGCCGCAGGCCACCAGTGAAAGGAGGGCGGCCAGCACCAGCAGCGGCTTTTTCGGCCGCCCGCCGTACCACCAGGTAAGGACGAGAAGCGGCCCGGCGAGCAGGATGAAGCGGATCTTGAGCAGCGGCAGCACCAGAATCGGCAGCCCGATCGCGAGCCAGCGCCGGCCGTCCCAAGTACCCGCGAACGGGGCGCGAATGCGGTCGATCACGATCGCCCCCAGCAGCGCCGCGGGAACCTCCACCCAGACCTGGGCCGAATAGAGGAGTAGCGGCGGCGAAAAAGCCGCCAGCGCATAGGCGAGCAGCGCGCCGGTGGGGCCGATGTTCGGATAGCGCTCGGCGAGGCGGAGGGTCATCCAGGCGAGCGCGGCGGCCATCACGATCATTATGGCGAGCGCCCCGGGGAGCCCGGCGAGCCGATAGCTCGGAGCGAGCAGCAGCGGCAGCATCTCGTTGTGGCGCGAATAGAGCTCGCCGTGCGGACCGACCGGATCGCCCGGCTGGGGCTCGATCGGCCGCGGCATGAAATGGCGCCACTCGCCTTCCCGGTAGTCGTCGGTCAGGTCGGCGTCGAAATCGTAGGCCAGGCTGTGGGTGATCAGCAGATAGTAGGGCTCGTCGCCGTCCGGCGGCCGCTGCTCTGAGGTCCAGGGAAGGATCGCGAGGTAGGCCAGCAGCGGCAAAACGAAGAACGGCCAGCCGGGCGTTGCGGGCGGGGCAGGGAGCCCGCTGGTCTGCGGCGCGCCGGTTCCCAGCAGGGGCCGGAGCGCGAGCGTCTGCCGCGCCAGCCGGTGGGAGAGAACGAGCGCGAAGCCCGCCGCGAGCACCGGCTCCATCCCGGAGATCCCGAGGTGCCCGCGGCCGATCGCAAGCAGGGTGAGCAGCGCCAGAGCGATCGCTTCGCCGCCGCGCGCCGCGGGGGGAATCCGCCGCGCGCCGCGCCTCACCGCACCCCGTTCGAGCAGGACGAACCCGGCGATCAGAGCGGGGAGCAGAGCGATCGTGCTGCGCAGTGGATCGTCCGCCGCGAGCGGCAGCAGCGCCCGGCAGGCGAGGGAGGCCGCGATCCCTCCGAGCAGGAGAGCGACCGCCCGGACCGTCCCGGCGAACCGGACGCGGGAAGGGGTCATGGCCGGCGCCCCATCGAACCGCTACCCGGTTCGCCGCCGCTTCTGAGGTATCGTCCCGCTTCGTGAGCCGCAATGCTTTTCGCTGGAAGAACGCTTGGGCGCGGCTCCTCGCCGGGCTGCCGGTGCGCGGGCCGGTGATCTCCCCCGAAGTGCCGAACGATCTGTTCCAGGCGCATCGTTCTTTCTACGCGTTCGCCGCCGGTTTCGCCGCGGGGCGGGCGGTGCTCGACCTCGGTTGCGGCACCGGCTATGGCACGGCGGACCTGCTCGCGGCGGGCGCCCGGCGCGCGGTGGGGATCGATCCGGAAGCACGACTGATCCGCTACGCTCAACGCCGCTTCCGCGCCCCGGGCCTCGATTTTCGCGTCGGACGGGCGGAGCAGCCGCCGGCCGATCTCGGAAGCTTCGACCGGATCGTCCTGGGCAATGTGCTGACCCACCTCGCCGATCCCGACGCCGCGCTCGCCGCCTCGGCCGATCTGCTGAGGCCGGACACCGGCGGCTCCGAAGCAGCCCTTCTGATCGCCTCCGTGCCGCCGATTCTGGATGGCCAGACGCTCGCGCAGCACAAGGCGCTCGGCGCGGTGAACGCGCGCTTCCTGTGGGATTGGGACGAGATCCTCGCGGGCCATTTCCCGCATCTTCGCCTGTTCCGCTGTCTGCCGCCCGATGGGGTTCATCCCGATTTCGGCGATCCCGCGCCGTCGCGCCTCGCCCCCGGCGATTTCCGCTTCGAGGAGATTCCCCGCGCGAACCTCGACGACGTTGGCGGCCTCGCGGCGGTGTTCGTCGCCTCGCCGAAACCCACGTCGTAAAACACCGCGTCGGGGCGAGCGGCCGAGGGGGATCAGGGAATCTCCGGCGGTGCGTGACCGCGGAGCGGGTTGTCGAAGCCGCGGGCGGCGCTCTCCTCTAGGGAACCCGCCGGGGTCAAAATCCGGTCCGTGCCGAACGAGCGGCTCTTCGGCGCGTCGTCCGTCCCCGGTACAAGCACCGTCTGCCGCACCCGCCGGTAGTTGCCCAGGGTCAAAAAATGGACCACGAAACTCTTCCGGGTGAGCGCCGGATCGTTCGGGTTCGAGCCGCCGTGAAGCAACGAGTGGTGCCAAAGCAGGACGCTGCCGCGGCGGCAGAGGAACGGCTCGGGGCGGAGGTTTTTCTTTGCCCCCTCTTCCAGATCGTGCGCCAGCGCCTGCTCCAGCCGTTCCGGGCCGTGGCGGCCGTGGTCGAAACGATGATCGCCGGGCTCGAACTCGTAGTAGGGGAGCCGGTGCGAGCCCGGCACGTAGGTGAGCGGCCCGCAGTCCGGCCCGATGTCTTCGAGAGCGATCCAGGCCGCCAGCAGGTGGCTCGGGGGGGAGGTATGCACGTGGATCGGATCGCGATGAAGCGTCTGCTGGCTACCGTACTCGAAGTGGAGCGATTGGGTGGCCACGCCTGAGCGATCGAACACCAGATCGACCCAGCGGAAGATTTCGGGGTTCAAGTAGAGATCGGCGGCGGCGGCGCTCGCCGAATGCAGATCGGCGATCCGGACCGAGGGGCGCCGGTCGTGCGCCTCGTCGGCGAGCGGGAAGAGCTTGAGCCCGCTCTGATAGGCGAACGCCACGTCCCACGGCTTGTCCCGCCAGAGTCGATCGACGTCCGCCTCGATCCTTCGCGCCGCGGCCTCGGGCAGCTCGATCTCGAACGTCAGATAGCCGCGCTCGACGAAATGGCGGAGCTTCTCCGCTTCCGTTCCCGAGATCTCCTCGTTCCGCTCCCGTTCGGCGATCCGCGCGGCGGCATCCGGCTGATCGAGCCAGAGATCGCTCTTGAGCAGCCCCTGGCGCGAGAGGGGGCTTGCCGGATCGTCCTTCTTGCCGAAGACTCCCCCGAATAGACGTCCGAGCATCCGTGGATTCTACGAAAACGGCCGGCCCGGGGAAACCCGAGCCGGCCTTGAGGGAAGAAGCTGGTCCCTTCGCCGCAAAGGCGAAGGGGGGACCGTTAGTGCAGACTGTCGGCCGGTCCGACGATTTCGGGCTCGCCGATTTCGGCCAAGGGCGCGAACGAGAGCCGCCCCTCACGGTACGTGGCACCGCGCAGGGTGAGCGCCAGTACGTCGCCCAGCTCGGCCACCGGGTGGATCTCCAGCAGGTCGCGGACCTCCTTGGGTAGATCGTCGAGATCCGCTTCGTTGTCCTTCGGCAGCAGGATGGTGCGGATGCCGGAACGGACCGCGCCGAGCACTTTCTCCTTGACGCCGCCGATCGGCAGGACACGGCCGGCGAGCGTGATCTCCCCGGTCATCGCGAGGTCGAAGCGCGCGGGGCGGTTCGACAGCGCCGAGACGAGGGCGGTCGCCATGGTGACTCCGGCCGACGGGCCATCCTTCGGGATTGCGCCCGCCGGGACGTGGACGTGGACATCGCGGGTGGCGAACGCCTCCTCGTCGATCCCCAGGCTCGCGGCGTGCGAACGGGCGTAGGTCCAGGCGGCGCGCGCCGATTCCTTCATCACGTCGCCGAGCTGGCCGGTGAGCACCAGTTCGCCTTTACCCTTCATGGTGGAGGCTTCGACAAACATGATGTCGCCGCCGACCGGGGTGTAGTACATGCCGGTCGCCACGCCCACCTGGTCGACGCGGAAGGCGCGTTCCGGGTGAACCTTCGGCCGGCCGAGCAACTCGCGTACCTCCTCGGCGCCAACCGTCGTCCGCGTTACTTCGCCGCTCGCGATCTTTCGCGCCACCTTCCTCGCCAGGCGGCCGATCTCCCGTTCGAGCTGGCGTACGCCGGCTTCTCGGGTATAGCCGCTGATCAGGGTGGCGAGCGCCTCGGGGGAGAGTTCGAACTGATCGCTCCGCAGACCGTTCGCTTCGAGCTGCCGCGGAACCAGGAACCGTTCCGCGATAGCCTTCTTCTCCACTTCGGTGTAACCCGAGAAGTCGACCACCTCCATCCGGTCGAGCAACGGCCCGGGGATGTTCTGGATGAAGTTCGCGGTGGCGATGAACAAAACCTCGGAGAGGTCGAACGGTACGCCCAGGTAGTGATCGGTGAACGAATCATTCTGAGCGGGATCGAGCACTTCGAGCAGAGCGGACGAGGGGTCGCCCTGGAACGAGGCGCCGAGCTTGTCGACCTCGTCGAGCAGGAACACCGGGTTGGTAACGCCCACCTGCTTCATGCTCTGGATGATCCGGCCGGGCATGGCGCCGACGTAGGTCCGCCGGTGGCCACGAATGTCGGCCTCGTCCCGAACGCCGCCGAGGGCGATGCGGACGTACTTCCGGCCCATCGCCCGGGCGATCGATTTGGCGACCGAGGTCTTGCCGACTCCCGGCGGGCCGACGAACAGCAGGATCGGTCCTTTCGCCTTGCGCTTCGCCTCCTTGTCGTCGAGGCTCAACGGGGCGTCCGGAGCGCCTTCCGGGCGGGCTTCCGCGCCATGCGTCGCCTCCGGGTCGGTCTCGCCGTCGTCCGCCGCCGCGGCGGTCTGCGCCGCTTTTTCGGCTTCGAGCGCCTCAGCCGCTTCGACGCGCGCGGTCTCGCGCATTTGGCGGACGGCCAGGAATTCAAGCACCCGGTCCTTTACGTCGCCGAGGCCGTAGTGGTCCTCTTCCAAAAGATCCGCCGCGTGCTGAATGTCCAGGTGCTCGTCGCTGCGGACGTTCCAGGGCAGCTCGGCGATCGTTTCGAGATAGGTGCGGATCACCTGCGATTCCATCCCTTCGCGGCCCATCCGGCCGAGGCGGCCGAACTCGCGGTCGACCTCCTTACGGACCGTCTCGGGTAGGTCGAGAGCGCGGAGCTTTTCGCGCAGATCGTCCGCCTCGGCGCCGCCCTCCCCTTCGCCCAGCTCCTTCTGGATCGCCTTGAGCTGCTCGCGCAGGATGATCTCGCGCTGGCGATCGCCGAGCTCTTCTTGGACCTTCGACTTGATGTCTTCCTGCATCTCCAGTACCGAGAGCTGGCGCTGGACGTGGACCAGGACGCGGCGCAGGCGCTCCTCGACCGACAGGGTTTCGAGCAAGCTTTGGCGCTGCTGCGGGGTGAGTTCGGTGTAGGCCGCGACCAGATCGGAGAGCCGGCTCGGATCGCTCGCTCCGGCGAGAACCTGCTGCACGACCTCTTCCGGCAGGCCGGATTTCATGCCCAGCTCGGCGGCGCGTTCGCGCGCCTCGCGGAACAGGGCGATAAACGCCGGGTCGTTCGAATCGATCGGCGCCATCTCGTCGGCTTCGCGAACGACCGCCTGAAGGTGGCCGTCACGCTCATAGATGCGCATGGCGATTCCCCGATGCTCGCCATGGATCAGCAACTGCATCCCCGCCAAGCCGCGCTGGATCTGGCCGATCCGGGCGACGGTACCGATCGTATAGAGGTTCTCGGCCGAGACGTCGGCCGAGTCTTCGCGCTGAGCGACGGCGAAGACCAACCGCTCCTTGGTATTCATCGCCGCTTCGATGGCCCGTAGGGTCGTGGGCTTGCCGGCGTTGATCGGTGCGCTGACTCCGGGGAAGAGTACGAAGTCCCGCATCGGCAGGACGGGAAGATTCAAGCGTTCGGACATCTTCGATGACTCCCTGACCTCGTTCGAGGTCTGCCAAGGTGGCGCGCAATCTTCTGGGCGCCGCGTAAAGCTTGGAACCGCCAGGCACCCCTTGGTATTCCAGCTGAATCCAGGGCTCCAAGAGAATCTTAGCTGCCAAGGCTCATACATTGACGGACGCAGGTCCGTGAGTTGGACGTTGAACTCTCTCGGAGAGAAAGTCAAGAGATCGCAACCCCCGCCCGGAACGCGCGTAGAGTTGGAGCCACACTCTCTAACCCGAAGCGATTCGCTCGAATTCGAATCGCACCGTCCGGCACCGACCGTCCGTGGCCGCCCGAGGAGATCCGTGATGAAGCGCTTTCGTTTTCTGCCTGTCTTTGCCCTCCTGCTCGCCGTTTCCCGCTTGGCCGCGGCGTTGCCGGACTCGATGACTGACAAGGCCAAACCGGCGGCCGAGCCGGCGGCACCGGCCGAGAAGAAATCGGTGACCTCCCACTCGATCGTCCTCGGCGGTCAGCGTCTGGCCTACACCGCCACGGCCGGGACGATCGTCCTACGCGACGACGACGGCAAGGCGAAGGCCTCGGTCTTCTCGATCTCCTACGTTAAGGACGGGGTGAGCGATCCCGCCACCCGCCCGATCACCTTCTGTTTCAATGGCGGGCCGGGGACCTCATCGCTGTGGGTCCATCTCGGAGCGTTCGGGCCGCGGCGGGTCGAGACCGACGCCGAAGGTCTGCACTTTGCCACCCCCTCCCGCCTGGTCGACAACGAATTCTCCATCTTCGATGTCACCGACCTGGTGTTCATCGACCCGGTGACCACCGGCTGGAGCCGGGCGGCCCCAGGGGAAGATCCCAAGCAGTTTCACGGCTATACCGAGGACATCGAGTCGGTCGGCGAGTTCATCCGCCTCTGGCTGGCCCGCAATCAACGCTTTGCGTCGCCCAAAATGATCGCCGGCGAGAGTTACGGCACGGCGCGGGCGGCCGGCCTCGCGCTGTTTCTCCTCGAGCGCTACGGTATCCAGCTGAATGGCGTGGCGCTGCTCTCCGTCGTGCTCAATTGGCAGAACCAGGAATTCGCGATCGGCAACGACATCCCGTATCTGATCCACCTACCGAGCTATACGGCGGCGGCCTGGTACCACGGCCGCCTGGCGCCCGACCTGCAAAAGGACCTGCGCTCCGCGCTCAAGGAAGCCGAGACCTTCGCCCTCGGTGACTACGCGACCGCTCTGCTTCAAGGCGATCTTCTGCCCACCGACCGCCGTCACGAGATCGCCGCCCATCTCGCCCGGCTGACGGGTTTGTCGACCGAGTTCGTCGAGCGGGCGGACCTGAAGATCGAGCTGTTTCGCTTCTTGAAAGAGCTATTGCGCAGCGAAGGCAAGACCGTCGGCCGGATCGACGCCCGCTTCACCGGCCGCGACCTCGACTCGGCGGGGGAGGAACCTGAGTTCGATCCGTCGATCGTCGGCCTCGAAGGGCCGTACGCGGTGGCGATCAACGATTATCTACGCCGCGATCTGGGCTACCAGGAAGATGCCGTCTACGAGCACTTTACCCGGAAGGTGCGGCCCTGGAACTGGGGCGGCGGCAACGGCTATGTCAACGTGGCCGAGTCGCTTCGCAAGGCGATCACCAAGAATCCCGGCCTCCACGTGATGATCGCGAGCGGCTTTTTCGATTTCGCGACCCCGTACTTCGATGCCCACTACACCCTGGCGCACATGGGGCTGCCGGCGGAAATGCGCGATCGGGTGCGAATCGAGACCTACGAGGCCGGCCACATGATGTACGTCAAATCCTCGGAGCACCGGAAGCTGCACGACGACCTGGTCCGCTTCTATCGGGAAGCGACGGGAAACGCCGGGCGCTGAGGCGCTTACTCGGGGCCTGCGGGCCGGCCTTTCCTTTGATATTAGGGGCCGGCCACCAGGCCGCGCAGTACGTCGAGGTCTTGGCGCAGCCCCGCCTGATCGTCGCCCGGATCGGTTTCGAGCACCATCGGCACGGTGGCGAAACGTGGGTCAGAAAGCAGGCGGGCGAACGCTGGGTGCCCGATCTCGCCCTTGCCGATGTGCTCGTGGCGGTCGCGGCGCGAGGCGAACGGCTTGGCCGAGTCGTTCAGATGGAAGGCGCCGAGGGCTGAGCCGAAGCGTTCGGCCGCCTCGGCCGCGAATTCTTCGTAGCCGGCCGGCTCGTGGATCGCGTAGCCGGCCGCGAAGGCATGACAGGTGTCCAGGCAGACGCCCGTGCGTTCCGGCGAAGCGAGGCGGGAACGGATCGCCGCCAACTGCTCCAAGCGCCAGCCGATCGTCGAGCCCTGGCCCGCGGTGTTCTCCAAGAGGACGCGCGGGGTGGCTTCCGGCAGTCCGGAGAAGATCTCGTCGAGCGAGGCCGCGGCGCGGGCGATTCCGTCCTCTTCGCCGGTACCGAGGTGGGCGCCGGGGTGGAGAACGAGCCCGTCGATTCCGAGCGCGGCGCAACGGACGAGTTCGTCGGAGAGCGCCGCTTTCGACTTCGCGAGAATCTCCGCGTCGGTCGCCGCGAGGTTGATCAAGTAGCTGGCATGGGCGATCACCGAGCCGATCGCGCTCCGGGCCCGGGCGGCACGGAATGCGGCGATCTCCTCCGGCAGGATCGTCCGGCCGCGCCACTGGTTGGCGTTTTTGACGAAGACTTGGATCGCGGTGCAGGCGAGGGCGGTGCCATTTTCGATCGCCCGGGGCATGCCGCCCGCGGTCGAGACGTGGGCGCCGAGAGGGGGTAGGCTGGCCATGGAGGGGAATTGTACGCGGGCTGGTAGACTGAGCCGCCATGTTGCGCAAAATCCTTCGCTCGGCGGGTCTTTTAGCCTACGCGCTCCTGGTGGCGACGGTTTTCGTCGTGTGCGGCTATCTCGCCTTCAGCGGCTTCGTCCGCAGCGGCACGACCACGGTGCCGAAAGTTGGAGGGCTGACGATCGTCGAAGCCGAGAACCTACTGCGCGAGAAGGGCCTGCTGCCGCAACGCAGCAACGCCGATCGCTACGACCCGCGGGTGCCCTCCGGGCGAATCGCCCGCCAGACGCCGGATGCCGGCTCCTGGGTCAAGCGCGGCAGCCCGGTCGAGTTGATCGCGTCGCGCGGGCCGCAGCAGGTCGAGGTTCCCGGGCTCACCGGGCGCGCGCTGTCGGCGGCGCAATTCACTCTCGCGGCGGTGGGCCTGGGGGTCGGCCGCTCGCTCGCCGTTTTCAGTACCGGCAACCCGGGCGTGGTGATCGAGCAAGACCCTCCCGCGGGAGCCGCCTTGCCGCCCGCTTCACCGGTCGACCTACTGGTCGCCCTGCCGAGTTCAGGTGAGAAATATGTAATGCCGGATCTCACCTACCGCCACTACGAAGAAGTCCGGCCGGCGTTCGAGCGGCAAGGCTTTCGCCTGGGTAACGTGAAGTTCGAGCCCTATGAGGGCGTGGCCTCCGGGGTGATCCTTCGACAGTTTCCGCTCGCCGGTCATCCGGTGAGCCATCAGGACGCGATCTCGCTGGTCGTTGCGACGGCCGATCGGTTACCCGAGCAGCCGGTTCGTTGAATTCACCCGGCCCCCATCGCTCTGCCCGACCCAACCACCGTTTGAAGATCCGAGGCCCCCTCCGATGCGCATCGCCCCTTCGATCCTCGCCGCCGACCTCGCCGACCTAGCGGGGGCGCTCAGCGTCTGCGAGCGCGGCGGCGCCGATTTCGTCCATGTCGACGTGATGGACGGCCACTTCGTGCCCAATCTGTCGTTTGGCATTCCGGTCCTTGCCGCGATTCGGCGGCGCACCACCCTGCCGCTCGACGTTCACCTCATGGTGACCAATCCAGGCGAACTGCTGGACGACTACCTCGCCGCGGGCGCTTCCAGCGTCGCGGTCCATTGGGAGACCGCGCCGCATCTCGATCGGCTGCTCGACCGCATTCGTCGGGGCGGCGCCCGGGCGGGGGTGGCGATCAACCCGGCGACCCCGGTCGAGTTGTTGATCGACAGCCTGGGGAGGCTCGACTACGTCCTTTTGATGTCGGTCAATCCCGGTTTCTCCGGCCAGGCGTTCCTGCCCCACGTCTTGGACAAGGCGCGCCGCCTGCGCCGTCTGTTGGTCGCCGCGGCGCCGATCGGTACGCCGGGAGGGACGCAGATCGAGATCGGGATCGACGGCGGCATCGGGCGCGATAACATTCGGGCGGCCGCCGAGGCCGGCATCGATTCTGCTGTCGTCGGTTCCGCGGTCTTCGGAGCCGCGGACCCCGCCGCCGAAATCGGCGTGCTGCACCGTCTTGCCGCGGCTCCCGCCGCGGAGTGAATCGGCCGATCAGGAGGATCATCTACAGTGCATCGAATCGCGCGAACCGCCGTCCATCCAACCGAAGCCTCCGGGAAGACTCTATGAATCGACCGTTTGCGCTCGCCTTCGTTCTCCTCGCCGCCGTCGCTCCTCTGGGGCTTGGCGGTTGTCGCTCCGGCACCACCCAAGATCCCATCCTCAAGCTGGCGACGACCGAATCGCTCACCGCGGGCAAGGCACTCCTGGCGGACAAGAAGTACGCCAAGGCGAGGCCCTACTTCACCCACGCCTATGAAGTTGAACCCAACTCTGCGCAGGGACGGGAAGCGCTGCTGCTGGCCGCCGACACCTATTTCCTGGAGGGTGGCAACACCAACCACATCCAGTCGGAAGCGAAGTATCGCGACTACCTCAATCGCTTCCCGACCAGCGACCAGGCCGCCTACGCGCAGTTCCAGGTCGCCAATTCGCTCGCCGAGCGGATGGAGAAACCGGATCGCGACCAGAGCGTGACCCGCAAGGCCTTAGAGGCCTATAAGGATCTGCTGCGCCTGTTTCCGACCAGCGACTACGCCGGCCAGGCACGAGAGAAGATGATCGTGGTGCGCGCCAATCTGGCGGAGCATGAGTTCGTGGTCGGCCGGTTCTACCAGCGCTATGGCATTCCGGCCGCGGCCGCCGGAAGGTTCGAGTACTTGCTGGAGCAGTTTCCGGAATATCCCACCAAGGACAAGGTGCTCTATTACCTGGGGGTTGCCTATTCGAACAGCGCCAAGGTCGACGAGTCGCAAAAGACCTTCGAGCGCCTGCGGACCGAATATCCCGAGAGCCGGTGGAACCGCGAGATCCCCAAACTGGAGCCTTCGAAACAAAAGGTGGCTTCATGACTCAGAAAACACCCCGCTTGCCGGTGCTCGCCGTCTGGTGTTCGCTCCTCGCAGCCACCGCCTGCGCTTCAGCACCCTCGCGAACCCCGGACGCGAAACCCGACGATCTGGCCGAGCTGAAGGCCCGGGTGGTCGAACTCCAGCAGAAGGCGGCGATTTCGGATGCGGAGATGGGGCGACTTCGCCAGCAGGTGACCGACCTCGAGGCGCGCCTCGGGGTGCGCCCGGCGACCGCGACACCGCCACCCCCTCCCGCCAAAAAGCCCGCCCCCACCCCGCCGGCCGCGGCGCCCGCCCGACCGTCTTCGCCTTCGAGCGGCGCGGCCACCACGCCTCGGCCCGCGCCTCCTCGCGGCCAGGAGATCGAGGTCGCCGACATCGACGTCGTTCCGATCGCTCCAGCCCCTACGGCTCCAACACAGACCGCGCCGACACCGGCCGTGCCAAAAGCTCCCCCCGCCGCGAGCCCCCCGCCGGTGACGCCGCCGCCTGCCGCCAAACCCGCCATCCTGCCCGGCACTTCCGTGCCGCAGCCCGCCACCCAGGCGCTCTACGATCGCGGCTATACGCTTTATCACCAAGGGCATTACGCCGACGCCGAAGCGAGCTTCCAGCGCTTTCTGGAAGGGAACCCGACGAGCGAACTGGCCGACAACGCCCAGTATTGGATCGGCGAGTGCCGGTATGCGCGGGACGATCTGCGCGGTGCGCTCGACGCCTTCCGGCGGACGGTCGAGACGTTTCCCCAGGGCAACAAGGTTGCGGACTCTCTGCTCAAAGCCGGCCAGTGCCTGGAGGGGCTGGGCCAGAAGAACGACGCGCGAACGACCTACCGCGAGGTCGCGCGACGCTTCCCCGGCAGCGCGGCGAGCGCGGTCGCCGAAGAGCGCATCGCCAAGCTCAAGTAACGGCGGCCCGGTCGCCCGTAAGCCAGGGCATCGTCTCAACCATCGCTTGAGAGGAAGGCGGCTAAACCTTGACCTTCGAAAGCGGATCGGTGTAGCCTAAGCCATAGAGATTTCACTATACGCCGGCTCTCCCTGGTCGCAGGAGGCCCCTACATGAAGCGGTTCTCTGTCTATCTTCTCGGATTCGCGCTTGGGCTTGGCGCGTCATCCGGTGCCTCGGCGGCCGATCGGCCGCCGCGTGATCTACATCTGGTCGGCGACCATTGGACGGCGTGGGATCCGCCGACACCGCCCGCGGGGGCGGAGGTCTATACGATCGTCCGCGGCGACACGCTCTGGGATCTCGCGAATCGATTCCTGGGCAATCCCTACCTTTGGCCGCAGATCTGGGAAGTGAATCAATACATCCTCGACGCGCATTGGATCTATCCGGGCGACCCGCTGCTGATCGGCCCGACCGCGGGCGGGGTCGCTTCCGAGGCCGATGGCGAAGCGATCACTTCCGACAGCGATACCGCCGAATATCAGCCGGTCGACGACGGTGAGGACACCACCCCGGTCGATGGCGTACAGACCTCCGCCGCCGCCGCGAGCCCGCCGCAGGCGCTCGGCTCCGAGAGTGACATCTACTGCACCGGATACATCGGTGAGCTGGAAGAGACGTTTCCGCTCCAGGTCGTCGGATCGGAATTCGAAAACCTGACGCCGGACACCGACGGCCGGGCCAAAGAGCCCGAAGACGTCCGGGCACCGATCGTCACCTCGTTCGGTCTCTCTCGGGGAGAGACCGCCAAATACGGCCTCGCCACCGGCGATATCGTCTATCTCGACGGCGGCCGCGCGAAAGGTTTGACTCCGGGCAGCCTGTTCACCGCCATCCGGCGGGGCGACCGCGTTCGTCATCCGCTGTTCGGCGACGTCCTCGGCCGTTACTACGGCTACCTCGGCCGCGTCCGCGTGCTGTCGGTCCAGGAGGACACCGCGATCGCCGAGGTGGTCCACTCCTGCGACCCGATTCCGGTCGGAGCGCCCCTGCGGCCGTTCGAAGAGGAGCCGGTGCCCTTGGGGCGGCGGGCAGGGTTGCGCCCGGTCAACTTCCCGGCGACGCCGCAGGAACTCGAAGGCGCGCCGTCGATCGTGTTCGCCAAGGATGGCATCGTCACCCTGGGTCAGGACCACTTGGTCTTCATCGACCGAGGCGAAGAAGAGGACGTGACACCGGGCGACCTCTACACCATCTACCGCTTGAACCGTCCGGGAATCCCACCTCTGGTGATCGGCGAGTTGGCGGTTCTCTCGGTCGGACGGCGAACCTCGCTCGCCCGGATCATCGAGGCCCGCGGGTCGATCTTCCTCGGCGACCGGCTGCAGGCGAAGAAGCAGTAAGAAACGATCCGGCGGATCGGACGACGCGCGCGGCCGTGGTAACGTGCCGCGCCGTATGTCCGATCACGAGGCCGGCCGCCCCCCTCACGGTTTGTTCGTCACCTTCGAAGGCATCGACGGCTCGGGAAAGTCGACGCTGCTACGCCGAACCGGCGCATGGCTCGCCGGGCGCGGCGTCGCCGTGCGGACCACCCATGAGCCGGGAGGCACCCCCCTGGGCGACGCGATCCGGGGCATCTTTCTCGATCCTCGCTGGGGCGAGGTCGACGGCACGGTCGAGCTTCTATTGGTCTTCGCAAGTCGGCGCCAGCATTTGCACGAGGTGATCGATCCGGCGCTCGCCGGGGGCCAGGTCGTCCTGTGCGATCGCTTCACCGATTCGACCTACGCCTACCAGGGGGCTGGCCGAGGGGTCGAGCGCGCGCGGATCGACGAGATCGACCGAAT
The DNA here is from genome assembly GCA_038248205.1 of Thermoanaerobaculia bacterium. Lineage (GTDB taxonomy): Bacteria > Acidobacteriota > Thermoanaerobaculia > Multivoradales > UBA5704 > DASYKS01. The sequence continues at coordinate 45,887 of JBBRUC010000001.1, forward strand.
CGCCACGAACGGCCGGCGCCCCGATCTCACCCTCTTGTTCGATCTATCGCTCGACGAGGCGGAGCGGCGGATGGGCGCCGTCGAACGTGGCGGGCAGGATCGTCTGGACGGCGAGAGCCGCGCGTTCGCGGGCCGGGTGCGCGAGGGGTTTCTCGCCCTGGCGTCGGCCGAGCCCGAACGCGTCCGCATGATCGACGCCTCGGGGCCGATCGAACAGACCGAAGCCGCGGTTCGAGCGGTGCTCGCGGCCGCGCTGAGGCTTGTGCCATGAACCGCGAATCGATCCTCGCCGCCGCCCGCTCCGGCCAGCTCTATCCCGCGGTCATCCTTCACGGCTCGACCTCGGAGGGGCGGCGAGAGATGGTCTTCGAACTCGCCCGGGCTCTGCTGTGCGACGCCGAGCCCGCCGCCCGGCCCTGTGGCGTATGTCGTCATTGTCGGCGGATCGTGGCGACCGAAAGCGGCGGCGATGCGCCGTTTCATCCCGATTTCCAGCTTCTCGATCGCGATACCAAGACCTCGACCTCGGTCGATGCCACGCGGGAGCTTTTGAAGGCCGCGCAGTTTTCACCGTTCGAGGCCCGTGGCCAGGTCTTCGTAGTCGCCAGCGCCGAGAGCCTCACCGGCGAGGCGGCCAACGCCCTGCTCAAGGCGCTCGAAGAGCCGTACACCACCTCGCCGCGCCATTTTTTCTTGCTCGCCCCTTCCCGCCTCGATCTGCTCGCCACCTTGCGCAGCCGGTCGCTCTCGGTGTTCCTCGGCCCCGCCGCGCCGCCCGATCGCGAGTCCCTGGCCCGCGTGGCGACGACCTTCGCCGCCGCGGTTGCCGCCTGGGAAAGCAGCAGGGCGCCGATCCACCTGCTCGCCGCGGCGAGCATCCTCGGGAGCGTAGGTGATTTCGACGACGCTCGATCGAGTCAACCCTGGGCGCTGGCCGCGACCGCCATCCTGGCCGGCCTACCGGTCGAAGGGCCGCCGTGCTCTCCCCTGCTCGCGCTCGCCGAAGCGTTGCTCGAAGCACCGGCGTGGCGTTTGCGCGGCATCCCGGCCGACCGCATCCTCGAAGGGCTGGTCGCCCGGCATTTGGCGCTGGCCCTACGGTAGGTCTGGAGCCAGGAGGCCAGGGGTGCGTGATCTCCTGGTCCGCCCGTTCGCCGGACCGGAGCGCGGGACGAACCGCAGTTCGCGGGGGGCTGGTAGGATCTCGCCGGTCCAACGTGAAGATCCTCCTCGTCGTTTCCCGCTCGCCGTTCCCGCCGCGCCGGGGGGATCAGATGCGCGCCGTCCAGGCTCTGGAAATTCTGGGGTCCGAGCACCAGATCACCCTCGTGACCCCGCGCGGCGGGCAGCCTCCAGCAGAGCTGGGCGGGCGGGTTCGATTCGAAACCTATGAGCCGCCGGGCCGATTTGCGCGGCTGGTCGGCGTGGCGGGTGCCGCGGTCCAAGGCCAGCCGCTTCAGGCGGGGCTGTTTCGGAGCAGCGACCTTGCGCGGAAGCTGCGGACGCTCGCTCCGCGACACGATCTCGTCGTGCTCCAACTGGAACGGCTGATCGGTCACCTTCCCGACCTGCTCGGCGTACCGCTGGTCGTCGACCTGATCGACAGCCTCTCCCTGAACTTCGAGCGACGGGCCGATTTCGATTCTTGGATCTGGCGCCCCGCGCTCCGGTTCGAAGCGGCGCGGCTGCTTGGCGCCGAGCGCCGGTTGGCGAGCCGGGCGTTCAAGGTGCTCGTCGTCTCCGAGCGGGATCGTCACTACCTCGAGGGGCGGCTCGGTCCCGAGTTGGCGGCAAAGGTGGCGGTGGTGCCGCTCTCCATGTCGATCCCCGAGGATCTGCCGCCGACCCTGCGTTTGTGGAAGCGGCCGGGCGAAGCGTGGGCCGGCGCGGCGGCGGTCGATCCGATTGAGCCCGGTGAGCCCAAGGAGCGCCCCCTTCTCGCGATGACCGGCAATCTTGGGTACTTCCCAACCCTCGACGGCGCCCTCTGGTTTCTCGAGTCGGTCTGGCCGCTCGTCCGGGCGGCGCGGCCGGAGGTTCGGTTCGTCCTCGCGGGCGCCCGGCCGCCGCGGCGGCTCCGGACCGCTATCGCCCGGGGGGGCGCCGAGCTGATCGAATCCCCCCCCGATCTGCGCTCGATCCTCAAAGGCGCCACGCTCGCCCTGGCACCGATGCGGGCGGGTTCCGGCCTGCCGGTCAAGGTCCTCGAAGCCTGGCTTGAGGGGGTTCCGGTGGTCGCAACCCCGTGGGCTGCGGAGGGCGTTTCGGGCCATGCCGGGCTCGACCTGGCGGTCGTGGAACCCCAGCCGGCCGGCTGGTGCGGGGAGATCTTGCGCCTGTTGGGCGATCCCGGCGCGAGGGCACGGCTCGTCGCGCGGGCTCGCGAACGCCTTGCCGCGGACTACGGCGCGGAGATCGTGGCGGACCGTTGGCGCGCGGCGATCGAGGGAGCGAGCGATTGAGGAAATGGCCGGAGCACCATTTTCCGTCTTCGCGTAGAGTCGGGCGATGGAACGGCAACGTCGGCAGCACACGACGGCGGAAGAGGTCGCCAACAGCGTGACGCACGGAGTGGGCCTGATCTTGTCGCTGATCGGCTTTCCGCTCCTGGTCTTCACCGCTTCGGGACGCCAAGATCCTTGGCAGCTTTTGGGTTACGCGGTCTTTGCCACCACCCTGGTCTTTCTCTATGGGATCTCGACGCTCTATCACTCCGCCAAGCCCGGCCGGACGAAGCAGATCTTAAGGGTGCTCGACCATTCCGCGATCTACCTTTTGATCGCCGGTACCTACACGCCGTTCACCCTGGGCGTGCTTCGCGGCGCCTGGGGCTGGACGCTCCTCGGTTTGATCTGGGGTCTTGCGGTCTTCGGAATTCTGTTCAAGAGCCTGATCGGCATCCGTCTGCCGCGCGCCTCGATCGTCCTCTACATTCTGATGGGCTGGCTGGTGGTGATTGCGATCCGTCCCTTGGCCGTCCAGCACGACGGCGCGGCGTTGCGCTGGCTGCTCGCGGGGGGTCTCCTCTACACCGGGGGGGTCGTGTTTTACGCCTGGGAGCGACTGCGCTACCACCACATGCTCTGGCATCTGTTCGTTCTCGGCGGCAGCGTCTGTCACTTTCTCGCTGTGCTCTGGTACGCCGCTCCGCCGGCTTGAGACGGCGGCAGTCTCGAAGCAACCACGCGACTCCCCCTTGACAGGCTGTATCCCCCCGCCTATCCTGTTAGCAGTCGTTGCCCGAGAGTGCTAGCAGAAAGCGCGCTAGTACGCCCAGGGCAACGAGTTGGAATTCAAACCCAAACAAGAGTTTTGAGGGAGGTATCGAGCCGTGAATATTCGTCCCCTTCACGATCGGGTGGTCGTCAAGCGAATTGAGCAGGGTGAGCAGGTCCGCGGAGGCATCATCATCCCGGACACCGCCAAAGAAAAGCCGCAGGAGGCCGAGGTCGTGGCCGTGGGTCCGGGCAAACTGAACGACGAGGGCAAGCGGATGCCGATCGACGTCAAGGCCGGCGACCGTGTGCTGATCGGCAAGTACTCGGGCAGCGAGATCAAGATCGATGGTGAAGAACTCGTCATCCTCCGCGAGGACGAGATCTTGGCCGTGGTCGGTTAACTCAACTCTACGACCTCAAGGAGGTTCTAAATAGTCATGGCAAAGCAGATCACATACTCCTCCGACGCGCGCTCCGCGATTCTTCGCGGCGTCAACAAGCTCGCCGACGCGGTCAAGGTCACCCTCGGCCCGAAGGGCCGTAACGTCGTCATCGAGAAGAAGTTCGGTTCGCCAACGATCACCAAAGACGGCGTCACCGTCGCCAAGGAAATCGAACTTTCCGATCCGCTGGAGAACATGGGCGCCCAGATGGTGCGCGAGGTCGCTTCGAAGACCTCCGACGTGGCCGGCGACGGCACGACCACCGCGACCGTGCTCGCCCAGGCGATTTACCGCGAAGGTTCGAAGAACGTCACCGCGGGCGCGAACCCGATGGAACTGAAGAAGGGCATCGAGATGGCGGTCAAGGCCGCGATCGAGGCGATCGACAAGCTCGCCAAGCCGGTCGAGGGCAAAGAGATTGCCCACGTCGGCACGATTTCCGCCAACAACGACGAGGAGATCGGCGGCATCATCTCCGAGGCGATGGAGAAAGTCGGCAAAGACGGCGTCATCACCGTCGAAGAGGCGCGCGGCTTGGACACCACCCTCGAAGTGGTCGAGGGCATGCAGTTCGACCGCGGCTACCTCTCCCCCTATTTCGTGACCGACGCCGAGCGGATGGAGACGGTTCTTGAGAACGCCAAGATCCTCCTCCACGAGAAGAAGATCAGCTCGATGAAGGATCTTCTGCCGATCTTGGAGCAGGTGGCCAAGCAGGGTCGCCCGCTGCTGATCATCGCCGAGGACGTCGAAGGCGAGGCGCTCGCGACCCTGGTGGTCAACAAGCTCCGCGGTACGCTCCACATCGCGGCGGCCAAGGCCCCCGGCTTCGGTGATCGCCGCAAGGCGATGCTCGAAGACATCGCGACGCTCACCGGCGGCCGCGTGATCACCGAGGATCTCGGCATCAAGCTCGAAAGCGTCCGCTGGGAAGATTTGGGCGACGCCAAGAAGGTCGTCCTCACCAAGGACGACACGACGATCGTCACCGACTCCGACGACACGGCGCGCCGCGAGGCGATCGCCGGCCGGGTCAAGCAGATCCGCAACCAGGTCGAAGAGACGACCTCCGATTACGACCGCGAGAAGCTTCAGGAGCGCCTCGCCAAGTTGGTCGGCGGCGTCGCGGTGATCAAGGTCGGAGCCGCGACCGAGACCGAGATGAAAGAGAAGAAGGCGCGAGTCGAGGACGCGATGCACGCGACCAAGGCCGCGGTCGAAGAGGGAATCGTCCCCGGTGGCGGCGTCACGCTGCTCCGCGCGATTCCGGCGATCGACAAGCTCAAGGCCGAGGGCGACGTGCAGGTGGGCATCAACATCGTCCGCCGCGCGCTCGAAGAGCCGACCCGTCAGATCGCGGCCAACGCCGGAGAAGAGGGTTCGGTGATCGTCAAGAGCCTGCTCGCCGAGAGCGGCAACATCGGCTTCAACGCGGCCAACGGCAAGATGGAAGACCTGATCAAGTCGGGCGTCATCGATCCGGCCAAGGTCACCAAGACCGCGCTGGTCAACGCCGCGTCGATCGCGAGCCTGATGCTCACGACCGAAGCGATGATCTCGGAGATCAAAGAGAAGGACGACAACCGAGGTGGTGGTGGCGGCGCAGGCGGCGGCATGCCGGGCGGCATGGGCGGCATGTACTAGGACGCACTTCCCGAAGGGGCACCGCCCCTTCGTACGCTGCAAAAAACGGCCGGCCCTTTCGGGGGCCGGCCGTTTCGTTGGTGCGCCAGATTTGAAAGAGGTTCTAGAAGTGGGCGCGCAGGCCGAGATAGATCTTGGTCTGCAGGCTGGCCTGCGCGTCCTGGACGAGGTCGAAGCGGCCGGTGCCGAACGCGGAGACGTGCTCCGAGAGGAAGAGGTCGACACCGAACTGGGCGTCGACACCCACCTTGGTCTGGTCGCCGGACTCGCCCGGGTTGTCCTTGAGCAGCGCGGAATCGATCTGATGGAGCGCCGCGCCCGCGCCGAAGAAGGTCTCGATGTTGCCGAACGGAACCACGCCGATCAGATTCGCGCCAATCAAGAGGTCGCTCGCTTTGCCGTCGCCGCGCGCCTTCGAGGTCTCCCAGTAGCCGATTTCGGGCTCGACGTAGCCGCGAATCCCGCGGTCGGGCGAACCGTAGTCCTGCTCGTTCTTATGACCCGCGCGGATGCGCAACGAGGCGGTAAGGTACGGCTCGGTGAAACTGCCGTTCGAGGGTTCGACCAAGCCGACGCCGACGGACAGAGCGAACCGCTTTTCTTCTTTGTAGTCCGCATAGGGATCCCGGTTCGGATCGCCATCGCGGCTTTGCGGATCTTGAGCCCGCGCCGCCGCTGCGGGCAGCATCAGGGTCGCGCCCACGGCTACCACGGTGAGCCATCGTTTCATCCCGATTCCCTCCTGTTGCGTTAGAGCCCACTGTCGGTGTCGACGGGAGCCAAAGTTTTCGATCGATTGGATCTGCAATTTGCCCGCCAATTCTAGCAAAAAGCATCCCCCGTCGCTTTGGGGCTTACTTCACCCCCCGTTCGGATCAGCGGCGCGAAACGCTCGGCGAGCGTCGGCGACTCTCCAATCGGCGTTCCGCGATGCTCCACCCAGGCGTGGGCGGCGAGAGCCGCGCCCTCTTTGCTCACCCCAAAACGGATCTCGGTCTCGATCCCCTCCTCGGCAAGGAACGATTGGAGGGCGAGAGCCCGCGGAAGGCAAAGCATGGGGTAGAGATGGTGCCGCGCGGCGACGTCTACCGCCCGGACCCAAAGAGCGAGGATCTCCGTTTCGCCACCCGGCGGAAACGAGCCGGGAGGGCGGCGAGCCGCGAAGCGGCTGGAAAGTCGCGCCGCAACCCGAGAATATCCGAACAGGCGTAGGCGGAGATCGACCCCGGCGAGGCGCAGTATCGCGCGCAGCAGCCGGCGACGCTCAGGACCCGGGAGGGCGAGCCATCGACGGGCGTCACGCGGGCGCCACATCGATCAGCCCATGGTCGAGCAGGTCGCGCACGAGATCCGTGAGATCCGAGCGCAACACCTCGACTTCGACCTTGTAATCGCTTTGCAGCCGCTCCAGCGTCTCGCCGAACGTCGAACCTTCGAGCCAAAGGGTCCAAGCCCGGGTGGCGACTTCGTTGAGGCCGTAATAGATCCCCCCCTCGACGTCGAGGACGACCATCTCACCCCCCAGCTCTCGGGCCAGCACGCCTTCACGGGGGCGAACGACGCTGTGCGGAAGAAGACCCAAGGTTGCGGTGGTCATGCGGAGAGGAAAATTATCACAGCCCCTCAAGGTGCCCGAGAACCGCGGCACGGACCCGCGGCAGGTGCTCCAGTCCATTCGGATAGCGAAGATGAAATACCGGAATCCGCTCGGCGACCCAGGCCAGGCGCTCAAACCGCCGACCTATGCCGATCGCCGCCTCGCCGAGCGCCCCGAGAAAGGAATGGCGTACCAGTTCGATCATCGCCTCGCGGGGGGAGAGGCGTTCCATCTCGATCGTTGAACCTTCGCGCACCGGCAGGAACAGCGCGTCGAGCGGGCGCGCCGAATCTTGAAACGTGCCGAGCCCTGCCCCGCCGACCGGCACCCGGCGCTTGTCGAAATCGGGATGCACCGGTTCAAGCTCGGTGGGATTTTCAACCAGATCATCCATCGATCTGGGCCAGAGGCGGAGCTGCGGAAAGCTCGGCGTGGCCACGATGGCGCCGAGAGAATCGACTTCCACGGCGAGCACGTCGTCGGTCAGAAGTGAAAAGCCCTCCGGAAGAAAGCTCGCGGCGAGACTGCTCTTGCCGGCTCGGTTGAAACCGAGAAAGCCGACTCCACCCAGAGGCGTGTCGACAGCGGAAGCGTGTAGGCAGAGAGCCCCCGAGATCTCCAGCCAGAGCGCGAGTACGATCCCCAAAAGGTAGGTCTCGGCCGAGGCGCAATCACCCTTTTGCCCGATCGAATAGGCAATCCGTCCTCTCTCGACCCGGAACTCAATGCCCTCGACGAAGCGCAGTAGATGGTGGTCGCCCTCTCGAAAGGCGGTGAGCCAGCGCTCTGCTCCCTCCTCTAAGGATCCACTCTCAAAGAACGCTTCGGCTCGGCGGCCGGATCCTCGTTCGACCGCGGGGACGCGCTCGACCACGAGGTCGATTGAACCTTCGGATTGGGGCGCGACGAGTGTTTTGAGTGAAGGCTCGACGGAGACTCGGCGGCCGAAAAGGAGATAGGTGGGCATTCGATCGGCAGATTCTGGAGCTGGCTCGGCGAATCAATGGAAATGCAACCTCAGCCAAGCCTCTAGGGTCAGGCTATACCAGAACAGCGCTTCGTTCGTGGCGCCGGCCTGGTACCGCTCGTACGCCCGGCGCAGCGGAGCTTCTTCGACGAAACCCATCCGGGCGGCGATCATGTCGGTACAAAGGTCCAACGCCTGCTTCTGCTCTCGCTCCCGCAAACCGCGATCGAAGATCGGGGTCGGATAGGTCTTTCCCAGGCGCTCGACCTCCGGGGCCGGAAGCAGACCCGCGAGCGCATTGCGAAGAACGAGCTTCGGCGACCCGGCACGATAGGTCTGATCCGAAGGAAGCGACGCCGCAAGCTCGAACAGCCGATGATCGAGCCAGGGGTGGCGCAGCTCGATGCCGTGCTCCGCCGCCTGCTCGGTCGCCTGGGCGGCAACGGCGCGCAGCAAGGGGTCGCGCAGAATCTCCAGCCGGCGGCGACGCCCGGGCAAGAGGGTTCGAGGGATTTCGGGGAACGCGGGCGGGGCGACCCCTCGCAGGCGAGGTCCAAGCCACTCAGGAGGCGAATCGGAAGATCGCCGAGGCATCAGGAACCGCGCGATCGGGCCGAGAGTTTGGAAACGCAGGAGCCAATACCAGTCCACCCCGAACTGGCGCCGATGGCTCAGCAGGCCCTGGGTCAGGCGCAGCCAATGGCCCTGCCAGAACAGGTCCGAATAGGAGACGACATTGCCTCCGACCAGATGGTCGCCGCTCAAGCCCGACAGGAGAACACGAATTCCTTCCGATCGAACGGTTCGGAAGGTCTCGTCCCAGAGCGAGGAGTAGGAGTTGGCGAGCGGACTCCCAGGCGGAAGCCGCGGCGGACGACGGAGCGTCCACTCCTGATCGGCCGCGATCAGCACTTGCCGCAGGCCGAGCGCGCGGCAAACGTCGGCGGCCAGAGCACTCTCGTCGGCTTCCGGTAGCTCGGGGCTCGCCCACGAAAACGCCAGCAGGCTCGAAGCCGGAACCGTTTGCCGCGCCGCCGCGGCCACCGCCGTGGAGTCGAGGCCGCCGCTTACGGTAACTCCGCACGGCTCCTCCGGCAGGTATTCGGCGACCACCGAGAGCAGACGGTCACGAAAAGCCTCGGCGTATTCCCCATCGGACCCAAGTCGCAAGGTTGAGATTGCCTCGGGTCGCCAGTAGACCCGCGTCTCAAGACGGGAAGAGTCGGCGATCAGGACGGCTCCGGCGTCGAGGGCGTGAATGTCACGATAGAAGGTCTCGCCGGGATCCGGCACGGCGCCGCAGATTTGGCGGGCCACTGAGGTCTCGTTGAGCGCCGGAGTCTGGTCGGCGAACAGGTCCTCAATTCGATCGGAAAGGGCGAGGAGATCGCCGCGCAGCGTGAAGTAAAGAGAATTCGCCCCCAGTCGATCACGTAAAACGTACAAACGGCGACGAGGACCATGCCACAAAATCCAGGCACAGGGCCCGGCAATGAGACGCGCCGCGTCCAGAGGTTCGCGCGAGCAGGCGCGAACGAGCAGCATAATATCGCTCTCTAGAGGATCGGCCCCGAAAGCATCAATCAGCTCTTTTCTATTCGCAATGAAGCCGGAAAACCAGAGGCATCGAATCGCGTCGTACCCGACTCCATCGGGCGCCGCGCGGCTTCTGTGCCATCGAACCAAGGAACTTTGAAAAGCCGCCGAGGCAACGGACATCCGAGGGGAGACGGGACGAAAATCAGCTCCGGGTGCCTTTTCCGGGGTCGGGTTTGCTATTCGCTCGAGAACCGAAGAAACCGTCTGGATTGCCAAAGTTTCCCGCCGCCTGCGTCAATCCGGAAAGGTCTCCGAAAACGATCAATCGCGGACTGGAATAGGCGCTCCGGGCGGTCCACGGACGGTCGGCAAATGTCTCAGAGTCCACTGACTCTCGCATATTTGCATATCGATCGGACCGAGGCTCGACCATTTACCTAACCCCCATCGTGTAATTGCTAAGGAAGCGCCCTTGCTCCGGGGGCTGCTTTTTACCAAAGGATCTCTCCGAGTATAGCAGAGGCCGCTATAGGTCAAAGCAAAGGCCCTGCCAAGGAGCCAGACGGCGGCGCCGGAGTCTCCCTCAAAAAAAATGAGCCCGGGAAACCCGGGCTCGCGAAACTTCGATAAAGAGAGGGTCGGCGCCAAGGCGCCGACCTTCTCAAAGTCAACCTAGTTGCGATGCGGTGCGCAGAGCAACCCGTTGTTGTAGTCGTCGAGCATCTCGTGCCACGGCGAGGCCTGATTCCAAGCCGAGCTGCTGCCGCGTACGTTGCTGCCGACCGGGTGGGTCTTCAGCCAGTTGTCGGCAGAGGTGATGATCGAGTCGATGCAGCTCGAGACGTTGCCGACCAGAACGTTCAACTTGGCCGCGATCAGCTGTTTGGCCAAATCGATCGTCTTGTCGCCCTTGCTCGGGGTGCCGAGAAGCGAGATCGCCTGGGAGACCGAGTAGGTCTTGTTGCCGATCTTGATGCTCTCGACCGGCCAGGCGCTCGCGTGGTTCTTCCAGTAGCCGATCGTGCCGGTACCCGGCGCCGGAGTGGTCGGCGGGCACTGGACGATGTCGACGTTGATGTCGCCTTGACCGGTGGTGGGCAGGGAGCCTCCCGAAGAGGGCTGCGTGACCACCGTCCACTTGTACCAACCGGAGGCCCCGTAGTTAAGGTTCTTGCCGTTGGCACCGACGCCGAGCTGGAACGCCGGCCCGGTGCGGGTGACGTTGATCACCGCGCCGCTGTTGCTGCTGAGTCCGGTCAGGGTTCCGTTGTACCCGGTGTAGTAGATCCAGGTTCCCGTGTTGACCGGGCCGCCGTTCTCCGAGTAAGCCGAAGCCATGAGTTCCTTCTTCGGGCTACCGGCGGGGGTGACGGTCGTCCGGCCGGTGAAAGTGATGCTCACCGTCCAGGCGTTCAACGAGTTGGACAAGCTGCGCAACGTACCGTTCATGTTCGCCGTGCCGTTCGAGTTCTGAATGAACGAGCCCGGGGCCGGAGTGAACTGGTAATCGGTACCGATGCCCGGGAGCCAGAAGGCATGATTGGCTCCAGCGCCTTGGACCGACGGATCGTTGATCGCTTCGTCCACACACTGCGGGTTATTGCTCGGGGAGTTGTAGCCGAAGTCTACGTCGAGCTTCGACTGACCGGCCGCGAGAGCGAACGCCGTGGTGTTCGCCGTGCCGATGCCGTCGAGATCGTAGGTCTGCACATAGCCGGCCGGAACGGTCATCACGTCGACCGTCACCGTGTAGTTGCCGGAGAGCAGGTTCGAGAACAGGTAGTTCCCGTCACCGCTCGTGGTTACGACAGCGACCACGTTGCCGGAGCTGTTGCGCAGCACCACGTCGACGCCGTTGATTCCGAGCTCACCGGCGTCCTGAATGCCGTCGGCGTCGGTATCGGTCCAGACGCGGTCGCCGACCGAGGCCGTACCGCGGTAGCCGAAGTCAACGTTGAAGTTCGACTGATTGGCCGCGAGAGCGACCGTCGCCTTGTTCGGGGTGCCCAGGCCATCGAGATCGTAGGTCTGGGTCAAACCTGCAGGCAGGGTAGAGGTGACGACCTGCACTGAGTAGGTGCCGGCCAGGAGGTTCTGGAACTGGTAGAGGCCGTCGCCCGCCGTGACCTTGGTGGCGATGACGTTGCCACCGGCGTCGAGCAGGTTGACGGTGACTCCGTTGATGCCGACTTCGAGCAGGTCCTGCGCGCCGTCGCCGTCGGAATCGATCCAGACCCGGTCACCGATCGAGCCGGTGCCGCGATAGCCGAAGTCGACGTCCGTACGATTCTGGCCTCCGGTGATCGAAGCGGCGGCGATGTTCGCCGTCCCGGTTCCGTCGAGATCGTAGGTCTGGGTGAGGCCGGCGGGCAGCGTCGAAGACTCGACGCGGACCGAATAGCTTCCGGCCGCCAGGTTGGTGAAGGTGTAGTTACCGTCGCCACTGGTAATCGCCGTCTGGAGGACGACGCTACCTGAGCTAAGGAGCGAGACCGTGACGCCGTTCAGGCCGGACTCGCCGGGATCCTGGACGCCGTTGCCGTTGGTGTCGATCCACAGCCGGTCGCCGATCGAGCCGGTGCCGCGATAGCCGAAGTCGACGTCGTCGCGTTCCGCCTGAGCGAGCGTAAGCGTGGTGCTCGCGATGTGCGGGGTGGCAATTCCATCGAGATCGAACGTCGGGGCAAGACCCGCGGGCAGCGTCGAGGTCGCGACGCGGACCGAGTAGCTACCGAGCGGCAGATTGGCGAAGTTGTAGTTGCCGTTGCCGCTCGTCGCGGTGGTGGCAATGACGTTGCCGCCGTTGTCGAGCAGATCCAGGGTGACGCCGTTGATGCCGGACTCACTCGCGTCCTGGAGGCCATCGCCGTTTTCGTCGAGCCAGATACGGTCGCCGATCGCGCCGACGCCCTTGTATCCGAAGTCGGCGTCGGTCCGGTTCTGGCCGGGGCCGAGCATCAGGTCGGTGAAGTTGACCGACGAGATCCCGTCGAGGTCGTAACTCGCGGCGAGGCCGGCGGGCAGCGTTGCCGCTTCGATCCGCACCGAGTAGTGGCTCGACGGCAGGTTACCGAACGTGTAGTCGCCGTCGCCGCTGGTCACCCGGGTCGCCAAGACGTTGCCGCCCTGGTCGAGCAAGGAAACCGTGACGCCGTTGATCCCGTTTTCACCGGCATCTTGGATGCCGTCGGCGTCGAAGTCGAGCCAGACACGGTCGCCGATCGAGCCGGTACCGCGATAGCCGAAGTCGACGTCGGTCCGGTTCTGGCCGCCGATCAGGCCGACCACGGCAAAGTTCGCCGTGCCGATGCCATCGAGGTCATAGGAGGGAACCAGACCGGTCGGGAGGGTGGCGGCTTCGACCCGCACGGCGTAGGAACCGCCCGGGAGGTTGCCAAAGGTGTAGTTGCCGTCGCCCGCGGTGAGCTGCGAGGCGATGACGTTGCCGCCGCTGTCGAGCAGTGTGACCGTGACGCCGTTCAAGCCGGCCTCACCGCCGTCCTGGATGCCGTCGTTGTTGAAATCGAGCCAGAGACGATCACCGATCGAGCCGGTGCCGCGATAGCCGAAGTCGACGTCGGCCCGGTTCTGGCCGCCCGCGAGGCTCGCCGCGGCGAGGTTCGCCGAGCCGATGCCGTCGAGGTCGTAGGTGGGCGCAAGGCCCGCCGGGAGAGTCGCCGCCACCACCCGTACGGAGTAGTTGCCGGCGGGGAGATTGGCGAAGGTGTAGCCGCCGTCTCCGGCGGTTACCTGGGTCGCGAGAACGTTGCCGCCGTTGTCGAGAAGCTCCACAGTGACGCCGTTGATTCCGGCCTCCCCGGCGTCCTGGACGGTATCGGCGTCGAAATCGAGCCAGACGCGATCACCGATCGAGCCGGTGCCGCGATAGCCAAAATCCACGTCGATCCGGTTCTGACCACCGGCCAGAGCGAACAAGGCGATGTGGGCCGTGGCGATGCCGTCGAGGTCGTAGGTCGGAGAGACTCCCGCCGGCAGGGTGGCCGAGACGACCCGGACCGAGTAGTTGCCCACCGGGAGGTTGGAGAAGGTGTAGTTGCCGTCGCCCGAAGTCACCTGCGATGCGACGACGGTACCGCCGGAATTCAAAAGCTCGACGGTGATGCCGTTGAGCCCTGCTTCACCGCCGTCTTGGACGCCGTCGGCGTTGAAATCGAGCCAAACGCGATCACCGACCGAAGCCGTGCCGCGATAGCCGAAGTCTACGTCCATCCGGCTCTGTCCGCCGATCAAGGAGACCGAAGCGACGTTGGCCGAGGCCAGACCGTCGAGGTCGTAGGTCTGGACCGAGCCGGCCGGAAGGGTCGCTGCCGCCACACGCACCGAATAACTTCCGGCGTTCAAGTTCGAGAAGGTGTAGTGGCCGTCGCCCGAGGTCACCTGGCTCGCGATGACGTTGCCGCCGTTGTCGAGCAACTCGACGGTGACGCCGTTGATGCCGGTCTCGCCGACACCCTGCAAGCCGTTGCCGTCGGCGTCGAGCCAAACGCGATCGCCGAGCGAACCGGTGCCGCGGTAGCCGAAGTCGACGTTGGTTTTGTTCTCGGCGGCCGCAAGAGAGAAGCTCGCAATGTTGGCCGAGCTTGTACCGTCGAGATCGAAGGTCGGGGCAACTCCCACCGGAAGGGTAGAGGTTACGACCCGCACCATGTAGCTGCCGGCGGCTAGATTGTCGAACAGATAGTCGCCGTCGCCGGTCGTTACCTGCGTGGCCAAGACGTTGCCGCCGTTGTCGAGGAGTTCGAGGGTGACGCCATTGATGCCGTTTTCGCCGCCATCCTGAATGCCGTCGCCGTTGGTGTCGAGCCAGACCCGGTCGCCAACCGAGGCGTCGTTGGCAGCCCCTTCGGAATAACCGAAGTCATAGGTGAGGACGTTGCCGTTGGTGAGCGTACGGGTGAGCGATTCGCCGCCCGTCGTCGAGGACTTACCCTCCAACGGCTGGCCGGGACCGAAGTTGCTCGCCGCGACCCGTACTTCATACGTTCCCGGCGAGTCCATGCCGAAGCAGTAGAGGCCGTTGGTGTCGGTACCCGTGTTGTTGGCTACGCACGCCGACCAGTTCGGGCTCGAAGTCTCGCCCGTGGTGGCCGTAGCGATCACCGATCCGTCGCTCGGACGGACCAGCTCCATCAGAACGCCCGGAATGCCCGCTTCACTCGGATCCAAAACACCCGGATTCGCTGTGTCCGCCCAGACGAAATCACCCAACAGATAGATCGATTCGTCCGAGCAGGCCGCCACGCGCGGCACATCGTCAGGATCCTCACCCGGGATCGGGGCGCGGGCCGGTCGCGTCGCACAGGTGTCCGCGAACCAGAAGTTCAGATTCGCGAGGTCCAAACCGATAATCGTGACTTTCCACATACCCGAGGGAAGAGTCGCGCCGCCGTAGACCCAATCCGCATCGCCGGCGAACGGCGAATTGATGCTCGCGATCAGGAACTGCTCCCATTCGAAGCTGCCCGAGGGGTTATCGTTGAAATAGATGTTGCCGTCCGGATCCGTCACTTCGTAGCGGACGCAGCCGATCCGGTTCGGATCGCCGGGCTCGCCGCGGCGGAAGGCATCCAAGTTGTTGTCATCCGGCGGTACGCCAGGGCCTTGGACCCCTTCCGGGTTGGCACCGGCGGTCGAGAAGGGGAAGCCGCTGTAGTCGGCGGCGGTATCGAAGTCGTCCTCGTCCTCGCACGGATCGAGCGCCACGCCCGAGGGAGAGCCCACGGTCGAATTGGTACCGAAATCGAAGTCGCCGTCGAACATACGGAGTTCGGTTTCGCCGCCGGGCAGGGTGAAGAAGAACTCGAACGTGCCGTCGTAGGTCGTCGGCGCGGTGAGGAATCCGCCCGGGGGCGGAAACGTGCCCGGGTAAAGAATCGGGCCGTCGTTGAACAGCTGACGGAACGCGCCAACCAGGCCGAACTGCGGAGTACGGAAGGTCATCGGGTTCGAGGCCGCGACCTTGATGTTGCTCTCAAGAACCTCGCCCGGGGCGCACGAGCCGTCGAGGCCGATCACCAAGTTATAGAAGTAGTTGCCGCTGGGCGCCTGGGCAATGGCCCCGTTTGTGACCGTCACAGCCCACCAATCGTTGTCGGGCATGGCGGCTGAGCTGGAAGTCCAGAGCGGCCCACTCGTCGGATTGACTCCGTTGCCGGTCCAGGTGCCGATCAGGTTGGCGGGGGCGGTGCTGCCGGTGCGCAGCGGATCCGCATAGAGGGAGTAGATGAGCTGGCGGGAGCCGGCGTCCCAATGCGGACGCGCGGCGCCATCGGCCATGCCGGTGTCGCCATCGAAGATGTTGACGTCGAACGTCGGGACCGACGCAGGCGCCGCCATGGCAATCTGGACGTTCTGCTCGAACGTCGCGATGCCGGCGCAACCGAAGCCCATGAAGCGACCGTCGGTGGCGCTTTCCGAGGGAAACGCCGCGAACGGCCCCGGTCCGATCTGAGCCCTCGCAGCGCCAAGGGCCGTCAGGGCCAGTAGCGCCAAAGTAGCGCACCTACTGTAAAACCTTCTCATAACTCCATTCCCTTTCCCCGGCCAAAAGCATCGCCACGAAGGCGGGCGCGTCCGGTGCCCCAATGTTGCCGGGTGGGGGCCACCGAACCTCCAATCAAGTAGTCCGCTGCCAAAAATTGCGCAGCGCGAGAGCCAAAGATCGTCAGTCAACCCTTCGTAAGAGCAAAAAGGCAGTTCCATCTACGGCAAGTAGGAAACGACTCTTCCAAGACTGAGCGCCACATTGGGCTCGATGTTTTGGACAGGCGGCACCCTTTGCCCTTCCGTTCAGTCGTTTAGTTGTTTAATGGGAACTTGATGGTTCCCGGGGCGGCTAAGACAATCCGCACTGTAACGAAAGGACCGTCAGGGTGCCGTCAGGAGATATTTGGAGTTTTTCGATCGACCCCTGAGCGGGCTCGTCGGCGCCTGGAGGAACTTCGCGAAAGGGCGCCTTTCAATCGGGATGGGGGACGCCAGCCAGGAACCTCAAGCGATCCGAGGCGAACCATCAGAACGTGGCACCGCGAGGTGGGCGCTCTTAGAAGTGGATAGAGGAACTGCGGAAAGCGAAGGCCGGAGCCGAAGCGCCGGCCTTCGCATCAAAACTAGTCGCGGTGCGGAGCGCAGAGCAACCCGTTGTTGTAGTCGTCGAGCATGTTGTGCCACGGCGAGGCCTGAGACCAGGCCGAGCTGCTGCCCCGGACGTTGCTGCCGACCGGATAGGTCTTCAGCCAGTTGTCCGCCGAAGTGATGGTCGCGCTGATGCAGCTCGACACGTTTCCGACCAGGACGTTCAACTTGGCCGCGATCAACTGCTTGGCCAAATCGATCGACTTGTCGCCCTTGCTCGGCGTGCGGAGCAGGTTGATCGCCTGAGAGACCGTGTAGGTCTCGTTACCGATCTTGATGCTGGTGACCGGCCAAGCGCTCGCGTGGTTCTTCCAGTAACCGATCGTACCGGTGCCCGGAGCGGGCGTGGTCGGCGGGCACTGGCCGATGTCGACGTTGATGTCGCCCTGGCCGCTGGTCGGCAGAGCCGAGCCCGACGTCGGCTGGGTCACCACCGTCCAGTTCAGCCAGCCCGAACCGCCGTAGTGGAGGTTCTTGCCGTTGGCGCCCGTGCCCACCTGGAACGCCGGACCGACGCGCACCAGATTGAGCTTGGCACCCGCGGCGCTGCCGGTTCCCGTGAGGGTACCGGTGGCACCCGTGTAGTAGTACCAGGTGGCAGTCTTGATCGGACCGCCGTTCTCGCTGTAGGCGCTTGCCGCAAGCTCCTTCTTCGGGTTGCCGGCGGGAGCCGTCGTGGTGAAGCCCGAGAAGGTGACGTCCACCGCGAAGCCAAAGTTCGGGTTCGAGGTGCTTACCAGGGTGCCGGTCAAACGGGCTGTACCGTCGGCCTTCTCGACCAACGAGCCGTTGCCCGGTGAGAAGACGAGATCGGTCGAAATGCCCGGCAGCCAGATCGCGTGATGGGCGCTCGTTGCGTTGACCGACGAATCGTTGTCGGCCTTGTTGGCGCACTGCACGCAGTCGAAGATGTCGAGGTTGATGTCGCCTTGGCCGGTCGAGGGATAGCTGCTGCCCGAGGGCTGGGTCGCCGTCCAATGAATCCAGCCGGACGCCCCATAGTGGAGGTTCTTGCCGTTGGCGCCGACGCCCACTTGGAACGACGGACCGACGTTGGTGATGCTCAAGACGACGCCGGCATTGCCGTCGATGCCCGTCAAGACTCCGCCGAGGTAGCCGTAGTAGCGCCAGGTGGCCGGATCGATCGGTCCGCCGTTATTGACGTACGCGCTCCCGGCGAGTTCCTTCTTCGGGTTGCCCGGCCCCGGGGTCGTGGTGCGGGCGAAGAAGTTGATAGCGACCGTGAAGGCGTTGTTCGGATTCGACTGGCTCCGCATCGTACCGGTCAGCGTTGCCGAGCCGTCCGCCTTCTCGAGGAAGGCGCCAGGGTCGGGGGTGAAGGAGTAGTCGGTGCCGATACCGGGCAGCCACAACGCGTGATTGGCCGCGCTGCCGTTGTACGCCGGATCGTTGTTAGCCTGGTTGGCGCAGCTCTTCGCGTCGGTCTTGGACTGGTAGCCGAAATCGACGTCGGAGCGGTTCTGGCCCGCAGCCAGTGCCACCGTCGCGCGATGGGCGGTTCCGAGACCATCCAGGTCGTAGGTTTGAACGTAACCGGCCGGAAGCGTCGCGCTTTCGACCCGCACCGAGTAGCTACCGGCCGGCAGATTGCCGAACAGGTAGTTGCCGTTGCCCGAAGTCACCTGGCTGGCGAGGGCGTTGCCACCCGTGTCGAGCAATGTGACGGTGACGCCGTTGATCCCGGCCTCGCCGCCGTCCTGCACCCCGTTGCCGTTGGCGTCTTCCCACACCCGATCGCCGATCGTCCCTTGCCCCCTGTAGCCAAAGTCGACGTCGGTCCGGTTCTGACCGCCGGTTAAAGCAGCCGTCGCGATGTGAGCGGTGCCGACTCCATCCAGGTCGTAGCTCGGAACGAGCCCCGCCGGAACGGTCGCCGATTCAACACGGACTTTGTACGTCCCCGCCGGAAGGTTCGCGAAGGTGTAGTTGCCGTTGCCCGTGGTCACCTGGGTCGCCAGGGCCACGTTGGCAGAGTTGAGGAGAGTAACGGTGACGCCGTTGATCCCGACCTCGCCGCCGTCCTGCACACCGTTGGCGTTGAAATCGAGCCAGACCCGGTCACCGAGCGAGGCCGTACCCCGATAGCCGAAGTCCACGTCGGTCCGGTTCTGAGCCGCCGTCAACGAGGCCGCCGCCGTATGCGGAGTGCCGATCCCGTCGAGGTCGTAGCTCGGGGCCAGACCCGCCGGCAGCGTTGAGGAAACCACCCGGACCGTATAGTTGCCGGCCGAGAGGTTGGTGAAGTTGTAGGTGCCGTCACCCGACGTCACCTGGGAAGCCACCACGGTGCCGCCGGAATTCAGCAGCTCGACCGTCACGCCGTTGATCCCGACTTCGCCGCCGTCCTGCACCCCATTGGCGTTGAAATCGAGCCAGACCCGATCGCCGAGCGAGGCCGTGCCCCGGTAGCCGAAGTCCACGTCCGTCCGGTTCTGTCCCGCCGCCAGAGCGAACGAGGCGCTGTTCGCCGTCCCGAGGCCGTCCAAATCGAACGTCGCTGCCAAGCCTGCGGGAAGGGTCGCCGGAACCACCTCGACCCGATAGGTACCCGCGACGACGTGGGCGAAGGTGTAGATCCCGTCGCCAGCCGTCACCTGGGTCTCGACGGTCACGCCGTGCACAGTGTCCACCAAGCGAACCGTCACGCCGTTGATGCCGGTTTCGCCCGCATCCTGGACGCCGTTGCCGTTCGTGTCGTTCCAAACCCGGTCACCGATCGAGCCGTAGCTGACCGGCGGGCACTCGAACAGGTCGAGGTTGATGTCGCCCTGGCCCGAGCCGACGAGGGTCTCGCCGCCCGACGGCTGGCTCGTCACCTGCCACTGGTACCAACCCGAGCCACCGAAGTGGAGGTTCTTGTTGTTGGCGCCGACTCCCAGCTGGAAGGCCGGTCCGGTGCTGGAAATCGAGATCGAGCCGCCCGCATAGGCGCTCACCCCGACCAGGGTTCCCGAGTAGGACGTGTAGTAGCTCCAGCTCGCCGAATCCGCCACGCCGCCGTTCTCGACGTAGGCACCAGCGGAAAGCTCCTTCTTCGGGCTGCCCGGAGGAGTGGTCGCGGTGTAGCCCGAGAACAGGATGTCCACCTGGAACCCGTGGGTCGGGCTCGAAAGGCTGTACATCGTTCCCGTCAGGTGCGCCGTGCCGTCCGCGTTGCGAACGAACGTGCCGTCGACCGGACTGAACTGGAAGTCGGTACCGATCCCCGGCAGCCAGAACGCGTGGTTGTACGTCGAGCCCAAAACCGCGGGATCGTTGTTGGCGTTGTTTGCGCAGGACGAGCAGTTGCCGAAGTCGACGTTGATGTCACCCTGGCCGGACTGCGTGAGCGCCGGACCGCTCGCGGGCTGCGAGGTGACGTTCCACACGAACCAGGCCGACGCCCCGTCGAGCAGGTTTTTGTTGTTGGCACCCGTGCCGAGCTGGAAGGCGGAGCCGGTGTTGGAAATGCCGATCACCGATCCGGCATACGCATCGATGCCGGTGAGCGTACCGGTGAAGCTCGTGTAGTACGTAAACGTCGCCGTGTTGACGGGTCCGCCGTTTTCCGAATAGGCGTTTCCGGAGAGCTCTTTCTTCGGGCTGCCCGGAGGAGCCGTCGCGGTCAAGCCGCTGAGCACCACGTCGACGACGAAGGCCTCGCTCGAATTCGCCGTCCGCCGCACGATGCCCGTCAGGCGAGCGGTTCCGTCCGCCCGCTGTACGAAGCTGCCGGTCGCCGGAGCGAACTGGAAGTCCAAACCGATGCCGGGCAGGTAGAACGCGTGCCCATCCGGGTTGCTGCCGTAGGCCGGATTGTTGAACGAGCCCTGCGCGCAGGTCTCGGTGTCGTGCGTGCGATAGCCGAAATCCACGTCGGTGCGATTCTGACCGGCGGCCACGGTGGCCGTTGCCCGGTGCGGTGTCGCGACACCGTCGAGGTCATAGGTCGGGCCGAAGCCGGCCGGCAACGTGGTCGAATCGACCACCACCGTGTAGCTTCCGGCCGCCAGGTTGCCGAAGGTGTAGTTGCCGTCGCCCGAGGTCACCTGCGTCGCGACGACCGTGTTGGTCCCGTCGAGCAGGCGAACGGTGACGCCGTTGATCCCAACCTCGCCGGCATCCTGCACACCGTCGCCGTCGAGATCGCTCCAGACCCGATCGCCCAAGCTGCCGGGCGCCGGAGGCTGCCGGTAGCCGAAATCCACGTCGGTCCGGTTCTGCGACTGCGCGAGAGCGAAGCTCGCGATGTTCGCCGTACCGGTGCCGTCCAGGTCATAGGTCTGGGCCAAGCCCGCGGGCAGCGTCGCGGTCACCACGCGAACCGAGTAGTTGCCGGCCGCCAGGTTGTCGAACAAGTAGTTGCCGTTCCCCGAGGTGATTTGGCTGGCCACGACGTTGCCGCCGTTGTCGAGCAGATCAACCGTGACGCCGTTGATGCCGTTCTCCCCGCCATCTTGAACGCCGTCGCCATCGGCATCGAGCCAGATCCGGTCGCCGACCGAGGCGTCGTTCGTCGCCGCCTCGGCGTAACCGAAGTCATACGTTAGCTCGTTGTCGGCCGAAAGCGTTCGGGTGAGCGACTCGCCGCCCGTCGTCGAGGACTTACCTTCCAACGGCTTGCCCGGGCCGAAGTTGCTTGCCGCGACCCTCACCTCGTAGGTGCCGGGAGCGTCCATGCCGAAGCAGTAGAGACCGTTGATATCGGTTCCCGTGTTGTTCGCCACGCACGCCGACCAGTTCGGGCTCGTCGTGTCGCCCGTCTTGGCCGTAGCGATCACCGATCCGTCGCTCGGACGAACCAGCTCCATCAGAACGCCCGGAATGCCCGCTTCGCCCGGATCCAACACGCCCGGGTTTCCGGTGTCCGACCAGACGAAATCGCCTATCAGGTAGATGGATTCATCCGAACAAGCCGCCACGCGCGGAACGTTGTCCGGATCTTCCCCCGGGATCGGATCGCGGGCCGGGCGCGTCGCACAGGTGTCCGCGAACCAGAAATTCAGATTCGCTAGGTCCAGCCCGATGATCGTGACTTTCCACATCCCCGAGGGAAGCGTCGCGCCGCCGTAGACCCAATCCGCATCGCCGACGAACGGCGAATTGATGCTCGCGATCAGGAACTGCTCCCACTCGAAGCTGCCCGAGGGGTTGTCGTTGAAATAGATGTTGCCGTCTGGATCCGTCACTTCGTAGCGGACGCAGCCGATCCGATTCGGATCGCCGGGCTCGCCACGGCGGAAGGCATCCAAGTTGTTGTCATCAGGGGGAATACCGGGGCCTTGGACCCCTTCGGGGTTGGCGCCGGTGGTCGAGAAGGGGAAGCCGCTGTAGTCGGCGGCAGTATCGAAGTCGTCCTCGTCCTCGCACGGATCGAGCGCTACGCCGGAAGGCGAGCCGACGGTCGAGGCGGTACCGAAATCGAAGTCGCCGTCGAACATCCGCAGCTCGGTTTCTCCGCCGGGAAGAGTGAAGAAGAACTCGAACGTGCCGTCATACGTGGTCGGCGCGGTGAGGAACCCGCCCGGGGGCGGGAAGGTACCGGGATAGAGAATTGGACCGTCATTGAAGAGCTGACGAAACGCGCCAACCAGACCGAACTGCGGAGTCCGGAAGGTCATCGGGTTCGAGGCCGCGACCTTGATGTTGCTCTCAAGAACCTCGCCCGGGGCGCACGAGCCGTCGAGGCCGATCACCAAGTTATAGAAGTAGTTGCCACTGGGCGCCTGGGCAACGGCCCCGTTGGTGACCGTCACGGCCCACCAATCGTTGTCCGGCATGGTGCTTGAGCTGGAAGTCCAGAGCGGCCCACTCGTCGGATTGGCTCCGTTGCCGGTCCAGGTGCCGATCAGATCGGCCGGCGAGGTACTGCCATTGCGCAACGGGTCCGCATACAGAGAGTAAATGAGCTGGCGATTGCCGACGTCCCAATGAGGACGGGCGGCGCCGTCGGGCATCCCGGTTTCGCCGTCGAAGATGTTGACGTCGAACGTAGCATTGGCGGCCGGCGCAGCCATCGCGATTGTGACGTTCTGCTCGAACGTTGCAATCCCGGCGCAACCGAAGCCAAGGAAACGTCCATCCGTGGCGCTCTGCGACGGAAACGCCGCAAAGGGACCCGGCCCTATCTGGGCTGATGCTCTACCGAACCCCAACAAGGCTCCTATCGCCACCAAGAGTACAGCTCTCAAAACTTGTCGCTGAGCTTTCATCCGATCACCCTTTCTCCGATGGTCCAAAAGACTTCGCGCGCTTTCCGAACTGCCGCCCGACAAGACTCGCAAACCTAAGTAAAACCAAGAGTTTGGCCTGGAACTACCCGCTTGTAGGGTGATCTTTTTCGGCGATCGTCAGGAAATCGTCAGGAGGACCATTTTGCCCATCGCGCAAAGGTTCGGACGAGAAGGGAGGTAGCAGGATCTACAGGGCGAAGCGTGGGTCCTAGGGGACTGCCGGAGGGGGGACTGCGTGGAAGTGTGGAAGTGGAAAACGAAGGCGGGGGCAGGGCGCGGCCGGGCAAGGGGTCCGGTCTTGGAGCCGGCTTGAACGGTGGGCTCCTGCCCAAGACTTCGAGAGATCCGGCCCACAAGGCGCTCCGGGTCGGCCGCTCCCAGCAAAGATCTACCGCGCCCTGGAACTCCGCATCCCGGAGAAACCGAAGTCGAAGGTCAAAACGTTGGCCGCGGTGAGGGTGCGGGTCAAAGAGCTGTTCCCGGTCGTCGCCACTTGGCCGAAGAGCGCCCCTCCCGAGGTGAAGTTACGCGCCGCCACACGAACCTCGTACGTGCCCGGAACATCCTGACCAAAGCAGTACAGACCGTTCGAGTCAACGCCCGTGCTGCTCGCCCGGCAGGCTGCCCAGTTCGGACTCGTCGGGTCGCCCGTGACCGCGGTGGCCAGTACCACGCCGTCGCTCGGACGGATCAACTCCATCACCACACCCGGCATGCCCACCTCGCCCGGATCCAGAACCCCCGGATTCGCCGTGTCCGCCCAGACGAGATTTCCCAAGAGATAAATCGATTCGTCCCCGCAGGCTGGTACCCGCGGCACGTCGATCGGATCTTCGCTCGGTAGCGGCTCATGAGCCGGACGCGTCGCGCAAGTCTTCGCATACCAGAAGTTCAGATTGGCCAAGTCCAAGCCTACGATCGAAACCTTCCAGCTTCCCGCGGGAAGCAGGGCGTCGCCGTAGACATAGTCCGCATCCCCGACGAACGGCGAGTTGACGCTCGCGATCAGAAATTGCTCCCACTCGAAGCTGCCCGAAGGGTTGTCGTTGTAATAGACATTGCCGACCGGATCCTGGACTTCGTAGCGTACGCAACCGATGCGGTTCGGATCCCCCGGCTCACCGCGCCGGAATGCGTCGAACTTGTTGTCGTCGCTGGGAATGCCTGGCCCCTGGACCCCTTCGGGATTGGCTGCGACGACGACGAATGGAAAGTTGCCGTAATCGGCAGGCGTATCGGGGTCGTCCTCGTCCGCACACTCGTCGAGAAACAGGCCCGAAGGCACTCCGCGGGCCGCATCGGTGCCGAAATCGAAATCGCCATCGATCAGGCGCAGCTCCGTCTCGGATGCGGAAAGATTAAAATAGAGGTCGAAAGAGCCGTCGTAGGTGGTCGGCGCGGAAACGAAACTACCGGTAAGCGGCGCCGTCGGCAAGGAGCCCGGATAGAGGATCGGCAGGTCTGCTGCGAGCTGTCGTAGCGCGCCGACCAAACCGAAGTGAGAGGTGTTGAAGCTGACGGGGTAGGAAGCCGCGATCTTGAAGTTGCTTTCCAATATTTCGCCTACTTCGCAGGCTCCATCCGTATCGATCACCAGATTGTAAAAGTAGTTTCCGCTTGGCGTCTGGGCGATGGCAGCGTTGGTGATTGTCACCCCCCACCATGCGTTGTCCGGCATGTTCGCCGCGGTGGAAGTCCACAGCGGACCGGCGATTGGATTTCTCTTATTGCCGTACCAAACACCGATTAAATCGGCCGGCAAAATACTCCCTTTGCGCGACGGATCGGCGTGCAGCGCAAATTTCAGCTGGCGGGTGCCAAGATCCCAGTGGGCGGTGTCCATACCGTCGAGCCCACCGGTTTCTCCATCGAATAGATTGAGGGAGAAGGTCGAGGTGGACGCGGGCACGGCAAGCGCTACCTGAACATTGCGTTCCAAGGTCGCGAGGCCCGCACAGGCAAGGCCTAGGAATCGCCCGTCCGTAGCGCTCTCCGACGGGAAAGACGCGAGAGGCTTTGGCCCCAATTGGCCTCGCGCGGAAACGAACCCCAGGAGAGTTCCAAGGATCGAGAAAAGAGCGACCCGCAAAACATTCGACAACGAACGAATCACGCTACTCATGGTTACCCCCCTTAGCGGCCGACACACTCCGCCGCAGGGGCTTACTTTGCGCCAACTGAAAGCTCGTATAGGCCGGACAAAATAGCGCAGCGCGCGATTGTCCCCCCATCGGCGAATCGGGGTTCTGAGTTAGGATCGCCCTCTCTTGCGATTGCGGCCAACGAACAACCTCTGATAAGGCCAGTTCCCCCGTGAGCTACGAGCGATTTATCCGCCGAGCCCTTCGATCGAGCTGGCCTTCCGCGCGATGAGGTTCCCGGCCGGAGGTGTTGTAGCGTGATTCGAGTTCGGTTATTCGGCGGCTTCGAGGTCTGGCACGGAGATCGGCAGGTGCGAGGCTTCGAGTCCCAGAAGGTCCGAGCCCTCTTCGCCTATTTGGCCTGTCAGTCGGCGCGCGCATTCAGTCGCGATCACCTCGCCGGCCTGCTCTGGCCCGAACAGGAAGACGACGGCGCACGGCACGCGCTGCGCCAAGCGCTCTATAACTTGCGTTCTGCGCTTCCCGGGCGTGACTCGGCGAACCCGCCGCTTCTGGTGAGCCACGGCGAGATCCGTATCAACCCGGCGGCGGGCCTTTGGGTCGACGTCCATGCCTTCGAGGAGTCGATCAAGCGTGGCGCCGCGCGGGACGCCGCCGACCCTCATCACCTCGCGACCGCGGTCCAATTGTATCGAGGCGATTTTTTGGTGGGTTTTTTCGTTCGCGACAGCAACACGTTCGAGGAGTGGCTGATCGCCGAGCAGGAGCGCCTTCGAGAGGCGACGGTCGAGGCGCTACACACCTTGATCGAGAGCTACCGGCGCCGGGGCGAATATCGATTTGGCCTGCACTATGCCCGACGGCTCGTCGCCCTGGAACCTCTCGCCGAGGAACCCCGACGCAACCTGATGCAGTTCTACGCGATGACCGGGCGCCGCAGCCAGGCGCTTGCCGAGTACGAGGATCTGGTGGCCCTCCTCGATCGCGAACTCGGTGTCGATCCCTTAGGGGAAACCCTGGAACTCTACGAATCGATCCGGGACGACGCGCCGACGCAAGGGGTTCCTCTCGCGGACGGCGAGCCGATCGGCCCGATCATCCCCCTGGCGGGGCGCCGCGGCGCTTGGGATCGGCTTCGCGACAGCTGGCGCAGGGCTCTCTCCGGAGAGACCCCCGTCACTTTGGTCGTGGGAGAGACCGGCATCGGCAAAACCCGGCTGATCCGTACTTTTCTCGACGCGGTGAGCGGCTCTCGCCGAATCGTCGTCCTGCGCGGCGCAGGCCGGCCCTCGACTCTGCCGATACCGTTTCTCCCCTGGCTCGACCTCTTGCGTGGCGCGTTTGACGAGGCGACCGAAGGCGGCGGCCCCGACCCCGCGGCGCTTACGCCCCAAAAGTTCGGAGACCTCGCACGCCTTCTGCCCGAGATCGGATCTCGCCGCCCCGAGCTACCCTCTCCGGCGCCGTTGAAACGCGCAGCCGAGCGGCGACGGTTCTTCGAGAACGTGATCGACTACCTCGGCGCTTTTTGCTCCGCCGGCCCAGGAGTGGCGACCGTGCCGTTGGTGATCTTTCTCGACGACCTTCACCTGGTCGACGAGGACTCCCTGGAGCTTCTCTACGCGGCGATCTCTCGATTGCATGGGCAACCCTGTTGGTTCCTGATCGCCTCCGAGGTGATCGACCCGTCCGAGGCCCCGCCCTTCTTCTCTGAAGTTATCGCGCTCGCCGAGCGCGTCGAGATTCGACGGTTCGACGACAGCGCGATCGAAGAGATCGCCGCCTCCTTGGTTGGCGACGATCGTGCGAGAGAGCTGTCTCACTGGCTCGCCGGCCGGAGTAAAGGCCTGCCGTTCGCGATCGCGGAGCTGATCAACCTGCTCTGGGACGAGGGGCTGCTGACGCCTGGCGAAAACGGCATATGGCAGCTCGCATCCTCTTTGGAAACCGCGGAGGTGCCCACCAGCGGAGAACTCGGCGCCCTGCTCGGCGAACGGGTCCGGCGGCTCCCCTCCTCGATCCGACGGCTGGCGATCCAAGCGGCGTTTGCCGGCGGCAGCTTCGAGGCCGACCTGCTCCAAAAGGCGGCTGACGAACACCCGGCGGTGGTCGAAATCGGCCTTGAGCTGCTGCTCAAGCGGTGGCTGATCCGCCAGAGCATTCGGTACTGGTCGACTTTCGGCCGGGCATCCGATGTCGCACTGTGGAACCGGGGCGCCCGGCGGGGCAGCTTCGAGTTCGCGCACCAGCAGGTGCGCGAGGCCCTGGCGTCTTCCGTCGTGCCGGAACGGCAAAGAGCCCTCCACGCCCGGATCGCCTCGACTCTAGAGACTCTGGCCGCGGATCATCTGGAGAGCCACTTCGAAGAACTCGCCGGGCATTACCTGGCAGCCGAGATGTGGAACCGAGCCCTCCCCTACCTTGAACTGGCGGAGAACCGAGCCCGGGGCCTGTTCGCCCGCACCGCCGCGGCGCGCTACGCCGCCGCGGCAGCCGAGGCGCGATTCCACCTCACCACCGAAAAATCTGGAACGACAGAGTAACCTCGTGCCACGAACCCGCGCCGAGCTGGCTCTCGGCGCAAGGAGCCCCCGATGACCCTTACGACCGAACGTAGCTGTCCGAGCGGCAAGCCCGCGCGGAAATCTCGTCTGACGCCGGAGGAACGCGCGGCGGCGATCGCGGCGATTCGAGCCACGCCGGCCGAACTTCGCACCGCCTTGGCCGGGCTCTCCGAGGAACAGCTCGATACTCCCTATCGACCCGGCGGCTGGACCGTCCGCCAGGTCGCCCATCACGTGCCGGACAGTCACATGAACGCCTACATCCGGCTGAAACTGGCGCTCACCGAAGATCGTCCGCGAATCAAGCCGTACGATCAGGATGGCTGGTCCCGGTTGGCCGATACCGCGAACACTCCCGTCGGGGTATCTCTGGCGCTGCTCGAAGCGCTTCATGTCCGCTGGGTGGAGCTGCTCTGCGCGATGAAGCCGACGGAATTCGAGCGGACGCTCGAACATCCCGAACTCGGCGAGGTCACCCTCGATTCCGTAGTCGGTCTCTACGCCTGGCATGGGCGGCACCACGTCGCCCACGTGACCCGGCTCCGCGAGCGGGAGGGTTGGTAGGCGCAACGGCCGGAGCTGTCGGCGTTCTATGCGGCAGGGGCCAAGGTTGTCAGGCGTTGGGGAAGTTGCGCCAAGAAATCGCCAAGATCCTCGGTGTCGGGCAGGACGATCTCTACCTTGCCGTTGGCCAGCCTCTGGACTGAGCCTGAGCCCTCCATCGCGAGCGGTACCTGCACCGCTTCTCGATCGAGCGGAATCTCATCGATCACCTCGAACAACCGCTGCATCGCTTCCTGGGTGAGAATTCGCACCGTCAAATGCCCTCTCAAGGTAGATTACCATCCTAAAAACCCGTCCGGAGTACGAGCCCGGCTCAAGATAGAATTCCGGCGATAAGCTTACGCTTCGAGGCCCTCTACGATCATGGCGGAACGCCGCGACATTGGTGAGCGATACCGAATCACCCGAAAGCTTGGGGAGAGCGCATTTACCAGCGTTCACGCCGCGACGGACGCCACGAACGGCGCCATGGTGGTGGTCAAGCGGATCGCTCCCGGGCGCAACCCGGAGGCGATGTCGCGATTTCTCCAGACCGCCACGGCCCTGGCCAAGATTCGCCACCCGACCATCCCTTCGCTCCTCGATTTCGGCACGCTGCCGGACGGCGGCGCATTCATGCTGCTTGAGCCGGTCGCCGGCCGGGGACTCGAAGTGCTGGCGGGCGCGGCACCCGCCGAAGTGCTCTCCCATCTGCTTCAGGTTCTCGACGGGCTCGAGCTTCTCGGCCAAAGCGGCATCGCTCACGGCAATCTGGTGGCGGAAAACATTCGCTTGGCCGGAACCTCCACGGGAGAGCAGGCGAAGCTTCTCGGCTTCGGCACCCGCATCCTCCATCCGCCGATCGCCGGCATGCCCGGGGTCGAAGGTACGGCACCCGAGATGCTCGCCGATGGCGCAGGCGACAGCCGTTCCGACGTGTACTCCTTTGCCCGTATCGCCTGTCGGCTCCTCGACATCGGAATTCAAAACGACTCCCGGGGAGAGCCTGAGCTCTCCCTGCCGCTCGGCGTAAGCTTCGAGCTGGAGGACGCGGAAGCCCTGCGCCAGGCGCTTCTGCGCTCGTTGCGCCGATCGCCCGCCGATCGCCCGAGCTGGAACGAGGTTCGCGAGGGTCTGCGCACGGCGCTGCGCGGACCGGTCGCCCAACCGTCGGTGGGCGAGAAGACCAACCCGGTCTACATTCCTCCTTCCGCGACCGACGGCGATCCTCCGGCGCTCCGATTCGAGGAATCTTTCGAAGGATCAACCCCGGCACCGTCCGCACTGCTGGAAGCCCTGCCTCCGCTCGCTTTCGCGGATCCACTTCCGCCGTCGGCGCCGCCTACCCCGCCGACGCCATCGATACCACCAACGGCGACGACCCCGCCAATACCGGCGCCGATACCGGCGACCCCGATTCCACCGAGCCCGAAACCTCCCGCGCCGGTTTCGGCGTCGGACGATCTCTTGTCCTCGGTCGAAGACTTTCTCGCCGCACCGATCGTCGCTCCGATCACCGCACCGGCGGCCCAAAGGGAGGTCGCCCCGGCGTTTGCGATGCCGATCAAGCCGCCCGATACCGCCGAGATTCCGGTCGTCCCCCAACCGCGGCGGTCACCCGGCAAGAGCAAAAAGGTGATCCTGATCGCTCTGGCCGCCGCCATCGGTCTCGGCGTATTGGCCGCGATTTTGATCTACCTGCGGGATCGAGACGTCGATCCGTTTGAGATTCAAGACGAGCTGAGAGTCCCGGCGACACCCGCGGCAACGCCCAGCGCGCCGATCGACTTTCAATCGACCCTCGGGGACGTCGCTCCGGCCGGAAATCCCGGCCTGGCCGCGGCGCGCGCCGCGCTCGATGCGGGAAATCCTTCGGCCGCCCTCGCGGCGCTCAATGCCCTTGATGCCTCCTCGCTTTCGCCGGAGGAACGCGAGGAAGCCAAGGCGCTGCGCGATTCGCTCGGCCAATCGCAGATCGAGCGCCTTGCCGCCGATCTGAAGCGCGGTTTGCGAACCGGCAACGTGACCACCTTGCGTTCCACGGTTCGCGCCATTACCGCGAACCGGACGGCATTCTTCAAGGACAATCCGAGCCTCCGGACGGATTTCGATCGAGCCAAGGAGATCGTCCGCCTTTCGGCGCAGCTGCAACAAGCCGCCAAGGGGAGCGATCCGCTCGCGACCGTCCGCCTCGCCGGCTCGTTCGCCGAGCTGGCGCCGCGCGACAAGACGGCCCCCCGGCTGCGCGAACAAGCGGCCGCGACGATCGAAGCCGAGGCCGATCGGCTGAGCCAAAGCGGTCAAGCCCAGGTCGCTCTCAACCGGCTGGAAGCCCTGCGCGCCGCCTGGCCGGAGAGGCCGGGAGTGAGGGAACGGATCGGCCGTATTCGGACCGTCGCCGAGGTCGACCCGCGGCTCGACCGAGTCCTCGCGAACGCCCAAGCGGCGGCGCAGCGCAAGCGGCCCGACGAGGGCCTCGCGATCCTGCGCGCGGCGAACCCGACCGGCCCCTATGTCGAGCGCTTTCGGGAGCTGTCCGATCGGTTGAAAGCCGATTTCGCCCAACTGGACCAGAATCCTCCGGCGATCGAGCTTCGCGAAGGTTCCGCGAGCGAGTTCGAGAAGGGTGCGACCACGCGGGTCTCGCTGCGGATCACCGACGATTTCCAGGTGGCGAAAACCGCCCTCTTCGCCCGCCCCGAGGGAGGCTCCTGGCAGACCTTGGAGCTACGCCAATCCGGGTCGTTCTACACGACCGAGATCCCGGCGAGCTTCCATCAGAACAAGAACCTTCAGTGGTACGCGACCGCCACCGACGTCTCCGGCCATACGGCCCAGCTAGGCAGCGAGAGTGCGCCCAGGGTCCTCAAGCGAAAGAAATGGTTCGACCGCATCCGCGGCAGCAAGGAGGAGGACGGCGGGCGGTAACCGCGGCGCTATTTCCCCGCCGCCTCCGCCATCCGGCGGTTGAATTCCTCGGTCTTGCCGCGCGGCACCGTGAGCGGCCGCCAGGTCTCGGAAACGTAGTGCTTGGCGAGCATGACGATCTGGCCGACGTGGTACGCCTGGTGGCAGAGCGATCGTTGGAGCGCCTCGACCACCGAATGCGGCTCGTGGCGGATGGTGATGGTCTTCAGCAGATCGTCCGGCGTTAGGCTCGCCAAGGTCGAGAGCAGACACCCCCAACCCTCCTCCCAACGGGCCATCAGCTGCGCGCGCGTCGTATCGGGTGCCACTTCGAACTCCGCGTCGCGATGTCGGTCGGGCTTCTCGCCGTCGGTAGTCAAGAAGTCGGTGAACCGGGAGCGCAAATTACCGCCCATGTGTTGAACCAAGACCGCGAGACTGTTCGTCTCGCGGTCGAGGGTGAGAAAGAGATCCTCGTCCGAAACCTGCGCGAGCGCTGCTTCGGCGAGCGTCTTGTGGCCGCGGAACCGTTTTTCCAACTCTTCGATCAGATGCTGCCCGACTACCTCGGCCATTTCGTTCGTCTCCTCATCAAGAGCCGATGCTACCAGGACCGGGCGCCGCTCACCCTTCCAACGGGCGGAAGAACAGCTTGCGGATAGCCGCGAGCAGCAGGAGCGCGGCGCCGAAGGTCGCGACGATCGTCGCCCCGGTCGGCAGATCCCAGAGGAACGAGAGCCAGACTCCCCCAGCTGAAACCACGGCGCCCAGGGACCAACCGATCGCCAGGCGCGTCCCCAGGCGACGGGCGAACAACATCGCCGCCACCGACGGGACGATCAGGAAACAGAAGACCAAGAGTACACCGGCCACCGCGACCGACGAAGTCACCACGAACCCGAACGAGACGTAGAACAGGAAGTCCCAGAAGCGGACGTTCAGCCCATTTCTCTCCGCCGCCTCCTCGTCCATCGAGATCGCCAGAAAACGCTCGCGGAAGATGTAATGGAACAGCCCGACCAGCGCATAGAGCACCGCCGTCTTAGCCAACTCCGGCCAGGTGACCGAGAGAATGTTGCCGACCAGCATCTCTTTGAGGTGCTCGGTCTCTTGCGTCGCCTTGGACATCACCAGGATCGCGAGCGCCGCGGACACCGCGTAGGCGATGCCGATCACCGCCTCTTGGGGAATCCGGGTCTTTCGATGGACCTTGGTGAACGCGAAGACCGCGGCGCCCAAAAAGGTAAAGCCGAGCGAGAAGAGATACGCCATTCCCGAGTGCAGGTCGTAGCCCGCGAGGTAGGCGACCGTGGGGCCGAGCGCGGCGATCTGTGCGAGCGAGAGGTCGACGAAGATCACGCCGCGCTCGACGACGTGGACTCCCAGGTAGGCGTGGATGCCGGTGAGGATCAGGCTCGCGACGAACGCCGGGAGCAGCAGCTCGAAGATCGTCATCGGCTGCCCACCGCGGCCACGAACGAGTCGACGTTCTTGTCGAAGAGCGAGAAGTAATTGTCGATCCCGGGCGCGCCGCCCACCGACGGATAGAACGTCACGACTTTGGCACCCGTCTTTCCCCCGATGTATTTCGGCGTCTTGGTGTCGAAATAGGGTTCGACCAGGATCACCGGGATCTTCTGCGCCATGATCAGATTGATCACCTCCAAGGTGTGGGTGGGCGACGGCGGAATGCCCGGCTTCGGCTCCACGTGTCCGGCCACCACGAGCTGGAAGCGCTTCGCGAAGTTGGGCCAGGAATCGTGAAAGGTCACGATCTTCAGGCCCTTGTAGGGAGCCATCCTGGCGCTCCATTCCTGCTCTTTTGCCGTGAGCTTCGCCTCGAACGCCGCGAGGCCCTGAGCGTAGGCGCCCTTACCTGCCGGATCGAGTTGCGAGAGGCGCGCCGCAATCGCCCGCGCGATCACCCGGCCGTTTTCCGGATCGGTCCAGTAGTGCGGATTGCCGTACGGATGGACGTCGCCCATCGCGCGGGTCACCTGCTGGGTCGGCCGCTGCAAGATGTCGCAGCCGGCCGAGGCGTCGAGATAGCCGGGGTTGCCCGTATGGATCTTGTCGTTGCGGCTCTGGTCGAGGAGCGGCGGCAGGTAACCGATTTCGAGCTCCAAGCCCGCGACGATCACCAGGTTCGCGCGCGACAGCTTGAGCACGAAGGACGGCTTGGCGTCGACGAAATGGGGATCTTGGTACCCCTTGGCCAAAGCGAAGGTTTCGACCCGGTCGCCGCCGACGCTGGCCGCGATCGAGGCCAGATCTTGCAGCGTGGTGACCACCGAGATCTTGGCCTCCGCCGCATGGGCGAGGCCGAGCAGCGAAAGGGCGAGAAGGAAGATCTGCCAAGTTTTCATGGTCGGGTACCTCAGAACGGATGGGCGCCGTGCGCGCCGATCGCGAATTGCAGTTGAAGGAGAAGCTCGTTGGCCGTCTCGCCGAGGTCGAACCGGCGGCGGCGCAATTCCGCGCGCAACGCCGAAAACTCGCTCGGCATGAAGGTGATGAGGAACGCTTGCCCCGTGTCGCGGCGCGCGGCGTCGTCGGCCCTCTCGGAGGATTCGAGGCGGGCGCCGACGGACCAGCGCTTCGCGAGTTGGTAGTCGCCCGAGAGGAACCATCCGAGCGCCGTCTGAGCCCCGAGCGGCTCCTCGCGGCGGCTGCGGATCACCTCGCCGCGGATCGTCGCCGAGCGGTAGCTCGCGGTCGCCAGCGGCTTCCAGCGGTAGGTGAAATCGAGCCCGGACAGTGCGGTGTCTTTCCCCGTCGCCGTGCCGTTGGGACCGCGGCCGTAGGAGAACCCAAGATCCAGGTTGCTGGCATCGGTGAGATCCCGGAAAATTCGGTAGTGGCCGTTGTACGCAAGATCGCCGCGCCGCGGGCCGTCGAACAGGCCGGCGGCCTCGCCGCGAAAGACCTGGAGAGTCGCCTCGGAAAACGTGTCGCCGAGCGGTAGCAGGCGCGCCGCGGAAACGCCCGTGCCGATCCACCCTTCTTCCCCCCCGAGAAGATTGACCACCGGCAGCGGCTGGTCCGGCCAAGGGAGGGTGTGCAGGTGCATCGTGTTGACTTTGCCGAACGCCGCGCGCATCCGGCCGACTTTCAAAAGGAGATCGGCGGGCAGCGAGGTAAACGTCGCGTACCCCTCTTCGACTTCGACCCCCTCTTCGCCGAAGGAGAGGAAAATGTCCGCCTTGGCATACGGGTCGATGATCGCCTGGAGCCCCAACTCCGACTCGCGGAGCGAGGAATTCGGCAGGTTCTCGGTCCGGCCATGACCGCCGACCGCCAGGTAGTTGCCGATCAACGAGATCGCCGGGTTGAAGTAGTTCGAAGTCTGCGCGGGCGCCGCGGCCGGCGGAACCTCCGCCACTTGGGGAGCTTCCACCTCCACCGTTTCAGAGGCTGGCGAAAGCTCGGCCAGCCTCTGCTCCAGGTCGGCGATCCGCCGCTCGTAGTCGCTTTTCAAATCGGCTAGCTCGCGGCGGAGCGCGGCGACCGCTTCGTCGGAGGCTGAACCGGACTCCGGCGTCTGCGCGACGAGCGGCGATGCCGTCGGCACGGCGATTAGAAGTGTCAACAACGCCCAACGGGTCATCGACCCGCGGAGCAAGCTCTGCGAAACCATAGGTTTTCCTCCCGCCTTCGGGGGTACCGTCGTTCTACTCGAAGATCGGGAACGAACGATCGCGAGGATCGCTACGATCGGGAAACGTCCCCGGACGTAAACGCTGCGAAACAGCGCTTACGCGGCGGGAGGTGCGCGGGCGGGGAGCCCGGAACGGCCGGCGGAGTGCGGCGGGCGGGTCGAGACCGCGAGAGGCGCCCGTCGGATGTCCGGGAGCGACTGCGGGATTGGCGATCCGAGAAGTCCGTTGCCGATCTGGCCGCTGAACAGGCAGAAGGCGCAAGGTTCTTCTTCGGTCTGCGGCGAGCTTTCGACGTGGAGCGGCGCCGTGGGATGGCTCGCCCCTTCGGCGATCAGCGTCTTTTCGCCGCCGAACGATGCTCCTACCTGCTGAGCCCGGTGGACGTCCAGATGCGGCGCGACCAGCAGGACAAGCGCTCCCACCAGCGCCACGGCGCGGGAGAGGCCGGCAAGAAACCCAAGAGGTTCGTTCCGGGGTGCGGATCGAGGAACGGATCGACGCATCGCGCCAGATGATAACACCGAATCAGTAGCCGACTCGGGCGTCCGTCTCGGTGTTACGATTCGCCCGCCTCCGAGGAGTCTTGGTGCCCGAATCCGCCTCTCCCAGCCGCCCCCCTCTCCTGCTCGAAGCGGAACGCCCGATGGCGCGGCTGTTCGCCTATCTGGCGCCCTACCGCACCCGGCTCAACTTGGGCATCTCGTCCTCGGTGCTCAACAAGGTTCTCGATCTGATGCCGCCGCTGCTGGTCGGCTGGGTGATCGACTCGCTTCGCGGCGAGCCTCCTGCCTGGATTGCCCGGCTCGCGGGAACTTCCGAAGCCTGGAACCTCGCGGTGGTGCTCGCCGCGCTCTCGGTCGCGATCTTCTTCTTCGAGAGCCTGTTCCAATGGGGCTACCAGCATTTCTTCATGACGTTGGCCCAGGAGGTCCAGCACGACCTCCGGCTCGACGCCTACGAACGCATTCAGCGCCGCGAGATCGCGTTTTTCGAAGAGCACCGCCTGGGCGAGACGCTCGCGATGTTGAACGACGACGTGAACCAGCTCGAACGTTTCTTGAACAACGGTGCCAACGAGCTGATCCAGACCGTGGTGCTGTTCATCTTCTCGGGCATCGTGCTGTTCGACACCTCGTGGCGCCTGGCGTTCATCGCAATGGCGCCGATCCCGTTGATCCTCTGGGGCAGCCTCGCCTACCAGCGCCGGATCGCGCCGCGCTACAAGCGGGTGCGCGAAGCGGTGGGCAGCCTGTCGAGCCGGCTCGAAAATAACATCGGCGGCATCTTGGTCATTCAAAGTTTCGGCGCCGAAGCGTTCGAACTGGACCGGGTGCGCGCCGCGTCGGCCGAATATCGGGAGGCGAATTTTCAGGCGATCCGGCTCTCGGCGATCTTCGTCCCGGTGATTCGCATGGCGATCGTGCTCGGCTTCGCCGGGGTGCTCCTTGTCGGCAGCCACTGGATTCTCGAACAGCGCAGTTGGATCACGGTCGGCCAGCTGGTCCTGTTCGCAATGATGACCGAACGGCTGCTCTGGCCGCTGGTCCGCCTCGGCCAGGTTCTGGACGAATATGAGCGGGCGAGGGCTTCGGCGCGGCGGACGTTCGGGTTGCTCGACACGCCATCGAAAATCGTCGAGCCGGCCGATCCGATCCGCATCGAGCGCGCCCGCGGCGAGCTGGAACTGGCGAACGTCGATTTCACCTACCAGCGCGGCGACCGGATTCTCGACCACCTGTCGTTCCACATCGCCCCGGGCGAGACGATCGGCATCGCAGGCCCCACCGGAGCGGGCAAATCGACGTTGATCAAGCTGCTGCTCCGCCTCTACGACCCGACCGGCGGCGCGGTCAAGCTGGACGGCCACGACTTGCGCGACCTGGCGCTCGAAGACCTGCGTCGCTCGATCGCCCTGGTCTCCCAGGACGTCTATCTCTTCCACGGTTCGCTACGCGAAAACATCGCCTATCGCGAGGTCGGCGTACCGTTCGAAAAAATCGTCGAAGCGGCAAAGTACGCCGAGCTGCACGATTTCATCGCCGGCCTGCCCGAGGGGTACGACACTCTCGTTGGAGAGCGCGGCATCAAGCTCTCCGGGGGCCAACGTCAGAGGCTGTCGATCGCCCGGGCGATCTTGAAGGACGCACCGATCCTGATCCTCGACGAAGCGACCAGCTCGGTCGACACCGAAACCGAGCGCGCAATCCAAGAAAACCTCCGCCGCTGGACCGCCGGCCGCACCGCCCTGATCATCGCCCATCGCCTCTCGACCATCCGCAACGCCGACCGCATCCTCGTCCTACGCGACGGCCGGCTCGCCGAAGAGGGTTCCCACGACGAGCTGATCGCTAGAGGGGGCACCTACGCCGATCTTTGGCACGTGCAGTCGGGCGAGCTGGTGGAGGTGGGGTAGCGGGAGCCTCCGGGTAACGCCCAAGACCTCGTCAAAATCGATTGCCTTGTAGGGGCGCCCCCCCGTTGTCCGGCCTTCAGGACACCCCCGTGGGCGCCCAAGAAGGCCACGGGCTCCAACGTTCCATCCGGGGTACCTCGTGTCGCGGCCGGGCGTGCTAGATTTTGTTCCGACTCGATGACGCTCAAAGCCTCCGACGTCCTTCGTCGCGACCCGGCCGCCCAGGCGGTAGCACTCCCCGATGGCCGTCTCTTCCTCCGGCATCGCGACGGGGCGAGCCTGCTCGGCGGAATCGAGCTTGGCAATCTTCACGGCCTGCTCGGCCTCGTCGACGGCGTGCGCACCGCGGCGGAAGTCGTAGCCGCGGCGGGGGCGCTCGATCCGCCGTTTTCCGAGCGGGAGGCGCGGGGCCTGCTCCAGGCGCTCGACGGCGAAATGGTGCTGCGGGTGTCGGCAAAAGCGAACGAGGCCTCCGAGGCTCTGTCGGTTCTCGTACTCGGCGAGGGCGATCTCGCTCGCTCGATTGAGGCGTCGCTCCGCCGCGCCGCTCCTTCCGTCGCGATCCGCCGGCTCGATCGTTTCGACCCTACCGATCCCGCACTCCCGGACTCGGCGCTCGTCGTCTGCGTGACAGAGGAAGTGTCGTACCGGGATCTTCTCGCCGTCCAGGCGGCTTGCTTGGATGCGGGCGCGCCGGCCCTTTTCGTAACCGCCGATCCAGATGGCGTTCGCGTCGGACCGACCGCGATTCCGGGAGTCGGTCCGTGCTTTGCCTGCGCGCAGCTCGCGGCGACCCGGTTCGTCGGTCTCGACCCCGCGGCGAGGCTCTCGGCCGTCTCAAACTTCCGAGCGGGGAAGATCGATCCCGCAACGCGTACATGGGTGGAGCGCGCGCTCGCCGACGAGGCGCTTCGGGTGCTGGGGGTAGACGGCCGAGGGCCAGACCTCTTCGATGCCCTCCTCGTGCTGGCCCCACGGGCGTTCGATTCGGGCGAGGCGCGACGCGTTCCGCTCGAACGCGACCCCGGCTGCCCCCTCTGCGCGGGAACGGAACCGCCCCGGACCGCGATCGCCGAGCGCGCCGAGATCTCGATCGTCGAGACCGAAGATCGCAAGCCGTTACGCGCCGCCGTTGTCGTGCGCGAAGAGCCGGAGGCGTTCGTCCGTTCGGTCGGCATCGTCGGCGGCGGCACGGCCGGGTACCTCGCCGCCTTGGCGCTCCGGAAGAAGGTTCCCAGTCTCGCGGTCACCTTGATCGAGTCGCCGGACCTGCCCGTCATCGGCGTCGGCGAAGCGACCACGCCGCTTCTGCCGCAGTTCCTGCACGTCGATCTCGGGCTCGACATCCATACACTGTTCGAAGAGGTCCGTCCGACGCTCAAGCTCGGCATCCGCTTCCTTTGGGGAGCCCCCGGCGTGGGCGATTTTCACTATCCGTTCGGCCCCGTCCACGTGTTGGAACCCGCCGTCTATGGCGGGTCGGAGGATCTACGTTCCTGCTCGCTCCAATCGCTCTTGATGGGCGCGGACGCGGTCGGTCTGTACCGAAGCGAAAACGATTCCTGGAGCAGCCGTTTGAACACGGCGACCGCCTATCACTTGGACAACGAGCGTTTCGTCTCGTATCTCCAGCGGCGCGCCGTCGAGGCCGGCGTCGAGCGAATCGAAGC
This sequence comes from Thermoanaerobaculia bacterium, assembly GCA_038248205.1. Taxonomy (GTDB): domain Bacteria; phylum Acidobacteriota; class Thermoanaerobaculia; order Multivoradales; family UBA5704; genus DASYKS01. The sequence goes on from JBBRUC010000001.1 coordinate 84,541, forward strand.
GACCCTGGTCGATGCCGAGTTGGCGGAAAGAACGGACGGCGGCGGCGGGGATCGCGAGGTAAGCCATCTGGTCGCCAGCGACGGCCGTCGCCTGGCGTTCGACCTCTACCTCGACTGCACGGGATTCCGCTCGTTTCTTTTGGAGCGTGCCCTCGGTTCGCCTTGGCTCAGCTTCGAAAAGAGCCTATGGACCGACCGGGCGGTGGTCGCCGCGGTACCTCACGGCGGCACGATTCATCCCTACACGACCGCCGAAACGTATGCCGCCGGATGGTGCTGGAACACGCCGCAGATCGAAGCCGACCATCGCGGCTATGTCTACTCGTCGGCCCACCTGAGCCCCGAAGAGGCCGAGGCCGAGATGCGACGCGGGAACCCGGGGATGGGCGAGGCGCGCGAAGTACGGTTTCGCGCCGGCCGGCACGAGCATTTCTGGCAGGGCAACGTGCTCGCGCTGGGCAACGCCTACGGCTTCGTCGAGCCGCTTGAGTCGACCGCGCTCCACCTGCTGATTCGCCAGATCGGGCTGCTCTGCGGGCTCTTCCCGCTCCGCCGCACCGACAGAAGCCTCGTCCCGCTGCTCAACCGTCGCGTGGGCGCCTGGTGGGACTACCTCTCCTGGTTTCTCGCCATCCACTACCGCTTCAACCGCCGCCTCGACACTCCGTTTTGGCGTGCCGCGCGAGCCGAGGTGGACGTATCGCAGCATGCCGAGCTGCTCGACACCTTCCGGCATCGCGGACCGCTGTCCTACGACCCGGCCATCCGGAACGCTTTCGACTATCCCGACCCGCTCTGGGGGCCGGAAGGAATCGACACCCTCCTGCTCGGCCAAGGCGTCCCCTGTCGCCTGCCGCGCCCTTTCCTGTCCCCCGACGCATGGCGCGCTCAGATCGAGAGAATGCAGTCCACCGTCGGGCGGGCCGCTCCCCACTCCCTGGCCCTCGACCTGCTCGCAACCCAGGCGAGCCTTCGCGAAAGCTTCGCCGCCACCTTCCGCGCCGCCGGGCCTGCCTTCCCCTAGCAGCCCGTGGTTTAAGTGTCCCGAACTGCGATTGCTCACCCGTAAGCCCTTTAGATTCAGTGCCCGAACTTGGCCCAAACGACTTCTGCCACGGGCTGCTAGGGGTAATCCGACCCGATTGCCCCGGCGATTCGCACCTTCTTGGGTAGGACGCGTCGATTGCCGCCGCGGCCGGAAAGGAATTTTGCCGATGAAAAAGAAGAAGCTCACCCTCTCCAGAGAGACCCTGGCCCACTTGGAGTCCCGAGGCCTTCGCGCCGTCCGCGGCGCCTCGGCCAACACCTGTACTCAGTGTACCGACTGGGTGACGTGCGCCACCTGCGAGTCGTGCGATACCTGCCCGCCCTGGTGCGTCATCTCGGAAACGCTCTGCCTCTCGGCCTGCAAAACGGCCTGCGCGGGCTGCTGATACCGATCACCCGGATCGTCGGGCACGAGCGGCGATCCGGGCGTCTTCAATTCCCCTACTTCCCCGCCTTCAGGTGCTTGTCGTACCAGGCGAGATACCGCTCATAGCGGTCCTTCTGGTAGGTCGGCTTGCGGATTCCGTGATTCTGGCCGGGGTAGATGATCAGCTCGGTTTCGACTCCGAGGCGTTTTAACGCCTGGTAGAGCTGCTCGGAGTTCAACAACGGCACGTTGACGTCGTCCTGGCCGCAGAGGATGAGGGTCGGCGTCTTCACGTTGTCGACGTGAAACCAGGGAGACATCTGGGTCCACCGCTCGACGTTGCGCCAGGGGAGCCCGAGTTCGGTCTCCCACTCGTACTGGTAGTGGTCGGTGCCGTAGTTGGCGAAATAGTTCGCCTCGGAGGCTCCCGAAATCGCTGCCTTGAAGCGCGTGGTCTTGGTGATCGCGTAGTCGGTGAGGATGCCGCCGTAGCTCCAGCCGCCGACGCCCAGGCGATCTGGATCGGCCACTCCCATCGCGATCGCGCCATCGACCACGGCCATGACGTCTTGGAAGTCCAAGTTTCCCCAGTCCGCCCAGATCGCATAGCAAAAATCGCGGCCGTAGCCGGTCGAACCGCGCGGGTTCGCCGCGACCACGGCGTAGCCTCCGGCGGCAAGCATCTGCCACTCTAAATTCCAGCCGGTCGTGTACTGCGCCGTCGGACCGCCGTGAATGCGCAGCACCGTGGGCAGTTTCTTACCCGTCGGCGCATCTGGCGGGCGGGTCAAGAAGGTGTCGATCTTCGTGCCGTCGGCGCTGGTCGCTTGGAACCGTTCGAGCTTCGAGAGTTTGATGCCGCGAAGGAATTCGTCGTTCGCGTGGGACCGGCGGACCAGATCCCCCTTCGTGTCGAGCGCCGAGACCTCGCCCGGGTGGTCCCATTGCGACTCGATCACCGCGACCTCGCCTTTTGGCCCCAGCGCGTAGTCTTGGACCTCGCGCTCTCCGGCCACCACCCGATCGACCGCGGCGGATGCGCCCGCTTCGACCGAAACCCTCGCGAGGTGCTGGTTGCCGCCGTCTTCGAGCAGGAAGTAGATCTGCTTGCCGTCGGGAGAGAACCGAGGAGAACTGATGTTGCGATCCAGGCCCCGCGTGAGGTCGCGCGGCGCCCCGCCCGCCGCCGGCACAATTCCCGCGGAGACGATGCCGTACCACATGTCGGCGACCGGCCCGCCCGCGACGTAGACGATCTCTTGGCCGTCCGGAGACCAGGAAGGCGAGGTGTCGGACCCTGGCGAGGTGGTCACCGCGCGCGGCTTGGCCCCCTCTTTCGCTTCGACCACGAAGATGTCGGAGTTTTGATTCGAATCGGGGCTCGCCGTCCGATTGCTGGTGAAGGCGATCTGGGTACCGTCCGGCGACCAGACCGGCTCGCTGTCGTCGAAGGCGCCCTCGGTGACCTTGACCGTCTTTTTCGTGGCGAGGTCGAACACGTAGAGGTGCTCGCGGATCTCGCGCAGATACCCCTCGCCGTCGCGCTTGAACTGGAGCCGGTCGATGACGATCGGCTTCGGCGTTTTCTCGTCGTCCTCTTCGTCCTCCTTCGCGGCATCCGGATCGACGTCCGCAACGATCAGCGCGAGCCTCTTACCGTCGCGCGACCAGGCGAGATCCGAGACGCTCGCCTTGTATTCGGTCAACTGCACCGCCTCGCCGCCCCGCCGATCGAGCAGATAGACCTGGGTCTCATCGCCGTCGCGATCCGAAAGGAAGGCGAGATACTTGCCGTCCGGGCTCCAACGCGGCGTGTTCTCCGACTTCTTACTAGAAGTCAAACGGATCGCCTCGCCGTCGCCGGAGAGCGGAGACATCCAGATGTCTGTGTTCGACTTGTCCTTCGTCAAGTCCATCGACTGGACCGTGTACGCCACCCATTGCCCGTCCGGGCTGATGTGGGGATCGTCCACGGACTTGAAAGCGGCGACATCCCCAGGCTTGAGCGAGCGGGGAGAATCGGCGGAAAGGGCAGGGAGTGCGGAGGCGACGAGCAGACAGCCGAGCAGAGAGACGCGACAGAAACGCATAAATTCTCCTCGAACAAGGTGGCCAGGTGGCGGCGAGCCTGCGCATCCTAGCAGCGGGCCAACGAAGCGGCGTGGGTCACTCGCCCTTCCTAACTCAATCCGCGAACACCCGCCCGACTTCCACCCCAGACCGCGCCGCCAGGTCCCGTAACGCTCGCTCCGCCTCGCCTGCGAAAACGACCCCCACCGGCAAGTAGGCGACCAGCCAGCCGTGGGCGGTTTCGGGTTGGATCTTCACCCGCACGCTGTCGGTGATCGGAGTACCGAGCGGCCCCTTGGCGTCGGCGAGAAGCGGTTTTCCTTCGAGCGAGAACGGCCCGCGGAGCGACTCGAAGGTTTCGCCGGATGCTCCGGCGCGGAGGACGAGCGGCGGCTCCATGGATTCGGCGGCCATGATGCAGCTGGGCACCGCGAGGTCGATCGAGAGGGCGTTGTTCAGATCGACCAGCGGCTGGATCGCCGCGAGGTCTTCACCCTTGAGCACCCTGCGAAGCAGCGCTTCGGACGACGGCCGGTAGCGGGTGGGATCGCAGCCCGCGGCGCGGAACAGCTTGCGGATCGCGGCCACCGTCGGATCGTCGGCCGACAGCTGCGCGCCATGCCGCGCACGAGCTTTCTCGATCGTCTCGCGCAGCACCGCATGCGCCGCGGGAGAGAGGGGATCGACCGTCAACTCGGCCCAGACGAGAGTCCAGCCGGGAAGATCGAGGCGGACGGCAAAGGGAGCGTCGTTCATGCCCCCGATTCTGGCACGGGCACCGGGCGGTTCGCCTCAGCGGGGAACGATCGGCTGGAACGTCTCGGTCGCCGGATCCCAACGGGCGAAGGTGGCCGGCCCGGTGAGCACGACCTTGGCCTTGGATTCCGCTGGATCAAGCGGCGGCACCCTGCCGCGTCCCACCTCTCGAATCGTGCCGGCCGCGAGGTCGAAAAGGATCAGGCGTCGCGCCTCCAAGGTAGAGGGTGCGCCGCCGGCCGCGACCGAGGCTAGGATGGTGGTCGGAGTCGGTTGGCCGGCTAAGAGGAGCCCGGGGTATCCCCCCAGATCGAACCGCCGCCGCAACGTTCCGGTCCGGTCGTAGATCGCGAGGCTCCGCGACTCCGGAAGGCGGACCCTGATCGCCACCAGGCCGTTCCGCAGAAGGTCACCGCTGCTTTGTCTCGGCTCGTCGATCACGCCCACCGCATCACCGGTCCGGCCGTCGAAAATTTCCCGATGTCCGGTTCCGGTTTCCCGCACGAGGAGAGTCGCGCCGTCGCGGCTCACGTCCCAGGAGATGCCGTGCGCGGGAAGCTCGATAAAGCCGACCTGGAGGGCGGCGGCTCCCGGTTCCGAGGGCACCTGGATCTCCGCGATCGAGATCTGTGACGAGACGGAGACCGGGGCGTTGGCCACCATGTTCCAACAACGCAGGCGATCCTCGCCGGTCCAGGCCGTCCGGACCGCGCTCCAGTCCGAGTTGACGGGAACCGAGGCGACGAGGCGGCCGGTTCGAAGCTCGAAGATCAGAAGACGACCGTCCGAGCGGGTGGCGAGCCAGCGGCCCGTAGGGGAAAGAGCGGGTATTTCGGCGGCCCGTTCGAACGAGATCGGACCGTTCTCGACCTTCGGCTTGGCCGCCGAAATGTCGGTCCAGAGAACTCTCATCTCTGTCGGCGAATCGGAAAACCACGCCGCCACCCTACCGTCGCTCGAGAAGGTGGTCGGAAAGAACCAACTATCGCGAGAAACGCCCTGACGCACCACGCGGCCGGTGGCTGCGTCGATCAGGAACCTGCCCGAGAGTGCCCCTCGGTTGCGCAGCTTTCCGCCCACCGAAAACCACGAACCGGCCGGCGCTTCGAACACAACGTCGACACCCGCGAGATCAGTCACTTTCGGCGTAACGACCCACCGCGAGGCCGCCTCGAGGGCGAGAGCTCCGAGGAGGAGCGGTACCCAGAGCGCGATCGAGAGCACGCGGTGCCCGCGGGCGAGATCGGTTCGCCCGACCAGCAGCTGAACCAGGGTGGCGCCGGTCAAAACGATGAGAAAAAGGGCGAGATAGGAGGTCGCGCCGACGGAGAATGCATCCTGCGCCCAGCTTCGGTGAAGACGCGTGAGGGCGGCCCCCACCAGAAGTCCCACAGCCAAAAGCCCGACGAGATCCAACCCGAGCGCCGCCGATCGCGAGGCAAACAGCAGTACGCCGACATGGGAAAGGAAGAGGAGTGCCAGGCAACACAGCAGGCTGGCGACGAACGTCCAGTTCGGCCCCAGAGCGGCAGCGGTCGGCAGGTAACCGACTTCCTTGGGCAGGAACGAGTGCTTCAGCCAACCGACGAGGAACGCTGGGGCCACCACCAGCACCGCCGAGGCAAAAAGCAGCGTGACCGCCGAGCCGATCCGTCCCGCCCAGATGGAGAAGCCCGAGATCGGTCGGACGAAATCGAATCCAAGCCGGCCCTCGACAAGGTCGCGAACGACCGCACCGGACCCGAGGACCAGGGCAAAGATGCCGCAGGTGAGCAGGCTGAGCAGGAGCGCCGCCTCGACTGCCGTTTCGGCGGCGGTGGCGCCGACCTGCCCTTGCAGGCGCGGTACGACCAAAGCCATGAGGCCGATGGCGAATGCGCCGATCAGCAGAACCCGGCGCAGGCGAAACTCCCGGGCGAAGACGGCGAGAAACGCGCTCATGCGTCACCTTTCGGCCCGGCCGATCCGACCAGGGCGACGAACAGTTCTTCGAGCGGAACGGCTTCTACCTCGGCCGCGCCGAAGCGGGCCATGCCCGCCCACAGCTCTTCGGTGAACCGCGAGACGATCGCCTCCAGCCCCCAAGCCTTCCGCTCGACCGCGATCGGCTCCAGCTCGGCGAGGGCGGCTTCCACGCCCTCCGCCGGCCTCACCCAGCGCAGGCGGCGAAAGCGCGCTTTGACCGATTCGAGATCCTCGTCGAGCCGGAGCGTCCCCTCGCGCAGGATGCCCACCCGATCGGCGATCCCCTCGACCGCCGCCAGCTCGTGGGTGGTCAGGAAGACGGTGGTGCCGCGCTCGGCGAGGTCGCCGATCAGCTCTTCGAAAACGGAACGCTTGGCGACCGGATCGAGCCCGAGGGTCGGATCGTCGAGAATCAAAATGGGAGGCGCCGGGGCGAGGGCCAAAGCGAGCGCCACTTGCCCCTTCTGCCCCTTCGAAAGCCGGCCGAACGGCTGATCGAGCGGCACGCCGAACCGGCGCAAGCGCGCGTCGAACCCGGCGCGGTCGAAACGCGGAAAAATCCGGGCGGAGAAACGCGCAATCTCCCGAGCCGAGAGGGCCACCGGAGCATCCGGCTCTTCGGGCACCACGCCGACCTCGGCGAGCACTTCCGCCCGCTCCCGCCAAACGTCCCGGCCGAACAGCTGGGCGCTCCCGGAGTCCGGCCGACGCAGGCCGAGCAGGCAGCGGACAAGGGTTGATTTGCCCGCACCGTTCAAACCGATCAGCGCGTACACGGAGCCGCGAACGACCGACAGCGAAACCTGCTCGAGGGCGCTCTTCCGCCCGAACCGGACGGTCAGGTCGGTCGCCCGCAAAGGAACTTCGGGGCTCATGACTCTCCTCCTCTTTCGCGGCTCTCGACGATTTGGTCCCATGCCGCCTCGGCCGCCTCGACCGTCTCCTCCCGCGAGACCCCCAAGGTCACGGCCTGGCTCGCGAATCGAACCGCAGCCTCTTCCAGCAGACGGTCGCGCTCCCGCTTGGGGAACGCCGGGGGCTTTTCCGACACGAACGTCCCCTCGCCCCGGCGGACGACGAGCACCCCCTGGTCGGTCAGACGCTGATAAGCCTTGGAAACCGTCGCCGGATTGACCTGCAGATCCTTTGCCAAATCGCGCACCGAAGGGACGTTCTCCCCCGAAGGCAGAGCCCCACTCGCCACCAAATGGCGAACCGCCTCCTCAATCTGTCGCCAGATCGGGCGCGGATCCGATGGATCGATCCTGAGCATCCCGGCGTCCCCGAAGGCCACCGGCTGGACGGTGGCGGTGTGTTAGGGTTATAACACAGCTCGGGGAAGGGGTGGCGGAGGGATTTGGACGGGAGTTCTATAGGTTGCATGCAGGGCGAAACTTCAGGGATACGACTCAGACTCCGGGATGAGCGGCACCGGATGATTGCCTGTTTGCGGCCGCTCGATCCTGTCGCCGTTGAATAAACAGGGTTCTAGATTGTATAAGGGAGAGATATACCTCCCTTCATAGTTCAACATCGCCATCACAATTCTCTTCAGCAGCTCCTCCGCGATGTCACTCGCACGATTTATGCGGCCCCGATTCTTTCCGATCTTCTCCAGGAACCCTCGATGAACAAGATCGTTTCGGCAGCCTACAACGACATGTCGCAGTTCACGTTCATCGATATCATTTACCGGAACCTTGTAGTGCTCCATAAGCTGTCGCACCTTGTCGAAAAACGTGGGCCTGTTTAAATTTGCGAGACTCTTGTTTAGGCTTTCTTTTTGCGTTGGCTCCAAGACTCCGCTTTCGACTAGGCCAGCAAGAGCCTCACGTAGCCGCGGCACTACCTTTGAACTGAATATTTTCTTGGGGATCAAGGGACTGGCTTTGTTTTCAAAGGTAGAGACCAGCAACTCTAGTGCAATTATCTGGTTTAAAATTCTCGTTTCCGCATATGGCGCCGGAGCAAGCATCCATGAAAGTGCAACGTCGAGCTTGGTCTGAAGAATAAGATCCCGCGTGCAGGACTGAACTGCGAGCTGAAGTACGGGCTCGAGGTCAAGGTGAGGAAAGAGCTGAGCTAAGACTGCGTCGCTGAGGCTGTGAGAACGGATCCTTTTGGAGACCAGGTCGTCACCTACTGCTACTTCCCGAGCGGTCCACATGAGCCAGCGTCCCTGTGCCAATGACAGTACGTTGAGGACTCTCTCGGCAAGGTCATCACTGGCTTTAATCCATTCGTCAAGGCTGAGATCGACGTTCTTCACTATTCGAATTGCGCCAAATTTTTCCATTGCCGCCGCAACACTGGAAGTTGCGCTGGTGAAAAGCGTACCTACCGTAGTGTCAACTGGTCGATGAGGGAATCCGAGTTGGCCAAGTGATAAGTAGGTAGCAGAGACATCCCTTTCTGCTGTACACGCGGGAGACGGCCGCTCGAGATTAAGCTCGGAAACAGAAACCATCGGTTGAAGAGTAACCGCCCCAGGAGTGGAAGATGTAACCAAGTTTTCCAGGTGCGCGAATTCCGAATATACCTTTAGACCACATGCTGACAGCCCTGATAGATGAAAATATGGACGTTGCCGATTATTGCTTTGTAGTAAGTCATGCCACAGCTTCCAGTGGGCACACCACTCTCTGTTGGACGATTGGACAGCATCGATCTCTAACGTGATTTCCCCTAACTGGCCGATTTTGACGCGGAAGCTCACTCTTAGCTCAATCCCCGCCCAGGACAAGATACCTTCGCGTACTTCAATTGACTGAGTCGTCTCTATCATTCGCCAGTGAACCTTTTTCTGTCCCACCACCGGCGGACCCGGCCGCTCAAGTCGTAGGGCAGCACGTCCGGCTCGCTTGTCCGAGCAACTCGATGAAAGCCTCAACGGAGAGGTCGGCCAGTTTCGCGGCTTGCGCCAGCGTCGCCTGTCCGGCTTCGTAGACATCAAGGGCCACGGCCCGATGGACTCCGTGAGCTAGCAGGCGCTCTCCGAAGGGAATCGCCAGAATGGCAGGCCGACCGTTCTTCGTGATGATCGATAGCTTTCCCGCCTCAGCGTCCCGAAGCAATTCTCCTGAACGAAGCCGGAGGTCGCGGGCGGTGAAAACGCCAAAGCGTTCCATAGGTCTCTTCCTTCCCATTGTGCCGTCAAAGCGTAGCGCCACACCGGCGCTGGGGGTATCGTGCGCCGCGCCAACGCCCGGAGGCGACTCAGCTGACCGAGCGCCCACGCAGCCAACGCCCGAGGGAGGATTGGCTCTCGCCCGAAGGGCGGCCGAGGATCAAGCCCTCGACGCTGATGTCCTCGTCCAGGTCGGGCCAGTGGATTCCCTCGCCCCCCTGGATCAAGCGCCAGTGCGCTCGCTCAGCGGGGCTGCCGCGGAGAAGTCGCGGATACCATCCCAGCGGCACAGAGATCGTTCGGCCATCTAGCAGGTCGACGGTCAGGGCTTCGTCTGTGACTGAGAGGCCCAACGCTTTCCCAACCTTGGGTTCATACGCCAAAGAACTCATTCCAGCTCCCTAAGAGGTCGTCTTTGTGATCCTCGATCATCTGTTGCAGCCGAGCGAGCTCAACCCGGCTGAAGCCTTCGCTGGAGTGGAGGCGAACCGGCAAGAGCCAAAACTTGGCCTCGCCCCCAGCGCTCTCTACGTGCACATGCGGCGGCTCGCTTCGGTCGCCCGAGTAGAAGAAGAAGCGGTACGAACCGCTGCGCAAGATCGTCGGCATGAGACATGACTCTAGGCGAAGGGCCGAAAGGGAGCGTAAGTCTCGTTACCCCCGGTGTCAATCCGCCCGTCCTGCCTGCGCAATCGGCTGCGGGTCCATTGCGCCGAACCTGACCCGCAGGGGGAGAGACGCCCCAGGACGTGACCACAGACTTGCCCGGGTCCACCGACGTCGGGGCGTCTCCAGCGCACCAACGACCACCGGCGCCAGCTACATGGACAGACGGCGACACACGCGGCCCCGGCGCCCTGGCGGCTAACCGCGCAGGCGCTGCACGAGGTGGGCAGCGCATCGCGGCAGCAGCAGCCCGCCTTGGATCAATATGTATCCGCAGGCGACAAACAGCACGACGAACTTGATTCCGGCCGCCAGGCTCGCGCCGACGACGTCGAGCTTCGTGGCGCCCTGGTCGAGCATGCGCAGCATGAACAGGTTCTCGGTGGCATCCAGGGGGAGTGCGGCGAGCACCGACCAGGCGATGACGAACCCGATCGGCCCGCCAAAACTTTTCGGGGAGCGCGCCAGCAGGGAACAGGCGAGCGAAAAGGCCAGCGGGTAGAGCACCAGGAACCCGAAGTCCCAATGGATCTGCTTGCGGGCGAGATCGAGTTGGTTGGCGTCGGCCCAGGACTGACGAATCGCATCGGCACGATCCGGGGTCCAGGCAAGCTCGTACGAGACCACGGCGTGCGTCGCCACGCGATTATTGAGGTCCTTGCCTTGCTTGCCGAGAGCCAAGGAGTAACAGACGGTCGCAACCGCGAGAACCAAAAACAGCACCCAGCGAGCTGGACCCTGGAGAAACGCAAAGGGGTCGCTCATCTCTCTTCACCTCCCGAGAGTAATGACAGACCCTACGCCAGTTTTACGCCAAGATTTTCTGCCCGGCGCGGACCTGCGCGAATCGAGCCGAACAACGCCGGGAGACGGAAACCCCTCCGCCCTGGGGACGACCTCGCAGATCTCGGCGATCCACGGCAAGCGAAGCGAACGGCGAATTCCCCGCGGCGTAACCTTCCGGGCCGCCACTCAGTTGCGTGGCGACCCGGAAGGTGTCGATCTATTTTTCTCCTGCCTAGGCCGAAACCGCCCGTCCCTCGACCCGGGCGGGTGGCGGGGGGAGAGGGTGGCCGCAGCCGAGGCCGGTTCCTCCGGGGGAGGCGGTGGCAAGGTCCGTCCGGTGCTCGGCGCAGAGGCCGATCGAGCAGTGCGGGCAGAGGGCGACCGCCTCGGTGGCGCGGCCCGCTTCGTTACAGAGATAGCAGCGCATGGCTTTAGCCCACCTCCGCCAGCTCGGGCTCCCGGACGCAACCGATCGCCCCGGGGGCCATCGCCGCGATCTCGGCGCCGGAGATGCCAAGCTCCGCGGCGACCCGCATGCCGTAGTCGGGATCGGCGCGGAAGAAGTGGCAGAGCTGCAGCATCTGCACCTCGCGCCGCGCCTGCGAGAGCGGTCCGGCGATCGCCTTGGCCAACCGGTCGCGCTCCCCTTCGTCGAACAGCCGGAAGAGATTGCCCGGCTGGGTGTAGTCGTCATTGCCGATCCGATGGTCATAGCGATCGGCCACCACGTCACCGAGCGGCATCGGCGGCTCGGCGTACTGGGGCGCCTCGCGCGGCGTACCCGGCACGGTGTTGGGGAAGTAGTTGGGCGAAGAGCCCCCCTGGCCGACCGACATCACCCCGTCGCGCTGGTAGTTCATGACCGGGCAGCGTGGTTTGTTGACCGGCAGCTGGTGGTAGTTCGTCCCGATCCGATAGCGGTGGGCGTCGGCGTAGCTCATCAGCCGGGCCTGGAGCATCTTGTCGGGGCTCCAGGAAATGCCCGGCACCGTAGCGCTGGGCGAGAACGACGCCTGCTCGACCTCGGCGAAGTAATTCTCCGGATTGCGGTTGAGCTCCAGGATGCCGACCTCGATCAGTGGAAACTCGCCGTGCGGCCAGACCTTGGTCAGATCGAACGGGTTGAACCGGAACTCCTCCGCCTGGACCTCGGTCATCACCTGGATGCAGAAACGCCACTTCGGGAAATCCCCGCGCTCGATCGAGTCGAACAGGTCGCGCTGATGCGACTCGCGGTCGGAGCCGATCAGCTCGGCCGACTGCGCGTCGTTCAGATTGTCGATCCCCTGGAGCGACTTGAAGTGGAATTTGCACCAGACGCGTTCGCCCGCGGCGTTGATCAAGCTGTAGGTGTGGCTGCCGAAGCCGTGCATGTGGCGGTAGCTCTTGGGCAAGCCGCGATCGGAGAACAGGATCGTCACCTGGTGGAGCGATTCGGGCGACTGGGACCAGAAATCCCACTGCATGTCCATGTCGCGCAGATTGCTGCCGGGAAGACGCTTTTGGGTGTGGATGAACATCGCGAACTTGTACGGGTCGCGAACGAAGAAGACCGGGGTGTTGTTGCCCACCATGTCCCAGTTGCCCTCTTCGGTGTAGGCCTTGAGGGCGAAGCCGCGTACGTCGCGCTCGGCATCCGCCGCGCCCCGCTCGCCGGCTACGGTCGAGAAGCGGAGGAGGACCTCCGTCTGCTTGCCCACCTGCGACAGCAGCTTCGCATGGGTGTAGCGGGTAACGTCTTGGGTCACCGTGAGTGTGCCGTAGGCGGCGGAGCCTTTGGCGTGGACTACGCGTTCCGGGATGCGCTCCCGATTGAAGGACTGCATCTGCTCGAGAAGCTGCACGTCTTGCATCAAGACGGGTCCGCGCGGTCCGGCGGTCAGAGAATTCTGGTTGTCGGCGACCGGCGCGCCGTCCGCCGAGGTCAATCTTGGATTTTCGGACATCTTTTCCTCCTGGGCCATTTCCAGGCCTGGTCGAACCCAGGGTAGAGGAGTAAGATCGATAAGGTCCAATACTTATTCCCCTTGCGAACCGATAGGCACTACCTATGGAAGTCCACCAACTCCGCTACTTCGTCGCCGTCGCCGAACTCGGCAGCATGAGCCGAGCCTCGCTGCGCTGCAGCGTCGCCCAGCCCTCCATCAGCCAACAGATCCAGAAGCTCGAACGCGAACTCCAGTGCCCTCTGTTCGAACGGATCGGCCGCCGGGTTCAGCTCACCGACGCGGGGCGCTCGCTCCTGCCGCGCGCCCGGGCGATCCTCGAACAGCTTCAGGAGATCCCGCAGGGCATCGAAGCGGACGCCAAAAGCGGCCACGGCCGGCTGGTGGTGGGGGCCATCCCCACCGTAGCGCCGTTCCTACTGCCGGCTGCGATTCGGTCGCTCACCGAGACGTTTCCCGCGGTCGACCTGCACGTTCGGGAGGACTTCACCGAGCGCCTGCTCGACGCCCTGGAGGAAGGGGTGATCGATCTTGCGGTGACCAGCACGCCGATCAGCCGCGAAGGGCTCACGGTCACGGTTCTTGGGCACGACCCTTTCCGGGTCGCGGTGGCGACCAACCATCCGCTGGCGGGGCGCGACAGCGTCTCGCTCGACGAGTTGGTGAACCCGCCCACGATCCTGCTCGACGAGCTTCACTGCCTGGGGCGTCAGGTGGGGGAGGTCTGCCGCGCGATGCGTACGAACTGTCGCGTGGTCTGCCAGGCGAGCCAGCTCGACTCGCTCCTACGCATGGTGGGGCTCGGGTTGGGGGTGGCCCTGGTGCCCGAAATGGCGACGCGCGATGCGATGAAAGAGGAAATCCGCTTCGTGCGGATCGAAGAGCCGTTCGCATCGCGAGAGATCGCCCTCGTCGAGCGGAGCGACCGACCGTCTTCTCACCTGGCGCAGGAATTCGCGCGGCGACTCCAGGCGGCGTTTCCGGCCGCCCCGGCGTTACGACCGAACCAGAAGCCCGGGCCGGCGGTCAGGCGTAAAAGCCGCGGTAGCGCATCGCCTGACTGACCCGATCGAGGGCGAGGATGTAGGCGCCAAGCCGCGGATTGGTCCGGTACTTGTCGGTCGTGGCGAACGTGGCGTCGAACGCGCGGACCATGTATTCGGTCAGGCGTGCGTTGATCAGCGGCTCGCGCCAGTAATAGCCCTGCCGGTTCTGCACCCACTCGAAATAGGAGACGGTGACCCCGCCCGCGTTGGCCAGGATGTCCGGCACGACCAGGACGCCGTGTTCGAGCAGGATCGGATCGGCCTCCGGCGTGGTCGGGCCGTTGGCTCCCTCGACGATGATTTTGGCGCGGATGTCCGCGGCATTTTCTTCGGTGATCTGGTCTTCCAACGCGGCGGGAACCAGGATGTCCACCTCTTGGGTGAGCAGCTCGTTCGGGTCGAGCGGCTGGCTCTCCGGAAAACCGATCACCGACTTCGTCCGCTCGACGTGTTCCAACAGCGCTGGAAGGTCGAGACCGTGCTCGTTGCGGATCGCGCCCCCGACGTCGGAGACCGCGACGATCCGGGCGCCGGATTTGTGGAGCAGGCGCGCGCTGTGAGATCCGACGTTGCCGAAGCCTTGGATGGCGACCGTCGCGCCGTCCAGCTTCCGGTCGAGGCGCTTCATCGCTTCGACCGCGACGATCTGCACCCCGCGGCCGGTCGCCGCATCGCGGCCTCTGCTGCCGCCGAGGGCGATCGGCTTGCCGGTCACCACGGCGTTGTCCGCTCGCCGGACGTGCATGGTGTAGGTATCGAGCACCCAGGCCATGGTCTGCGAGTTGGTGCCGACATCGGGCGCCGGCACGTCCCGATCCGGGCCGATCACGTCGATGATCTCGGCGACGTAGCGCCGGGTCAGGCGTTCGAGCTCCCCGGGGCTCATCTTGGAGGGCTCGCAGATGACCCCCCCCTTGCCGCCGCCGAACGGCACTTCCACGACGGCGCATTTCCAGGTCATCCAAGCCGCGAGCGCCTTCACCTCGTCCAGGGTGACGTGCTTGTCGTACCGGATTCCCCCCTTGGCCGGGCCGCGCGCCACGTTGTGCTGGACGCGGAATCCGGTGAAAACCTCCCAGCGGCCATCGTCCATGTTGACCGGCAGGCTGACGATCGTCGACCGGCTGGGCGCCATGAACACCTTGAACAACGCGTCGTCGAGACCGTAAAGCTCGGCGGCGGCACGAAGGCGGACCTGCATGGCGACAAAGGGGTTGTGGGGAATCATCGATCTCTCCGGATCAAGGGCGGGCTGCGGACCCAGGCTACAGGAACCCCGCAGCGGTAGGAGGGTGCCAGAGGATAGGTCTCGGCGTTTCCCGGGTCAAGAGAGACTTGGCCTAAACGTGGCCTAAACGGGTGAAAGCGGGTTTCGCAAGCCGACTTTTAGGTGGTGGCAGCCCCCTCCGCTTCGAGGCACTCTAAAGTCACCCGGTGCCGGTAGGCAAACAGCCGGTCGAGTTTCTTGCGGACGATTGCACCGCCGAACCAACGGCCCAAGGAACCGAGCGGCAGCTCGTAGGTGATCCGGTCTTCGAGCCAAGAACCCCCGGCGCCGTCGGATTCCATCCGATGCTCGTGCTCCCAACGGCGAAACGGGCCGCGGATCTGAACGTCGCGGAAGCCCGCTCCGGGCCGAACGTCGCGGATCTCGGCGATCCAAGGGAGGCGCAACGGGCCGACTCCCACGCGAAGCTCAACCTTTTCCCCCTCGCGCAGGCCGCCATCGGGGCTCACCTGCTCGACCGGCTCGTCGGGGGGCGTGAGGCGCGTGAAAGCGCCCGGCTCGGCATGCCAGGCGAACAGGCGCTCGGGCGAGACGGGAACATGGCAACGGCGAACGAAGGTCTGGGGCATCAGGCGCGTTCCAGCCGGACGAATTTCCCCATCCTGCTCACGGGGCGCCGGAGCGGCTCGGGCAGCATCCGCCAGAAGGACTTCGCAAACCAGCCCATCGGCGGACGCCGATCGAGCCGCTCCCCCTCGGCGATCGAATAGCGGATCTCGGCCGCGCGCCAGCCGCAGGGGGCGAAGTAGCGCTCTCCCGCCGAGGGAGCGAAGCGGAGGGGAGCTTGGGTCATATGCCGTCGCCAGGTCAGATTGGCGAGCCGCAAAAGCAGCGGTGACGCCAGGTCGAGCGCCCAATCGCGGAAGGTTTCGGCCGCGTAGAGATCCCGCGCGAGGTCGCTCACCTGCTCCGAGGTCAGATAGGTGACGAGGCCTTCGGTCAAGACGAAGACGTTCTTGCCCGCCGCGGCGACTTCCGCGAACAACGCCCGCCGGGCATCACGATCGGCGAGATCGACCGCTCGACGTTCTAGCCGGCAGGTAGGAGTCTCGCCCGCGAGCGCCGCCTCCTTCTCCGCGAGGAGCGGCGGCAGGTCGGCCTCGAACCAGAGAAAATCCGAGGGAAGCGGAAGGCGGTACGGCCGAGCGTCGAAGCCCGCCGCGAGGTTGAGCACAGCATCGGCCCCGCGCTCGATCGCCGCGAGGATCATCTCGTCGAACACCACCGTCCGGACCACCATCGCCCAGGCCGCATCCTCGCCGCGTGGCAACTGCCGCACGATCTGCCGGCCCCGCTCGCCCGCCAGCCGATCCGCGATCGGATCGCGAAACAACGCATCCGGCCGCGCCGTCTCCATCGCCCGGTAGGTCGCGACCCACCGGGCGGTGTCGGAGACGTTGCGGATGAGGGGAGGGGTCACGGATTACGCCCGATCCAACAGCTCCATCACCTTCCCAACCGCCTCGGCGACCGGGATGCCGAGCTTCTCGCGGTCTCTCCGTAGAGAGACCTCGACTTTGCCGTCGGCGAGCGATTTGGCGCCGACGGTGACTCGTACCGGCAGGCCGATCAGGTCGCCGTCTTTGAACTTGACGCCCGGGCGCTCGTCGCGATCGTCGTAGAGGACATCGATGCCTTTCGCGCGCAGCTCGTCGTAGATCCGCTCGGCGGTTTCGACCACCGCCGGATCGTTCGGGTTGAGCGCGGCGATCAGGACTTCGAACGGTGCCAACGGGCGGGGCCAGATGATGCCGTCCGCGTCGTGGTTCTGTTCGATCGCGGCGGCGACAGTGCGGCCGACGCCCAGGCCGTAGCAGCCCATGATCATCGGCTTCTCGGCCCCCGCCTCGTCGGTGAAATTGCAGGAGAGCGACTTCGAGTACTTGTCGCCCAGCTTGAAAATGTGCCCGACCTCGATGCCGCGGAACAGTTCGAGCGCCGTGCCGCAGCGCGGGCAGGCGTCGCCGCCCGTCACGAGCAGCAGATCGGCCCAGCGCGCGGGTGTTGCGTCGCGCCCCCATTCGACCCCTACGTGATGGGCGTCGGCTTGGTTCGCGCCGCAGACGAATCCCGAGAGACCGCGCACCGACGGGTCGGCGATCAGCTCGACCGACTCGCCCAAGCCCACCGGACCGGCGAAACCGACCGGCGCGCCGGTCGCCTGGCGCACCTTTTCCTCGCTGGCGAGCGCCAGGTGTTGGACGTCGAGCAGGTTGGTCAGCTTGACCTCGTTGACCTCGCGATCGCCGCGGATCGCGACCGCCACGATTCCCTTTTCGGTCTCGTAGATCAGGGTCTTCACTACCTGACCCGACTCGACCCCGAGGAACTTCGCGACCTCTTCGACCGACGTATGCCCGGGAGTCGGCACGGTGCGGAACGGCTCGGACGAAGGCGTCGCCGCCGCCTCTGCCTCTTCGCGCTTCGTCTCGGCCTTTTCGGTGTTCGCCGCGTAGTCGCACGAGGGGCAACGGACGACCGCGCTCTCTCCCGTTCCGGCCACCACCATGAACTCGTGCGAGGCCGAGCCGCCGATCGATCCGGTATCGGCTTCGACCGCGCCGAAATCGAGCTGGCAGGCGCGGAAAATCCGCGAGTAGGCCTCGTGCATTTCGCGATACGAAACGTCCAGGCTCTCCGCGTCGGCGTGGAACGAATAGGCGTCCTTCATCAGGAATTCGCGCCCGCGCATCAAGCCGAACCGCGGTCGAATCTCGTCCCGGAACTTGGTCTGGATCTGGTACAGATTGAACGGCAGCTGCCGGTAGCTCTTGACGTCGCGGCGCACCAGGTCGGTGATCACCTCTTCATGCGTCGGCCCGAAGACGAAGTCGCGGTCGTGGCGATCCTTGATCCGCAGCAGCTCCTTGCCGTAGCGCTCCCAGCGGCCGGACTCGACCCACAGCTCCCCCGGCTGAATCGCCGGCATCGACAGCTCGATGCACCCCGCAGCATCCAGCTCGCGGCGGACGATCGTCATCAACTTCGACAGGCTCCGCCAGCCGAACGGCAAGTTGGTGTAAATCCCCGCCGCGACTTTCTTGATCATGCCGGTGCGGACCATCAGCTGGTGGCTGATGACCTCGGCGTCGTTGGGCACTTCCCGGGTGGTGAAAAGGTAATACTTGCTCCAGCGCATACTGACTCCTTCGTGCGAAATCTGCTTCGAGATCCTGGCTTCCTACTTGCGCTGCCCGCGCCGGACCCGTTCGAGGATGCGGGTCGAATCGCGCATGCACTCCATCATCCGGTCTTCGAGACCGCCGCGGCGGCTTTCGAGGCTTCGGGCGCGGGCGAGGACGTTCTTCGCCTTTTCCTCGTCGCCCGAGGCGAGCAGCGCCATGCCGAGGTGGGTGAGCGTGTTCGAGGAGGTACCCAGCTCGGAAGAACGGGCGAGGAAATCGATCGCCTTGTCGAATTCCTTCCGCTTGTAGTGGACCCAGCCGAGCGCCGCGAGCGGAAACGCCTTGAGCTCGTCGGGCGCGTTTTCGAGCGATTGGCGCGCGTAGTCGAGCGCCTGGTCCAGATCTTCTTCCATCTCGGCGAGGTTATAGGCCATCTCGTAATAGGCGATCGTCTTGGAGAAGCTCGACACGCCCTCTTCGAGCAGCCGGGTGCCGATCCGGTTGCCTTCGCGGAACTTGCCCTGGCCGCGCAACGCTTCGATCAGCGCGGCGTAGGCGGTCGCGCGCAGCATCTCGCCGGGGTTCTGTTCGAGCACCTTGCGCGCCGCCGCCTCCAGCTCCTGATTGCGGTCGAGGTGCAGGCACAGCATGGCGTACGAAATGAGCAGCGTCGGATTTTCCGGTTCGAGCGACAGGGCGCGACGGTAGCAGGCGAGCGCCTGCTTGTCCGAGCCGCGGGCGCGCAGCTCTTCGCCTTTGCCGAACCATTCGGCCGCCTCGCCGAGCACACCGGGCAACGGCATGCCCGCCTGGCCGGAGAGGAAACGCACGATGTCCTGGTACTGGAGCTTTTTCGGGTTCAGCCGCTGCGCCCGGCGGAAGGCGGCGAGCGCCTTCACATGCCAGTGGCGATCGAGATAGGCGAGGCCGAGCAGATGGTAAGCCTCCTCGAACGCCGGATCGTGGCGCACCGCCTCTTGGAGCTGCTTGATCGCGGGTCCTAGTTTGCCCATCTCGTAAAAACAGCTGCCGAGCAGATAGAGCGCCTGCGGCACCGGATCGACCTCGACCGCGCGCTCCAGGAACAACACCGCCTTGGCCAGATTGCCCAGGCTCGCGTGGACCGCGCCGAGGCTGAAATGGGGCAAGAAGGTATCGGGATAGAGCGCCACCGCCCGCTTGAGCAGCACTTCGGCGCGCTCGTGCCCTCCCTGCTCATAGTGGATCACGCCGCTGTAGACGAGCCCCTCGTAATGGTCCGGCTTCACTTCGAGCACGCGGGCGAAATAGACCAACGCTTTTTCCGGCTGCCCCTCGTTGAAGCAGGTCTCGCCGAGGAAATAGGCCAGTTCGTAGTTGTCCCGGTCGAGCTTGTAGGCCGCTTCGAGCGCCGCGACTGCCCGCTCGATGTCGAAGCCGAACAGGGCGTACTCGGCGTCATCCAAGTGCTGAAGGAAGATTTTCCGCTTGTCGCCGCTATACAGAGCCGCGATCCGCTCTTTGATCGAGATGAAGCGCTCGCGCTTTTCCAACGCGAGCAACTGGTAGTCCATCTTCGATTCCCAGAGTTCGCTCCACTCGTCCCAGCCGACGACCTTCTTCTGTTCCAGGATCTCGCGCAGAGTCGACAGCCCGGTCTGGCTGATCAGGATGTTCTTTTCTTGCTTGTGGAGCGCCGAGAGCAGTTGGCGGACGGTCTCGGCCGTGCGCTTGACCGCCTCTTCCAGGATCGAAATCCGCTCCAGGAGGTGCTCGTCGAACGAGAAGCCCTCGTCCGGTCCCTCTTCATACCCCTCCTCTTCCTCCTCGAACACGGTGCCCGAGAGGACCAGGAGTTTTTGATGACAGCGGACGCAGTACTCCCGTTCGTCGGGGTTCAGGGCGCCGCAAACCTGGCAGTACATGGTCGCTTTCGCACCGACGGAGCCTTGGCCGCCGTCGGTCGGTTCATGCGTACGGATAGAAACCTCGCCCGGTCTTACGGCCGAGCCGGCCAGCATCGACCATTTTGACCAACAGCGGGCACGGGCGGTACTTCGGATCGCCAAAGCCATCTTGCAGCACTCGCAGGATGTCCAAGCAAACATCGAGCCCGATCAAATCGGCGAGGGCGAGCGGCCCCATCGGGTGATTCATCCCCAGCTTCATCACCTGATCGATCGATTCCGGCGTACCGACCCCTTCGTAGAGGCAGTAGATAGCCTCGTTGATCATCGGCATCAGGACGCGATTCGAGACGAAGCCGGGCGCATCGTGGACTTCGACGGGCGTTTTGCCCATCCGGCGCGCCGCGTCGGCCACCGCGTCGTAGGTCGCCTGGTCGGTGGCGAGACCGCGGATCACTTCGATCAGCTGCATCACCGGCACCGGATTCATGAAATGCATGCCGATCACCCGCTCCGGCCGGCCGGTCGCGGCGGCGAGCTTGGTGATCGAGATCGAGCTGGTGTTGGTGGCGAGGATCGCGCCCGGCTTACAGACCCGATCGAGATCGCGCAGCACTTCGAGCTTCACTTCCAGCCGCTCGACCACCGCTTCGATCGCGAGATCGACCTCGGTGATTTCGCCGAGATCGCTGGTACCCGAGAGCCGGCCGAGCGCCGCGTCGCGATCTTCGGGCGTAATCTTCGCCTTGGTGACCTGACGCTCATACCCCTTGGCGATGGCGCTTAAGCCCCGTTCGAGGGCAGCGGGTGCCACGTCCACCAGGATCACCCGATAGCCGCTCTGCGCCGAAACCTGCGCGATGCCATGGCCCATGGTGCCCGCGCCGATCACGCCGAGGGTCCGAATGGAGTGGCCTTGCTCTTGCTCTGACTGAGTCATCGCTTCCTCTCGATACACTTTTCCCAAGAAACGCACCGTGCGAATCCACGAGATTATCGGCTGGCCCCGGTGGGGCCAAGACAAGCCGGGCAGATCCTAAGGCAGATCCTATGGGAGGAATAGCTTCCCCCACCGAAGCCAGGTCTATTCGATCAGGCCCTCAAGCGGGGAGGAGGCGTTGGCGTAGAGCTTTTTCGGGATACGGCCGGCGTGGGCGGCGAGCCAGCCGGCTTCTACGCCCAGCTTCATAGCGAGCGCCATGCGGACGGGGTCTTGGGCTTCGGCGACCGCTGTGTTCATCAGGACGCCGTCGGCGCCCAGCTCCATCGCCAGGGCGGCGTCGCTTGCGGTTCCTACCCCTGCGTCGACGATGACCGGGACGTTTGCCTGCTCTACGATGATTTTGAGGTTGGCCCGGTTGCGGATGCCCATTCCGGAACCGATCGGTGCTCCGAGCGGCATGACCGCCGCGGCGCCCAGCTCTTCGAGGCGGCGGCAGACGACCGGGTCGTCGTTCGTGTAGGGGAGGACCACGAACCCCTCGGCGACCAGGATCTCGGTCGCTTTGAGCAGCTCGACCACGTCCGGGAAGAGCGTCTTCTTGTCGCCGATCACTTCGAGCTTCACCCAGTTCCAGCCGCCCAGCTCGCGGGCGAGGCGCGCGGTACGCACCGCTTCGTCGGCCGTGTAGCAGCCGGCGGTGTTGGGCAGCAGCAGGTAGCGCTCCGGATCGACGTAGTCGATCAACGATCCCTTGCCCAACGCGTCCAGGTTCACTCGGCGGAGGGCCACGGTGACCACTTCGGTTCCCGAGGCGTCGAGCGCCGCGACCATCGAGGGGAAGCTCGGGTATTTGCCGGTCCCGAGGATCAGGCGCGAGCGGAAGGTCCGGTCGGCGATCGTGAGGGGCGCGATTTCCGAAAAGGGGGCGGGCGGCGAAAGGGTCGATTCCATACGTCCTCCAAGGACGGTCATTCGATCGTTGGCCGAGCATTGTATTTGTAGGGGCCGAGCTTGCCTCGGCCCGGGGGCAGGCAAGCTGCCCCCCTACGCGTAAAACGATGGGAGGAGCTTGGGAGGAGCGGTTGCTTCAGCCAAGGCTCAACGCGGCCCGCATTCCCGCGGCTTGACGGTCGCCTCGAAACGGACCGGCTTATCCGACCGGGGGAGAGCGACCACGTGGTGCGGCCGTTCCGCGACGATGCAGGTGCATTGACCGCTCGCCGGTTCTTCGAGCAGATCGACCACCAGCTCGGCCGAGCGCTCTTCGACGCCGCGTACCGTGATCCCCGAAACGCAGCTCTGCATCGGCAGGGCCACGGCGATCACCATCCGGTGGGTAAAATCGATCGCCGGTCGATTCTCGGCGCTTCCTTGGGCGAGGTTGTCCCAGCCGGCGCGAAACGCGGCGGCGTCCCGGTAGACCTCGCGCACCTGCTCGCCGGCCTGGCCGGGCATCGAGCGCTGGTCGAGGGTCTCCAGCGGCAACGGTCCGAGCGGACCTGCGGCCGAGCTGGGAAGCGATCCCGCCGCGCAGGCGAGGGCGGCGAGACCGAGCGCCAAGAGTCCAGAGGCTCGGCTCATCGGAAATCGGGTCAAAACGAAGCCGCCAGTTCTTCGACCGGCTCGGCGAGCGGGTTGCCGTGCAGCGCGGCCTGGCGATTGTGCTCGTCGACGAACACCAGCTTCGGATGATGATCCGTAAGCTCCTCGGCCTCATATTCGGCGAAGCTCGCGAGGATCACCAAATCGCCGGGCGACGCCTTGTGCGCCGCCGCGCCATTCAGGCAGATCTCTCCCTTGCCCGGCTTCCCGGGGATCGCGTAGGTCGCGAAGCGCTCGCCGTTGGTGACGTTGTAGATCTCGACCCGCTCGTGGACCAGGATGTCGGCCGCTTCCAAAAGGAGCGGATCGATCGTCACCGAACCCTGGTAGTGGAGATTCGCATCGGTCACCGTCGCCCGGTGGATCTTCGACTTGAGCATCGTGCGCTTCATGTCCCTTACGCCCCCTAACTCTCGATCGAGAGATGGAAGTTGTCGATCAATCGGGTGTCGCCCACGCGAACCGCGAGCGGCAGTACGATTTCTCGCGAGAGGGTCGCGGCCGGACGAAACGTCTCGGCATCGACCACCTCGGCATATTCGAGGGCCAGGAGCGGCTCGCTCGCGACGCCCTCGCGGAGAATTCTCCGCACCTCATCCCCCCGGCGCTCCCCCGCCTCGATCGCCTCGCGCGCCGCGACCAGGGAGCGGTAGAGCACGGTCGCCGCCTGGCGTTGCTCGGGCGTCAGAAAGACGTTCCGCGACGACATGGCGAGGCCATCCGCCTCGCGAATCGTCTCGCCCGGGACGACCTCTACGGGGAAATGCAGATCGCGGACCAGCTTCTTGATCACCGCCAGCTGCTGCGCGTCCTTGCGGCCGAACACCGCGAAATCCGGTCGCACCAGATTGAAGAGAGCCGCCACCACCGTGGCAACACCGCGAAAGTGTCCGGGGCGAAACTCCCCCTCCAATCCCTCCGCCGGGCCGCCGGGCTCAACGAACACGGTGTGCCCCTCCGGGTAGATCGTCGAGACGTCGGGCAGAAAGAGCAGGTCGCAGCCCGCGGATTCGAGCATTTCGGCGTCCTTCTCCGGTTGGCGCGGATAGCTCGACAAATCCTCGGCCCGGTTGAATTGGGTCGGATTGACGAAAACCGAGGCGACCACCCGGTCCGCCCGCTCGGCCGCCTGGCGGAGGAGCGACAGATGCCCCTCGTGCAGCGCGCCCATGGTCGGCACGAAACCGATCGTCCGGCCCCGCACGGCCCACAGCGCCAGCTCTTGGCGAAGAGCCGCCTGGTCGCGAATCTGCAGCATCGATCCCACTAGCCGTAGATTCTCCGCAGCTCCGGCTTCGGCTCGAGCGCGCCGTAGCTCTCTTCGGGCGAGGGAAAGCGCCCCTCGCGCACGTCGGCGGCGAAGCGCTCGATCGCCTCGCGCGAGGCGAGTCCCAGCTCGGCGTAGCGCCGCACGAAGCGCGGGGCGATCCGCTCTTCGAGGCCGAGCAGGTCGTGGTAAACGAGCACTTGGC
The DNA here is from genome assembly GCA_038248205.1 of Thermoanaerobaculia bacterium. GTDB lineage: Bacteria > Acidobacteriota > Thermoanaerobaculia > Multivoradales > UBA5704 > DASYKS01. Next base: position 108,633 of record JBBRUC010000001.1, read on the forward strand.
CGTCGCACGCGGCGCCCGCACCGATGCCGATCGTCGGGATGGTCAGACGCTCTGTGATCTCCGCGCCGAGATCGCCGGGAACGCATTCGAGTACGAGAGAAAACGCACCGGCGTCTTCCAGTTCCAACGCGGCATCGACCATTCTTCCCGCCGCCTCGTCGCTACGCCCCTGGACCTTGTAACCGCCCAGACGGTGAACCGATTGCGGCGTGAGCCCCAGGTGCGCCATGACCGGCACCTCGGCGGAAACGAGTGCGCGGACAACGTCGGGCCGGCCGCCTTCGATCTTGACCGCCTGCGCGCCCGCCTCTTTGACGAACCGGATGGCGGAGGCGACCGCCTGGTCGGGGCCGAGATGGAACGAGCCGTACGGCATGTCGGCGACCAGCAGCGCGCGCTCGACACCCCGGCGCACGGCCCGGGTGTGGTGGATCATTTCGTCCAGGGTGACCGACAGGGTGTCCGGATGGCCAAGCACGACCATCGCGAGCGAATCACCGACCAGAACGATGTCGGCGCCCGCGGCGTCCGCCGTCTTTCCCTGCGGAAAGTCGTAGGCGGTGACCATGACCAGACGGTCGCCGCGGGAGGGAGCTTCGACGATCGAGGGAACCGTGATGCGCTTCGTAGCCATTCGTTCGCGCTCCGATTTGCTCGCCCGGGGGAAAAGTCCCCAAAAAGCGAAAAACCCTTCACGCCGGGGAGGCGGAAGGGCCGCGAAGCGCAGTTCTTTACCCGGGGGATCGAGGCCGTGCGCGTCGGTCGTCGGACAGGTTTGAGGTGTCGGTCCCCCCGGGTGCTTTCGGGTTACGGGATACGGCCCTCTTTCCGCGACCGTCACGCCCTCGTCGGGGCGCTTTCGGAACTTTCCGTCTCGGTCCCGGCGGCTTGGCTCTCTCAGCGATTGGAGAACTCTAGGCCGCTTGAGGGATCCCAGCGGTACGATCCGTCGATTCCCTTTCGGGCACCGACGGGAAGGATCATATGCGGCTCGGCACGCTAATACAAATCGCGGTCTCGGACCGGATCAGCGCGCTCCGACCGGCACGAAGTACTCCGTCCCCTTGATCGGCCGCGACAGCCGGTTGAGCAGCTCGGTGAAGTCCTCCGGCCGATCGGGAAAGTTGAGATACCGCGTGTCCACCACCAGCAGCGGCGACCGCTCGTAATAATGGTAGTAGTGGTTGTAGGCGTCGATCAGCTCGACTTCGTAGTCGCGCGCCAGGCTCTTTTCGACCGACCGCGCCCGCTTTTTGATCCGATCCATGCAGGTATCCACGTCGGCCACCAGATAGAGGATCAGATCGGGCTTCGGGATCTGCGGTTCGAGCAGGGTGTAGAGCTTGTCGAACAGCATCAGCTCGTCGTCGGACAGATTCAGGTAGGCGAAAATCCGGTTCTTCTGGAAGGTGTAGTCCGAGATCACCATCTTCTCGAACAGCTCGCGCTGGGCGATGCCTTGCTGTTGCTTGAACCGCGAGAGCAGAAAGTAGAGTTCGGTCTGAAACGCGGCGCCCGGCCGATCCTGGTAGAAATCGCCGAGGAACGGATTGTTCACGTCTTCGAGGACTTTGACCCCCTCGAAGTGACGCGTAAGCATCTCGACCAGGGTGGTTTTGCCCACCCCGATCGGTCCGTCGACCGCGATGTAATGGTACGGAAGGCTCGGGCCGCTCAAGGCTTTTAGGCGCCGGTTGCGACCGTCGTGGCAGCCGCCGGGATGACGGGCAGCGCCGGGGGCACAAGGGCCGCGTCGGAGGCGGCGATCGGGTTGTACAGCGTGTCGCGCTCGATCGGCTCGAACCCGGCCAGGCGAACGATCCGCTTGAGCTCCTCGCGGGTCATCTGCTGCGGCGTACCGGCCCCCGCCATGTGGTAGATCGTCTCCTCGACCACCGTGCCGTCGAGGTCGTCCGCGCCAAAGCGGAGCGCCACCTGGGCGAGCTTGGGCGAGATCATGATCCAGTAGGCCTTGATGTGCGGGATGTTGTCGAGCACCAGGCGCGACGCCGCGATGTGGCGCAGGTCGTCGGTTCCGGTCGTGTGGTACTTCAACCCCATGTAGTTGTTCTCGGGGTGGTAGGCGAGCGGAATGAACGCGTTGAAGCCGCCCGACTCGTCCTGGAGCGACCGCAGGCGCATCAGGTGATCGACCTTGTGGATCGGCTTCTCGACGTGGCCGTAGAGCATGGTGCAGTTGCTCTTGATCCCCATCCGGTGGGCGATGCGGTGGACCTCGATCCACTCGTCCGCATCGAGCTTGCCGTCGCAAATGATCTCGCGCACTTCCGTGTGGAAGATCTCGGCCCCGCCGCCCGGCAGCGAGCCGAGGCCCGCATCGCGCATCTGGCGCAGGACCTCTTCGATCGAGATCTTCTCGCGCTTGGCGAACCAGCCGATCTCGATCGCGGTGAACGCCTTCAAGTGGGCGTTCGGGAAACGCTCGCGCAAACCGCGCAGCATTTCGAGATACCACTCCAGCGACAGATCGGGGTGCAGGCCGCCCACGATGTGAAACTCGGTCGCCCGCTGCCCGCCCTGCTCCGCGGCGTGCTTGTAGACGTCCTCGTGGGACATCTCCCAAGCGTGGGCCTCGCCCTTGAGCGCCGCGAAGCTGCAAAACTTACAGTTGTAGGTATAGACGCAGACGTTCGTCGGGTTGATGTGCCGATTGACGTTGAAGTAGGTGACGTTGCCGTGCATCCGCCGCCGAACCGCGTCCGCCAGCCGGCCGAGCGCCACGACGTGAGGGGTGGTAAGGCAAAGGAGGGCGTCTTCCTCGTTCAGCCGCACCCCATCGCGGACCTTCTCGGCGAGCGGGCGGAGGCTTACGGGGAAACGTTCCGGGTGGATCTCGGGGTTCTGCATTTTTGACTTCCTTGGGGCTTCCTAGGGGTTCCCGGGGCGACCCTCACGGGCTGTACCCGGCCGATGGCCGGGCAGTATAGCAGGGGGCCAGGACCCTTTTAGGATTAAAACACCGCCGGGTTCAGGGTGCCTTTGGGCTTCGGCAAGGCAACTCTTGGAAGGTAATGCAGGAGAGCCCGAGAAAACGACACCTTTGGGAGTTCGACTTTTGTCGGCGGGAGAATCAGCCTTCGATTGGACGGCGGCAGCCGTGGATTCGACGATCGAATTCAGCGCTGTTGTCGCCGAATCCACCGGATGGGACGATCGAACGCACTGGATGCAGCGACCGAATCCAGCGCTTTCGTCAGAGATCCACCGGATTCGATGGCCGCATGCAGTGGATTTGGCGGCCGAATCCAACGCTTCGGCCGACCATTTCATCAAAGAGACCCGGATTCGGTCGAGAAAATCAGATGACTCCTCAAAAGGAGTCGTTTTCTCGGACCCTGCTGGCTTACGCTTCGGGCTGTCGGATCCAACTCCAAGCTCCCCAGACGCACACTCTCGCTCCCCAGGGCGTAAGATGCTATCTTACCCTCATGAAAACCGCCGTCTCCACCAAGGGGCAGATCGTACTACCGGCAGAAATCCGTCGGCTGGACCGTATCGAAGCTGGCGACGAGTTTGAAGTCGAGCGCGTCGACCGGGGGGAGTACCGGCTCCGCCTGGTTCCGTCTCGGAACGAGGGTCTCTTGGACTGGTTGCTCGCATGTCCCGAGAAGGGATTCTTCGTCCCCGTCGAGTCAGAGTCTACGGACACGCTGTGACCATCCTGGTCGATGCCAACGTCCTGAGCGAAGCCACCCGCCCGGAGCCTCGCCAAGAAGTCCTGGAATGGCTGGCAAAACATGAGCGGGAGATCGTCGTCGATCCCGTCATCCTCGGCGAGATCCGCTTTGGAATCCTCTTGCTTCCGAGCGGCAAGCGCCGCCAGCGTCTAGAACGCTGGTTCGAGGAAGGCGTCGGGCGGATCCACTGCATCTCATGGGAGTCAAGCACCGGGCTTCGCTGGGCCCGGCTGCTCGCTGATCTGCGCCGGGGAGGCAAGTCCATGCCGATCAAAGACAGCTTGATCGCGGCAACGGCTCTCGCTCACAACCTTCCGCTGGCGACACGCAACCGGAGTGACTTCGAGCAAACCGGGATCCAGATCATCGATCCATTCGCCCCCGTCTAATCCTCCTCATACTTGATCTCCATCCGCCGCGTTCGCCACTCCGCTCACGAAATCGCCTGGGCCTGAGCGAGGTCGAGCCCTTGCCGACCAGAGAGGTTTCGTCTATCCTCGCCATCCTTGACGGTTGTCCGACGTGCAGCCATAGCTCAACTGGATAGAGCAACAGACTACGAATCTGTAGGTTGGAGGTTCGACTCCTTCTGGCTGCACCATCTATCTCCCTCAGCTTCCGGCAGGATCACATCAGGATACGGTCCGAGGAAGCGCTCGCCGTTGAAGTGAATCATGTGATCGGGATTTTCTGCGGCCCAGCTTCTGCCAGTCGCCGTTTCCTGGCGGCCGAGATCCGTTCGGCTTTACTGGTTGGCATAAAGATGCTTGGCGACAAGCTGGTCGATGCTTCTTTGGGAAAGATCGAGGGGTTTCATTTCTCGCCCCATTGCTCTCAGAGTGTCGCGGTCTGGGTAGGCCAAGGCTCGGAGGTCGGTCGCGTTCACCTGAGTATGGCCACTGAAGCGTCGAAAGTATTGGTCGACTACGGTGGAATTTAGGAAGGCGAAGAGCCCCAGGGCCAGGCTTCGCTCCAATCCGGTACCGCTCGCGTGAAAGTAGTTCAGATGGTTCTCGAAACCAACCCGCTCAGCCTTTACGTCGTCTGGGTCATAGAGGCAAGCCACGAGCCGGCGACGCTCCTCTTTGGACGAGAACCGTTTGGTCAGCAAATAGACCCCGGAGGGCACGAGCCAAGGTCGCGTCTCGTCGTTGTCGAGAATGGCATTCGGCTTTCGAGCGTCCAGCTTCGGCCAGTGGACCGTACCCCCGTTGAAATGGCAGGGATAGAGCAGGGGGACCGTGCCGCACTCAGGCTCCTGTCGAAGGGCAGCTTTGAGCCGAAAGTCAACGACACGACCCGTGGAAACGGTCACCCCCAAATCAGACAAGCTCGCACGGAGACCCCCAAGGATCTCCTTGGCGTCTGTATGGCCAGCCGCGGAAGGGATATGGATAAATCTCTCTAGGTCGTGTGGGTGAACGATGTCGGCGAAAGGAAGGGTTGCACTGGCAATCTCTCCGCCGACTTCTCCACTGCTGCTGGAGATTACAACCTCTCGGGCCTGCTGTTGACTCTTGACGGCATGGAAAATGATGTTTTCCTGCAGTACGCTGTCCTTGCGGAAGGCAGCGTTCCGGGACTCAAACACATGAAGTTGTCGCAAATCCAAATGGTCCAAGAAATATTCGCGGAATGAACGAAAGTAGGGACCGTTGCAAAAGCTCCGGGGCGTGATCCCGACAAGCTGACCGCCGGGAACCAACAACCGCTGAATGAGTGCAATGAACGCAGAATAGAGGTTACCGGTTTCAACTCCCAAGGATCGCAGTGCGCGTCTCTCAGCTGAGTCGTTGGCGATTTTGCGATAAGGAGGGTTCACGATCGCGGCATCAAAGCGCGGGGGCTGCTCGCTGAACAGGCTTGCCTCCAGGCGAGCTGACATTTTCTGAATGAAGTCGACGGGATGAATTGTGAAGACGAATCGAATTCCCACCTCCACGCAAAGCCGCCGGCATTCCTGCATGGTCTCAAAAAGAGCGTCAAGAATGAGCGGATCAAGTTCGTAAAGGGACGCCTCAATGATCTTAACCCCGTAGTCCTTCTCGCATAGGCGAGTAACGAAGGCCGAGGTAAGCGCGCCCGCGCCAGATCCGGCATCCAGCAGTCGCACGGTGCTCGGGAGGGGACCGAACATTGAAGCCATGAAGCGAGCCACAGGCTCAGGAGTTAGGAACTGCCCAAGTTCCCACCGTTGAGCCCGCGAATGTGTTGTAGCGACAGCCTTCATCGGGGCAGGCTATCAAACTTTGGGAGGCCTACCGTCCCCTCCCCGACAGCTTCCTCCGCCCCCGGCTAATCCTCCTCATACTTGATCTCCATCCCCCGCGCCCGCCAGGCCGAGAGTGCCACCAAACGCCCCGCGAAGACCAGCAGTCCGATCACGGCGACCGGCTTGCTGGGCGCGTCGGCGAGGATGGCGAGCGGGCCGTCGGAGACCGGGACGGGCATCAGGGATTGGAGGTAGTGGATCACGGTCGCCTGTTTGAGCATGGGTGGGAGGAGGAAGTGGATCCCTTCCCAGGCGAAGATCAGCAGCGCGGGAATCGCCGGGCTGCGGAAGAAGAAACCGAGGGTGAGGAAGATCGCGCCGTAGCCGACGCAGGCGAGCAGTGTGGTCGCGACGTAGGCGAACAGGTGGCCGAGGCCGAGGCCGCCGAGCAAAAACTCCCGGCCGCCCTTGATCGGTGCGAAGGTGAAGAGAAACGACGCGGCAGTCGAGAGGCCAAAGAGGAAGCCGGCGACGGTGAGCCCCGTCAGGTACTTTCCGACCACCAGAAGCTCGCGGCGGATCGGTGCGAGAAAATAGTAGTGGAGGGTGCGATCCAGCACCTCGCGCCGGATCAGGTTGCCGAAGATTCCGACGCAACCAAGAAACGTCACGACGCGAAGCAGGAACGCCTGATAGATGCCGCCCGCGAACACCGCTTGGGCTTGGGCGAGATCGAATAGCGATTGGATCGAGTCACCGGGCCTTATGAAGAGGCGAAGAGAAAGGATCGCCGGGGGCGCCAAGGCGAGCAGCCAGAGGCCGATCGCGCGCTTTCCGAAGAATCCTTTCTTGAGTTCCATCCGGATGATCGCCGCGAGCTGGCGGCGGCGCATAGCTGCGCTGCCCGGGGCGGGTTGGGTGGCCACGGCCGGGTTCGCCGGGACTTCGTTTGAGATCGCGGCGTTCATCAGCGGCCCCCTTGTTCGATCAGATATTGGTAGACCGCATGGACGTCCGCATCGGCCGGTACGATCGATTCGATCTCCAGGTTGTCGTCCAGGACGATGCGATTGAGCAGCAGGTGGAAACCATCCGCGTCCTTGGTGCTGACCAGCAGGCCGCGGCGGTCCGGGGTGATTCGCGCTTCGACCACGTGGTCGTGCTCGAACAGGCGCGAGGCGAGCAGCGAGGGCCGGTCGCAGCGGATCATCACTTGGACCGGGTGCTCCTCTTCCATCTCGTCGCGAACGCCCCCGATCTCCCCTTCGGCGACCACGTAGCCGCCGTTTAGGAGCACCACCTGATCGGAGATGAGATCCACCTCATGCAGGATATGGCTCGAAACCAGGACGTGCTTGCCGGCGGTTGAAAGCTCGCGGAAGAGTGCGATCACTTCGGCACGGGCCATTGGATCGAGCCCGTTCAGCGGCTCGTCGAGAATCAGCACGGAAGGATCGTGCGCCATCGCCTGGGCGAGTTTGATCCTCTGCCGCATTCCCTTGCTGTAGCCCGCGACCTTGCGGCCGGCCGCTTCGGAAAGACCTACCCGATCGATCGCCTTGGCCGCGCGTTCTCTCGCCTCCGAGGCTGAAAAGCCATAGACGCCGAGCAGCATCGCGACGAACTCAAATCCGGTGAGGCCGGTTGGAAACGCATCCACCTGGGTCGCGAAACCGATCTCGCGGAACATCGTCTCCGGCCGGTCGGGCGACAGACCGCGCACACTGACCGTCCCCGCGCTCGGCCGCAGGAGTCCCACCAGCAAGTTCATCAGCGTCGTCTTGCCCGAGCCGTTCGGACCGACCAGTCCGGTAATTCCGGGCGGGATGACAAGATCGATGCGGTTGACGCCGAGCACCTCGCCGTAGAACTTGGAAACGTTGTCGAGAACGATCTGATCGCCGCTGCTTTTCGCCGTTCCTACCGTTGTGCTCGCCGCGTTCATCGCACCACCTCATAGGCGCGCAGGCGCGTTTTCAGTAGCCAGAGGAAGACCAGGCTTCCGCCGATCATCGTCGTCCAGGCGAGTGCGAGCGGATGCCCCTCCGGAATGGGGACGCCGAAAAGGAAGGCCCAGACGGTGGCACTCGCGCCCGACGCATCGAAGAGCCGGCCAAACGATTGGCCAAGAATTTCATGCACCGCTTCGCCGACCGCGCTGCCGACGAAGAACAGCATGAAGAGGGCGATCCGTGCCACCGGCTTCCACTTGACCCAGGCCGAGACCGCGAGGGCGAAGAGCGACAGGAAGAGGATCCAGATCCAACTGCCGACGAACACGGCCATGGCGATCTGGAGATTGGCCGCCGCCCACTTTGGCTCCAAATAGGCTTGAAAACCCCAGAGAAGCAGGCCGGGCAACCAAGTGACGGCGGACATCAGGATCGCCAACACGCAGAGCTTGCCCAAGACGTACTCGGCGCGCGAAAACGGCCGGGCAAGATAGAGCGGCAGCCCGTTGTTGCGCAGGTCGGGTGCCACGAGTGCCGGGCCAACGAACAGCGTGAGCGCGAAGCAAAGGCCGCTTTGAAGCAGCAACCCGCGCCAGAAGAAGTGCGCGTCGATCGGCAAGACTTCGTTCAGCTTTTCCACCGTGATGCCGAACATCTTGAGCGCCGACAGGTTGTGGTGCAGGTAGACGATCAGCAGACCGGCAAACGGCACGGCGAAGCAGAGCGCGAAGAAGATCGCGAACAGCCGGCTTTTGAATACGTCGGAATAGGCGTAGCGCGGCAAAATCAGAAACCGGCGCTTTTCCGGCGTAAGCGATCCGGAGTATGGGCGGTACCTACGTTCGAAGACAGCCATCGGACTACCCCTCCATCGCCTTTAGAAAGATGTCTTCCAACGAATCACGGCGATAGTCGAGATGGCGGATCTGGACCGAATAATCCGAGGCCGCCTGGTAGAGCGCTCGGACCTCCACCCCTTCGGGAAGCACCAGCTTGATGTGGCGCCGGCTCCCTTCGGCCACTTCGCAGCCCAGACCATCGAGTGCCGCGCGGAATTTCTGCTCAGAACCATTTTCAGCGCGCAGCTCCAGCTCCAGAAAGCTACGATTCGCCCGACGCTCGGCCTCCAGGTTGCAATAGGTGGCGATCCGGCCGTCTTTGAGCACCAGAACCTCTTCGCAACACTCTTCCACGTCGCGCAGAAGGTGCGAGGAAAGGATCACCCGCACCTGCCCCGCGTCGCGAATGTCGCGGATTAGGTGAAGCATTCGGGCGCGCGCCGGCGGATCGAGGCCGTTGGTCGGCTCGTCCAAGAAGAGTACCTTCGGCCCGTGGACCAGCGCCTGGGCGAGCTTCGCCAGTTGTTTCATTCCGAGCGAGTAGCTATCGACCGGTCGATAGCGCGCCTCGCCGAGACCGACGTAAAACAGCGCCTCGTGCGCCCGTTCGAGCGCCTGCTCAGGCGGCAGGCCCGATAGCTCGGCCATAAGTCGGACAAAGCGGACGCCGGAAAGCCCGGCGATGAACGCATCGTTTTCCGGCATGTAGCCCATCAGCGTGCGGATCTCACGCCCTTTGCTGCGGATGTCGTGGCCGAGCAGCCGCGCGGTGCCGGCGGACGGGGCATAGAAGCCGAGCAGCGTATGAAGAAGCGTCGTCTTGCCCGCGCCGTTCGGGCCGAGCAGGCCGATCGAGCGGCCGGTCAATTTCGCCGTAAGCCCGTGGAGAATTCGGCGCTTGCCGAGCGTGACCTCCAGGCCTTCGAGATCGATCACCGGTGTGGTTTCAGTCATGGGATGCATCTCCTCGACAAACGAACAATGCGAACAAAAACGGGCAGCCCCGAGAAACGGTAGAGGCGCAGCACGCTGCGCCTCTACCTACGGTTTTCGTGATGCGGTGTTTCCGATTCGGGCGATCCTACCCGGACTTTCTCGTTACGAATCGCCCCCGTGCCCGCCGATCGAACGGAGGATGCTGGAGAACCCCGTAAGAAGCTTCAGGTTGTCGCCGAGCGGGCCGTTCA
>JBBRUC010000002.1:0-67901 GCA_038248205.1 Thermoanaerobaculia bacterium
CGCCTTCGTTACGACCCCCCCCCCATCCACCCAAACCGCAACCGCCGCCGAAAGCACGGCGAAGTCGATCGATCCCCGCCGCCTAAGCTTCCAGAACGCGCTTCTACAATGCTCCGCATCGGCCTCCCCAGGCAGCAAAATCTCCGCCAAAATCTCCTCCGGCCGCTTCGTCAAGTAGTCGATCCCATCGTTCCGATACAAGTCGCCGATCGGGATCGTCCGCTCTCCCTCTCGCGACACAAGCCGCACTCGTGCCCCCAACGCCTGAAGCATCGGCGCGGCATCCGAAGCCGTGTGCGCCAAACACTTCGGCGAGCTGGTCGCGACCCAGCAGGTCTTGCCTTTTTCCTTCAGGCAGTAGTCGATGCCGCGGCGCCAGTCTTCGGTTTGGTTGTAATAAGTGCAGCGGGTGTCGAGGCAGAGGTTGCCGCCGATCGTTCCCATGTTGCGGAGCGGGGGAGAGGAGATCGAATCGACGGCTTCGGCGAAGGCGGGGTAGCGGGCTCGGATTTGGGGGTGGTTGGCTACGTCGGAGAGGAGGGCGGTGGCTCCGATGCGGATTTCCCCTTGGGGGTTGGTGGCTTGGATGTCCGAGAGGCCGGGGATTTCCATCAGGCTGACTACGGTTTTGGCGCTCTGGTGGCGGCGTTTCATGTTGGGCCAGAGGTCGGTTCCTCCGGCGACGAGGCGGACGGGGAGGGCTTGGCCTTGGGCTGCGGCTTCGGCGGAGCCTTCTCCGGCTAGGATCGATGCGGCTTCTTCGATCGACTTGGCCGCGATGTAGTCGAAGGCGGGGAGGCGCAGCATTTAGAAACGCTCCTCACGGGAAATCGGTGTCGTAGGGGCGGAGCTTGCCTCCGCCCGGGGGCAGGCAAGCTGCCCCCCTACGTCCTGGAGGTGGTCCTTGATGGGTTTGGGGCGCAGCATTTAGCAACACTCCTTGCCGAGAATCGTTCCTGGTGGGTCAAGGTTCGTAGGGGTGGAGCTTGCCTCCGCCCGGGGGCAGGCAAGCTGCCCCCCTACGCTCTGGAGGAGGTCCTTGATGGATTTGGGGCGCAGCATCTAGCGATCCTCCAGCTTCGTGGTCAGCGGCTTCTTCTGGCGGAGTGCCTCGTCTCTCGTGCTCATGGTTCCGGTGGCCACCCCGCGCATGCCGGAGCGGAGCTTGCCGCGGAATTCGTTGATCGCGGTGCCGTCGCCTCCTTGGGCGGGGGTCGGCACGATCAGCGTCTCGCCGAAATCGACTTCCGGGAATCCCTTCGGGCCATAGCGGGCCTCTCCGCCTTTCTTCTTCGCGTCCAGCGCTTTGAGCACCATGTGCGGGTGGATCGGCACCTGATCGACCCGGGCTCCCACGGCGTCATAGATCGCGTTCGCGCACGCGGGGAGGATCGGTAGCAGGGGACCCTGGCCGACCTCTTTGGCTCCGTAGGGGCCTTGGGGATCGGGCTCTTCGATCAGATAGGTCGTGATCGGCGGCATGTCGAGGAAGGTCGGGCTCTTGTATTCGAGCATCGAGGGGAACTTGTGGACCAGGGCGTTCGAGAGGTGGCGGGGGAGGCGGCGGAAGGCCTGCTCTTCCATCATCACCTCGCCGAGCCCCATGTAGACGCCCCCTTCCACCTGGCCGATCGCCAGGACCGGATTGAGCGCCCGGCCGATGTCGTGGGCGATCCAGACGTGGACGGGGCGCCAGAGGCCGGTCTGGGGATCGACCTCCACCTCCACCACCGAAGCCGAATACGAATAGGTGGGGGAGGGGCCGACGCCCGCGCCGCGGTACTTGCCGGGGGAGCGGGGGGGAATGTAGGACCCGACCGTTCCGAGGGTTCCGAAGCGCGCTTCTGCGGCGATCACCGCGTCTTGGAAAGTGAGCCCCTTCTCGGGATCGCTCGCGTCGAACACCTGGCGCTCGGCGAAGACCAGCCGGTCGGCGGGGACCTCCAGCTGGTCGCCCACCGCCTTGGCGATCAGGTCGCGCGCCCGCTCCGCCGCTTGGAGCGCGGCGTTGCCCATCATCAGCGTCACTCGCGAGGAATAGCTGCCGAGATCGACCGGGGTGAGATCGGTGTCCGCGACGCAGAGGCGCAGGTCCGAAAGATCGATGCCCAGCACCTCGGCGACGATTCCCGCGAGGACCGAGTCCGACCCCTGGCCGATCTCCGCCTCGCCGCAGAAGACCGCGACGCAGCCCGAGCGGTCGATCTTCAACTGCACACCCGACTGCGGCATGTGGTTCCAATAGATCGGCAGCCCCGCGCCACTCAAGTACGAGCCGCAGGCGAGCCCCAGGCCGCGCCCCTCGGGGAGATTTCCCCACCGCTCGCGGAAGCCGCTGCCGGCGACCACCGCCTCGATGCAGCGGTCGAGCGAAACCGTGTGGAGCTGGAGCCAGTTGGCGGTGATCGTCTCGGGGGCCACCAGCATCCGCAGGCGCAGATCGGCGGGGTTTTGGCCGAGGGCGACCGCGATCTTGTCGAGCTGGACCTCCAGGCCGAAGCGCGGCTGCGGCGTGCCGTGCCCCCGTTTCGGCCCGCAGGGGGGCTTGTTGGTGAACGCGCGCAGGCCGTCGAATTGATAGGCCGGCATTTCGTAGGTCACCGTTTCGAGCGCCCCGGTGTAATAGGTCGAAGCCACCCCGTAACTGCCGTACGCGCCGCCGTCGAGCGCGGTCTCCAGATGGTGCGCGGTGATCTTCCCCTCTTTCGAAACGCCGGTCTTCATCCGCATCGTCACCGGATGCCGGCCGCGGTGGCAGTAGAAAACCTCCTCGCGGTGGAGCACGATCTTCGCCGGCCGACCGAGGGCGAGCGCCATCTTCGCCGCCACGATCTCGTGGTTGAACGGGTCCGACTTGCCGCCGAAGCCCCCGCCGTTCGAGCAGGCGATCACCCGGATGCGCGACGCCGGCAGCTCCAGCACCTTGGCGAGCGCGCGGTGCAGGTAATGCGGCGTCTGGGTAGACGACCAGACCGTCACCCGGTCGTCGTCCTCGGGGACCGCCACCGTGGCGTGCTGCTCCATCGGCAGGTGGGTGTTCCCCTCGTAGAAGAAGAGATCCTCGAAAATCCGGTCGGCCGCCGCGAATCCCCCTTCGACGTCGCCGAAGCGCATCGAGACCTTCTTATGCAGATTGCCGTCGTCGCCGTAGTCGTGGATTCGCGGCTCGGGGGTAGCGATCGCCTGCTCGACCGACGCGATGGTCGGGAGACTGTCGTATTCGACGATCACCGCCAGCGCCGCCTCGTAGGCCGCGTCTTCGGTCGTCGCCGCCACGGCGGCCACCGGATCGCCCACGAAGCGGACCCGATCGGGGCAGAGCGCGTGTTCGTCCATCGAGACCGGCAGGATGCCGAACGGAATCGGGGTGTCGGCGCCGGTCAGGCAGCCGAGATAGCCAGGGATCTTCTCGGCCTGAGAGAAGTCGATGCTGCGGATCGTCCCATGCGGAATGCGCGAGCGGACGAGCTTCACGTGGCACATTCTCGGGAACGTCAGATCGTCCGCGAACTTGGTCGCCCCGGTCACCTTCGCGCGGCCGTCCACCCGGCGGAAAGGGGTGCCGATCCAGCGGAGGGGGCGCTCGGGGGCGGGTTCCGGGTCGGGGAGAGGTTCCTCTTCGATCGGATCTTCTTTGCGCAGCGGCTCGGCCATGGCGTTACCCCTCGCTCTCGGGTTTTTCCTGGGTGCGCGGGCCTCCGGCCCGCAATGGCGGGCGAGACGCCCGCGCACCCGGGAGAAGCCGAAGCGGCGGGATGGTGTTCTCTTGCGGAATCTCCCGCCCCGGCTCCGCCGCCCCATACAATACCTCCCGCGGCGCCACCCACTCCTCGCCCCTCAGCAACGCCGCCGCCCCTTCCACCGCCTCGACGATCTTGTGGTACCCGGTGCAGCGGCAGAGATTGCCGGCGAGCGCCTGGCGAATCTCTCCGTCGGTGGGGGAGGGGTTTTCGGCCAGCAGCGCCTTGGCCGTCATCAGAATTCCCGGCGTGCAGTAGCCGCACTGGGCGGCGCCCAGGTCGGCCATCGTTTGCTGGAGCGGGTGGAGCGCGTTGCCGATCTGGAGCCCTTCGACGGTCTCGATTCTTTTGCCCGCCATGTCGGCGGCGAGCGCCAGGCACGAGAGGATCGGCCGGCCGTCCACCAACACCGCGCAGGTGCCGCATTCGCCCAGCTCACAGCCGTGCTTGGTGCCGGGGAGGGCCAGCTCTTCCCGTAGGACTTCGAGCAGCGTGTGGTGGGTGGGAAAGACGGCGGCGCGCGATTCGCCGTTGACGTCCAACAGCAGAGTGGTCCATCCCGGTTGCATCGATCCGGCTCCTTCGGTTGCCCCCATCGTTTCAGAACCGAGGGGTGCGGGGGAACCCTTGCCAGGGAAACCCCCGCGAGCCGGGCCGGTTGCGGACCTACGGGACGATGAAACCTTCGAAGAGGGCGTCCCAGTTGAGCGAGGAGCTACCCGGCTTCGCCGAGTTGAACGAGTAGGCATAAACCTGCCAGTCGTTGTCCGGATCGGGGATGTTCCAGATCGAAACCCAGCCCGAGTCCGGCGTGCCGCTGATGTCGATCAGGTTGACCACATGGTCGAAACGGAAGGTCAGGTCCGCCACCAGCGTGCCGTCCTCGCGGTAGCGCTTGTAGGGGTACGCCTCGGCGCAGGTGCCCAGCGCTTGGCAACGCTTGGACGGGCCTTCGGTCCGGTGGGTGTTCCAGGTAAAGACGACCAGGCGGCTTCTTCCGGCGAGCGGCGTCGAGCCGAACTGGCGCAGCTGGATGCGGTTGATCACGTTGTCAGCGTTGCCCGTGCAGGGAACGGTGCCCGCGATGATCTGATCGGCGCACAGACGCGCCGGGGCGTCAATCTCTTCGCGTCGCCCGGAGGAGTAGAAGTCCTTGAGGAGGCCGTCGAGCGAAGTCGGGACGACTTCGAGCGGCACCATGCTGATGCCGTTGGCCGAGCCTTCGGAGAGGCGCGTGTAGTAGATGTAGCCTTCGAGGAAATTGGTGAACAGGAACGGGAACGAGAAGTTCGTCGGGTCGAGCGTCGTCGCGGCCGAGACGCCGTCGATGGTGACGAACCCGCGGTAGAACGCGCCCTGCGTGAGCTGGGTCTTGGCGGACGCCGAGGCTCCCGAGATCAGGTCGCGCATCGCGGCGGTCCAGCTGGCACTTCCCGAAAGCGAAATGTTGCCGCGGATGGTGGTCGGGTTCCCGTCGATATCGAAGACGTGGTAGTGGATCAGGCGGGTCGTATTGCTCTGGTTGTTGACCGCGAGCAGCGTGTCGTGAGGATTGATCGACGAGTTGATGCCGGTCTCGAAGAACGGCACGATGAGCGAGGCGCCGGGTACGCGGTCCGGGGTGCCGGGAATGGCCAAAAGGGTGCCCGGTGCGATCAAGGCGGCGAGTACCAGTGTGAGGAGAAGCTTTTTCATGGTTTGGATCTTCCTTTCGTGCGGAGCGTACGAATCTATGGAGGCAACACTGAGAGCGTAAGGATAGCGTGTCCCAGAGAAGGGGGCGGGGTCGTCCTTATATACGCTCGGATTTGGCCCTTGGAGGTAAGGCGCGCGAGGGCGGCCGGAAGTTACCGTCCGCCCCTCGCCCTACTCCTCCGCCAGCACCACGATTCGATCGGCGGCGGTAAAGGAGAGGGTCTCGGATTTCTTCGGATTGAGCTTGATGCCGTAGGCGCGATCGGCATTCTTCACGTCGGCCGCGATGCGATAGCCGATCGCCGATTCGCCGCGGCGGCGCGCGGATTCGACCACGGTGTAGAAATCGACCGGAGTGCCGGGCCGCACGTAGGCCCCGGCGGGTTTCAGGTAGATCTCGCTGCCGTCGGGGTCGAGCAGGTCGTCGAACACGGCGGCAAGCTGCTTGTTTTCCGAGATTTGCGCCAACATCAAGCTGATCAGCCGGTCGCTGACGATGAAGTCGTCCGCCTTCGTGACTTCGGCGAGAGCGCGGTTGCGCACGTCGAGCATCTCGCTGACGATCGAGAACGCCTTGCCCTTCTGTTCGCCGATCTCGCGCAGGTGGAGCAGGGTGACGAGCGTCTTGGCGTCCGCCCGCTGCGCCTCCAGATGATCGGCGTAGGAGAGGACGATGATGTGATCGAACGTCTCCAAGCCGAGAGAGTCGAGCAGGCGCCGGTCCGAGGTGTCCCCTTCGATCCGCTCGATCGCCATGTTGGCGGAATCGCCGAGGGCCGCGATCCGCTCGGCCGCCTCGGGCACTTCGTCGACCACGGTGGTATGCGATCCGGGGGCGACATACTGCGAGAGTTCGGAAAGGATCTTCGTCGCCCGCCAGTTCCAGCCCAGAAGCAGCGTCCGCTCCGGCGCCTGAGGCACGTCGATCCCTTCAAGGATCGCCTCGTCGCGCACCGGATGGGGCTGGCCCGAGAGGCGGATCGAATCGTCGTCCTGCGCGACCAGGATCAACCGTTCGCCCGCGGCGATCCGCTGGTCCATCGGTGGATTGAGCCGCGGGCGGCCCGAGAGCGGGGCGATCCCCATCACCGCCGAGTCGTCGTAGGCGACCAGCGCCTCGGCGTAGGTCTTGCCGACCAGACTCGGCTCGTCGCGGAAGTAGATCTCGTCACCGCCGAAATCGAACAGCTCGGTGTAGATCACCGACAGGCCGGACTGGCGGCAGGTCTGGGCGATGATCCGCGAGATCAGCTCGCCGACCAAGAGCAGCTCGACCTCGTCGCGGCCGACCATGCGGGCGACCTCGAGGTTGTTCGGATCGCGGATCTCGGCTACCACATGGTAGGGCGCGGGGCGCCGGTCGGGCGCGTTGGTGATCGCGAGCAGGGTTTTGATCACGCTCGCGTCCGGATCGTCGCCTTGAGGCGACAGGACGACGATCGAGTTCGAGGTCTGAAGGCTCACAATCGACAAGTCCGCGAGGTCGATCGGGCTGCCGGAGCGGCAGACGATTCGGGTCTTGCCCGTCGGGCCGGTGCGTGCGGCGATCTCGTCTTCCATCTCTGCTTTGTCGCCGTCGCCCAACACGACGATGCAGGCGCCTTTGCGGCTTTCGTTCGCGAGCAGCAGCTCGGAAAGGATCGGGAAGATTTGCTGCGACCAGCCGAGGATGATCGTATGCCCTGTTTCGATCACCCGCGAGCGCCCTTTGCGCAGGTTGGAGAGCTTGCCTTCGAGGCCGTTGTTTAAGACGCCGATCAGAGTCGAAACGGTGAACACGCCGCCCAAGGTCACCGCGAGCATGGCGCCGACGAACCAGACGCTGCCGGCGTCGCCGCTCATCGTGCCGGTGTCGAGCGAGCGCAACAAGCCCATCCAGGCGAGGCTGGAGAAGCCGACCGGCTGGCCGTCCTCTCCCGGCGGGGCCACGTGCGCCAGGGTGACGAACGCGGCGATCGAAATCACCATGAGGGCCGAGGCGACCGCGAGAGCGAGGAGGAGCGCGCCCGTGCCGCGGGCCATGAAATTGTCAAAGCGGTAGCGCCAACGGTCGCGCCAAGTGACCTGAATCAAAGGAAGGTACCTCCGGAAAGGGGAAGCGAGCGGCGGGAGCCTATGCCGCGGCGCGGCCGGGTAGCAAGCGTCACTTTGGGCGGTAACCGAAGGAGCCCACACCCTTCGGGGTCGCGGCCTGCGGCGTTGGGTCTTTGCCCAGGGGCGTTGGGGTCGCGCCCAGCGGAAGCACGGTCCGGCTCACCCGTGGTCTGTTCCAGCTCTGGGGTGACCTGGCTCAGGTCAGGGGTGATCCCGTACAGGTCAGTAGTGATCTGGGCCAGCTCCGGGGTGATCTGGCCCGGCCCAGTAGTGGTCTGGTCGAGGGTAGCGGTGATCCGGTCCAGCTCTGTGGTGATCTTGCCCAGCTACGGAGTGTGCTGGGCCGTCTCCGTGGTGATCTGAATCAGCTCGGGAGTGTGCTGGGCCGTCTCACCGGTGAGCGCGTTCGTTGCCATCTCTCCGGTGCTGCTCGGTGCGACCGATAGAACGAAGTCTTCGTACTCCAAGCAGCCTCCAGGTTCCGTGGCACGGAGCGAGGATGCGATTCGTTACCGAGAGGTTACGCGAGATCGAAGTTCGTGTGGGATCACGCGCTCAAGCTCCTGCGTTCCTTCCCCTTACGGCTTTTCATTCTTGCCCCCCTTCTTCCCCTTTCCCTTCGCCGGCCCTAGCGCCGCGAGCCTTTTTTGGGCGAGGGCAAAGGCGCTCACTTGCGGGTAGTCGGTGGGTTTTTCTACTCGGGCGTAGTAGGAGCGGGCCTGGTCGGGGAGGCCGTAGGTTTCGGCCATGCGGCCGAAGACGTACCAATCGAAGGTCGCTGGTTTGCCGCCTTCGGCGTCGATCGATTGCAGCAGCACGCGGTAAGCCTCGGCCGGGCGGTCCAGCTCGGCGTAGACCGAGGCGAGGGTGTGGAGGATCGACCGGTCGGCGTGCGCCGACATCTCCGAGGCGCGCGAGGCGTCGGTGAGCGCCTGCTCTTGGACCGGCGGCTGGAACAGCTGATCCCAGGCCAGGCGGTTGTAGTCGCCCGCTTCCGCTTTATTTCGCTCGATCAGCGTCCGGGTGATCTCCAGCGAGCGAGCGATGTCGCCCTTGGCTTCGGCGAGATCGGCGAGCAGGTGGAGGCCGACGAGATCGTTCGGCGATTGGGCCAGGCGCGCTTCGACCTGCGGCCGGACGTCTTCGGCGTGGCCGCGACGGCGCTCGGCGAGGAACAGCGCAGTCAGGGCGCGGTCCGAGTCCGGCTGCGCGGCCACCAGGCGCCGGAGCAGGGGGGAAAGATCGTCCCACCGTTCGAGCAGCTCCAGCCCCCGCCAGGTCGCCACGTCGAGCGCCACCGCGCTTTCCGGCGCGGCGGTCGGTCGAAGTTCGGCGATTTTGCCCAGGCAGTCTTCGATCGCCGCGCGCCAGGCGGGGCTCATCTCTTCGTCGTCGCTCACCTCTAACAGCACGGTCGCGGCGGTGCGGATCTCGTCCGCGGTGCCCGGACGGCCGGAGGTCCATAGCTGGGCGAAAGGCTGGATCGCGTAAGGGTCCGAATTCTTCGCGTCCTCGAACTCGTCGCGCGCCCAATCGAGCCAGTGGCGGGCGTCGTCCAGACGGTCCGCCGCGGCCAGTTCCAGGACCAGGCGGGCGACCGGCGCCCAGTCCTCGTTGTCGCCGAGGACGCGATACTCGCCGTCCTCACGGACCACGAACGTGGTAAACGCATCGGAGGAGCCGAAGCCGTCGAATCGCGAGCGGACCCGGTAGCCGAGATCGTCGTTGCCCGAGGTGTCGGAGCGCAGCAGGCTGGAGACGAGGTCGAGGGCGAACCGGCCCTGGTTCTCGGACCCGGAATCCTGCCCGAGTCCGAATTTGGTGTCGGCTTCCGAGAGTTGCTTCACCTCGCGGTCGAGCTCCAGCGGCGGGAGCCGACGGGACATATACCCCTTGATCTCCTCCGGCGCCAGCTTCCCCTGGTAGGCGAGCCGCAACAGCCGCAGCGCCAGGGTGCCGGGGGCACGCTCCGGCAGCTCCAGGTCCTCCCAGGGGCGGATCGTGGCGATCCGGCTCATCATGCCGAGCTTGGTCGCGCCGTTAGGAGAGAGCGAGGCGACGATCTGGAACAGCTGGCCGGCTTCGGCGTAGCGCCGGTTTTCGATCAGCTGCTGGCCGGCCAGGGCGAGCATCGCCACCCGTTGGCTGGAGTCGGCGACCCCGCGGGAGAGCCGCGCGACGGCGTCTGGCCCTTCGAGCAGCGCGAGCGCCGCGGCGAGATATTGCTGCTGCGCCGCCGAGCTGTCGAGCTTGGAAGCGAAAGTCTTGAGTTCGGGGAGCTTCTTGCGGCGCAGCAGGTTGATCATCAGGTTGACGTCGAGGCCGGAGATCCCCTTGTCGTGCAGCTCGCGGTAGAGCGTGCCGGCGGTTTCGAGGTCGGCTCCCGGACCGAACTGTTTGCCCTCGGCGTTGAACTCCAAGAGGATCGCCAGATCCGCCCTCGCTACGTCGGCGTCGGGATCGAGCGCCACGGCCTTGCGGTAGGCGGCGAGCGCACCGGTCCGGTCGAATCCCGCGGCGCCGCGCAGCCGGCCGAGCGAATCGTGCTGGAGCACCCAGCCGAGGTTCTGGTGCGCGTCGGCGAGCTTCGGCGCGAGCGCCACGGCCCGCTTCGCCTCGGCCGTCGCGGCCTCTTGCAAGCCGCCCGCGAGCAGGGCGCGCGAGAGCTGGAGGGCATAGAGCCCCCGGTCCGGATGCGCGGCGGCCAAAGTGCGGAAGGCGGCGAGCGCCTCGGTCACCTTGCCCTGGTTGAGCGCCGCGGCGCCTACCTGATCGAAATAGATCAACACCGCCTCGCCCTTGGCGAGCGCCAGGGTCTTCTGGCGCAGAGCCTCGAACTCCTCGGGCGAGAGGTGGTTCTTGCCGGTGTCGAAGCGGAACACGGCTTCGAACGTGCCGTCGGGCAGCGAGCGGTAGCGCCGTTCGAGCGTCGCCGTGCCGTAGGCCTCCTGCCGCGACTCCGGCATCTCGCGCAGCGCGAAGCCGGGGGGCGGATGAATCTCGTACCGCCATTCGGTGACGTAGGGCTCGCGGAAGGCGTACGGTCGGGTGCGCCGGGAGGTGGGCACGGCGTCCGCGTCGTCCTCCTCGCCTTCCGCTTCGTCCGCGCTCTCGTCGTCTTCGCCTTCGGCGTCCTCGGGACTCAGATCCTCTTCCGGATTCGCGCCGACCTCATCGGCGATGAGGTTGCCTTCCAAGAACACGGAAGGGAGGCGTTCGAGAAGATTCTCCAACCGGATGCCGACAGCGGCTTCGTTCAAGTCCGACGAACCGCGCGGCGAGGCGGGAACTTCCAACCGGGTGTGGAACGGTTGGGAGAGATCCGTCGCCGCGGAGGCCTTGTAGGGGCCGATCTGGTCGGTCAGGAAATACGCTTTGGAATAGTTCTCGAGCCAATCATTCCGCGTCTTTTCGTCGGCCATCCCGAGGTTGCGGCGCGCCCAGATCTCCAGATCGCCGTGATACTCGTTCTCCTCGACCAGTTTCGCCTTGCCCAGCTCGGCCAGCTCGATCGTGCGGACGCGCAGTAAACGGTTCTCGGCGGCGGAGGGCTCCGGCGTCTTTTGGAGCGACTTCGTGCCCGGCGCCGCGACGAGCGCCCAGCGGTTCCGGTCCGAGGCCGGCAGTTCGCCCGCACGGGCCAGTTCTTCCGTCGCGTCGATCCAGATCGGCGGCGAGGCGGGCACGTAAACGATCGCGTGATTGAACGCCCCCAGGCCGGGCAGCTCGGGATCGACGTCGAGGCCCCAGCCGCCGGAAAGTAGGGCGAGGTAGGCGGGGATGTCGGCGGCGCGCAGGAGGGCCACCAACAGGGCCGACTTGTCCTTGCAGTCGCCGAAGCGGCGAGCGAGCGTCTCGGTCGGGGAGCGGGGCACGATCCCCGCGTCGTCGAACTCGATCCCGGTGTAGCGGACTTGCGCTTGCAGGTAGGCGAGCAGGCGGTGGATCACCTGCGTCTGGTCGGTAGCTCCGGCGCTCGCCTTTTCGACCACCGCCCGCACGTCGGCCCCGGCGAGGGCGCGATCGACCACCTCGGAGTAGAGCTTGGCGACGCTCTGCCAGCTCGCGGCCGAGCTGAACGCGAGGTAGGAAAACCCGGGCGTCTCGGACGGCGGGCCGACCTCGTATTCGTGGTTGAGGTCGAGATCGGTGTACTCGAACGACAGGATCCTCCGGCCGTCGATCGTCCGTTCGACCGGCCCGGACTCGGGCAGCAGACGGCGCACCCAATGAAGCGGTACCTCGGCCGCGGCATTCATCTCGATCCGGGCGATCCGCACGTTATTGCTCGGGAAGGTCAGGCGGCGGATGCTGCCGGCGGCGAACAACGGTCGTTGGTCGCGCACGGAGACCTCGACCTCGACGATCGCACCGGCCTCGACCGCGGGAAGCGGTGCGCGCAGCACTTTGCCGTCATCGAACATCACCGCCGACGATCCTCCGGAGGAGGTCTCCGAGATCGTCTTCGGATCGAGCCAGCGCTCCGTGCCGTCGAGGCCGATCACCCGCGCCCGCATCTCCGGCCGTAGCTGGTGCCAAGGCGACCAGGCTTCCTCGATATAGGCCCAGTCGTCGACCGCCGTTGGATCGAGCACCCGGTAGATCTGGTGCTGCCGCTCGCTCCACAGCCCGTCTTTGTCCAGGGTCAGGTGCGATTCGAACAGGAGAAAGTCGACCTCCTGGCCGGAGATGGACGGCAACGCCTTGGCCGCCGCAAGAAGCGCCGCCGGAGAGGTCGCGAACGCCTTGCCCGACCAGGGCGAAGCGGGCGCGGTCGCCGGGGGCGTCGCCGCCACTACGGGCAATGCGATAAGGAGCAGGGCACCCGCCACCGGGTACCGAATCTGTCGAACGAGTGAGGCGCTACGCATGAGGATCTCCGAAAGCACCATGGCATGGTATCCCGCCACGGCTGCTCTGGGAGGACGCGTTTTGCGCCGAACGGTGTTAGCGCCGCCGCCGGATCTCGAACAGGGCGACCGCGGCGGCGACCGCGACGTTCAACGATTCGACCGGCGGCGCAAGCGGAATGGTGAGCAGGAGCCCTGCGCGCTCCACCCGCTGCTCGATCGGGCGCGACAGGCCGGGGCCTTCGGCGCCGAGGGCGAGGATCAGCGCGCCGGGAGCCAGCGGCAACGCCGGATCGTAGAGATCGCGCCCGCCCGTGGCGGCGAGCGCCGCCCAGGCGGGAACGAGCGGCGCCAGATGCTCGGACAGCTCCTCGGGGCCGGCGCCGACGACCACGGGGAGGCGCAGCAGGCTGCCGGCCGAAGCGCGCAGCGCGCGGGGGTGGTTGGGATGGACCCCGCCCGGGGCGAGTGCGAGACCGCAAGCCCCGGTCGCTTCGGCGACCCGCGCGATGGCGCCCAGGTTGCCCGGATCTTGGAGGCCGTCGAGATAGAGGTACAGGCCGCCCGGCCGGAGCGGCAGCGTCTCCACCCCGCCGCGCGGCAGGCGGGCGATCGCGAGCAGGCCCTTGGGCGAATCGGCATCGGCGAGCGAATCGAGCACCTCGGCCGAGGCGAGCGTCGGCTCGCGAGAGTTATCTCTAAGCTGCCGGGCGATCTCGCGGCCTTCGGCGGTCGCCAGGAACTCCGGGGTCGCGAGCACGGTTTCGAGCACTAATCCCGCGGCGAGAGCCTCGCCGACCAGGTGGGGGCCTTCGAGCACGGCGTGGTCGCCTTTACTTCGCCGCAGGCGCCGAATATCCTTCGCTGCACGGTTCTGCCGACTCTCAATCATGGCCCACGATCTTAAGGAATTCTGGCAGCGACTCCAATCCGGGGTCGAAGTGGCCGTCGCCAACCCCTCGATGGATCGAGAGGATCGGTCGGATCGGCTGCTCGGCGTACGCGATGGGTTCTACCGTTACCTCCGCGACGGCTACGATCGTCATCTGACCGTGGTGGTGGTGCCGCAGACGGTCGAAGAGATCCCGAGCGGTCTGCCGACCTCGGACGACGAAGTGCTGGGGATCTTGGGCGAGCGCACCGCCAAGATGCAGAAGCTGCTCGGCGAGCAGTACCACTTCTACGCCGCGACCGAAGGCGGGCTCCACTCGTTGACCATCGACGGCGAGCCGCGCCTGTTCGTCCACAACTGGACTTCGATTCGGAGCCGCGTCGGCCAGGCGTGGGGGGCGTCCGGCTCGGTCCAGCTGCCGGATCGGATTGTCGCTGGCCTCGACAGCGACCAGATCCGCTTCTCGGTCCCCGGCACCCGCAAAGCCGGCGGCCTGATCGCGTCGCTCACCGGCGGCTTCGAGACCCGCCGCCAGACGATCGCGCTCTCCACCTTCCATGCCCTCTCGACGTTGTTCTACGGCATGATCGAGGGGCACCCGCGCGGGTAGGGGATTCGCAAAGCGGGCGGCCTGCTCCTACGGGGCAATGTACCGGTCTCGCGGCGATGGGTCGTCTGCCGCCTCCGGCGCCGGACCGACCCGCCGCTCGAAGCGCACGGCCAGGCGCATGATCTCCCGCCGTTCCTCCGCCGCCCATTCGCACAGCCGGCGGTCGGCCGGATCGAGCGTTTCTCCGAGCCGCGGTTCGTCCGCGACCTCTGCCGCGAAGTTCTGGAGGTGCCGCAGCTCGCGCCCGATGGCGCGCAGCTTCGCCCGGGGCACCGATTCGCCGAGCCGGCGGGGGTCGAGCGGCGGCTCACCCGCTCCTTGGAACAGCGCCTCGACGAAGTACTCGATGATCTTGCGGACATTGGGAACCCACCGGAGCCGCAACAGCGCCGTCTCGCGCAGCAACCCGGCCCGCTGGCGTGTGGTCTCCATCTTTTCCAGGTTCTTCTTGATCTTTTCCTTGATCGGGCTGGCCTTTTTCACGATACCGCCTCCGGGTCCGGCCATTCGTTGGCGCGCGGCGCGCCGGCGCGGCGGGCACGGCGCCGCATTCGAATCAGATGAAGGAGCGGCACGGGCTCGATGTCGCCCCGCCGCAGGATCGCGGCCCACACACGCATCGACAGGCGACCGCCTTCGGGCAAGGACTCGGCGCTCTCCCGCACCAGGTTCTCGATTCGTCCGGCGAGCGAGGGGAGCATCTCGCCGTGGCGCAAAAAGAGGAGGCTGCGGCCCAGCTCAAGGGTCGCCTCGGCGGCGGCGAGCGGCTCGCTCAGATATTCGTAGCCCCAAGCCGCCCGCTCGAACTGGACGGCGGCCTCGGTGAAATCACCGTCTTCGGTGGCGCGTTCGCCGCGGTACATCAACATTCGGGCGAAGCGGCGGATCCGGGAAAGGTCCGGAGGTCTCGTTCGCGGCCTGCCGCGGGTGGGAGCGTCGACCATAGAGCGAAGGCTAGGGCCAAGAAGCGCACGAATGCGCAAGATGTCTTTCGCTCACATGATCTGTGATACTTCCGGTGGGAAATCCCGGAGATTGAGTACCTTGAGAGGCAATTGCCGCACAAAATATCGGCGGACCGGGTTTTGGTTGTCCCGAAAAGGGCCTCAGCGGCAACTACGCTCTAAGAAGCTCCTGATTGAGATCGAACGACGATGCCTAAACCCCGAGTACCTGCGACGAATGCCGCGCTCAAAAACCTGCGCGAGGCCAAGGGCCTGACCCAGGCCGACCTGGCCGTCAAGGTCGGTATGGCGGAGGGAACGATCTCGGCCTACGAATGCGGCGAGCCGACGCTCTCCAAGGCGCGCCTCTACGAGATGATGGCCATGATCGACGTCGGGCCGGAGCTGGTCGACACGTTCGTCGAGGCCCAGGAGGTCTTCGACCGGCAGTTCCTGGAGCCGGCGATTCCGCTCGCCCACGGGGTGCAGGCCGCGATCTGGACTCTGGCGACCGCCTCCGGCCGGGTGGTTCACGAGGCGCTTCTCGAAGGCATGATCGCGGCGCGCGCGAGCTTGGATCGCGAGGAGGCGGCGGAGGTATGGCAGCGACTTCGCGCTGTCGAGGAGACCAAGCGGCGGATGATGATCGAGTCTGTGCCGGGGGTGGCCACCTGGGCTCTCGTCGAGCGGTTGTCGATCGAGAGCATCGAAGAGGCGCCCCACCGGCCGGATCAGGCGCTGCACCTGGCCCGGCTCGCCCTGAGCGCGGCCGAAGCGGCCCCGGCGGCCGAGGAGCTGCGCGGCTGCCTGATCGGCTTTGCCCACGGCCACATCGGCAACGCCTGGCGGGTCGCGGGCGATCTCCACGCGGGCAAAGCGGCGTTCGCCCAAGCCCGCCGGTTCTGGCCCGTGGGGACGCTCGCGCCGGCCGGCCTGCTCTCGGAAGCCCGGCTGTTCGATCTGGAGGCGTCGTTGCAGCGAGACCTGCGGGAGTTCGACGAGGCTCTCGCATTGCTCGATCGGGCGCTCGATCTCGAAGGTGAAGGGCCGGCGGCGGGCCGGCTCTACCTGAATCAAAGCGCCATCCTCGAACAACAGGGCGATCACGAAGGGTCCCTCGAAGCTCTACGCGCCGCTGTGCCCCGGATCGATGAAAGCGTGGAACCGAGACTCTACGGCGGACTTCTGTTCAATCTCTGCGCGAACCTCGTGGACCTCTCTCGTTTCGCGGAGGCCTACGAGATCCTCCCGGGCGTGCGAGAGCGATTCGTGGCGCAGGGGAACGATTTCGAACTCGTCCGGCTGTCGTGGCTCGATGGCAAGATTCAGGAAGGGCAAGGGCGAACGGAGGAAGCGATCGCCACGATCGATCAAGTACGTAAGGATTTCACCTTTCGAAAGAAGCCCGACGACGCGGCCCTCGCCGGACTCGACCTCGCCGCAATCTATCTCGATGCCGGGCGTACCGCCGAGACCCGAGTTCTCGCTCGCCAGATGGCCAAAGTGTTCGGCTCGTTCGGCATCAAGCGCGAAGAGTTCGCCGCCGTGCGCCTGTTCGTCGAAGCCGCGGAGCAGGAGATGGCCACGGTAGAGATGGCCCGGCGAGCGGCGGCTGCGATATGCGCCGTTCGCCGAGCCCGAGAGGCCGATGAGCTTCGTTTCTGAGGTTCGGACCGTTGCCGGCTACTGGCGGCAGCTACCGTTCGGGTCGAAGATGCAGCCTGAATCCAGTGTGACCACCGAACCGGCCCGGCATCGGCCGTCCGGGTCGAAGATGCAGCCGCTGTTGGCCGTGATGGAGGATCTACCGGGATCTACCGTCAGGTTCTGCTGGTCGCGGCACCCGCCATTGGGGTCAAGAATGCAGCCTGACTCGGCCCAGATCGCCGACAGCGCACCCCAGAAGCGGGCGAAGAGCGCACCGGCCGAATCGCCGCCGGGCCAGGGAGCGGCGGTTGCGGGGGCCGGGCTGAGGATCAGAACGAACAGGGTCAGGACAAGCAGGAACGGAACGAGCGGACGGGGCGTCGGTTTTGACATTGCGGTTCTCCAGTCGCCGGGCGAGCCGACGCGGCAGGCGGCGGTCCCCGGGCGATCGATCGGGTCCGATTAAACCGGGAAATCCCGGTCGGGAGATCATGAACCATGACAAAGGCGCCTGCCGAGGTAACCGTTGGGACGGTTGACGAGAATCTTTTCCGCCTTGAAGCGGTCATCGTCCGCCTCCTGCTCTCGATCCCCGAATGGTCGCAGGCGCGGCTGGCCGCGGAATCGGGAATCGACCAGAGCCTGATCTCGCGATTCCAGCGCGGCACCCGAATCCCCACCCAGGAGGTCTTGAGCCAGCTGGCCGAAGCGGTGGGTTGGTCCCTGCCGTTCGTCACCCAGCTAGCGACCGCCGTGATTCGCGTCCGCGAGCTTCGCAACGCGCCGCTGGCCCTGGATTTCGGGGCGATCACGGTCGACGCGGTGTACCACCGAGTGGCACTTCAGGTCGAAGCGGGAATGGCCGAGATCGGGCGCCTGATCTGGGCCGACGCCGAGCGCAGAAAGTGTGCCCCGAGGGGAAAACCCGCCGCCTCCGACCACGAGGTCGCGGAGGATCTCTGGTCGCGGCTCGCCCATCTCGACGCGAACGATCGCCGCCTGCTGATCGACTTCTCGCCGGTGTTCCATCTCTGGAGCTTCGCCCTGCGCCTGGCCGAAGAGAGCGCCCGGGCCGCGGGAGAGAGCGCGCAGGATCCCGAGCGCCGGACCGAGGCGGTCGAGCTTGCCCGGCTGGCCCTCGATGTCGCCGAAAGGTGCGAAGTGCCGCCGTCGTTCCTAGGCTGCTTGCGGGCCTACGCCCTCGGCCACCTAGCCCACGCCCGCCGCGCTACGGGCGAGGCCAAAGCCGCCGAGACGAACTGGCAAGAGGCATGGACGCTCTGGCGAGACGACGACCCGCACACAGCGGACCTGTTGCCCAAGGCGCGGCTGGTCGAGCTGGAAGCTTCGCTTCTCCCGGGCGATGGGAAGGGCTAAAGGACATCAGGTCGAGCGACGACAAGGATGTTGACCCGCCGACCCTCGATCGACGTGGCACGCGCCGCTTGGCGATAGGTCTCGATCTGTGCCGGGGAGGGCGAGATCGAGGTCAACTCCCCGCGCTCGTAGGCCAGAAGGAACTCCGCGTCCGAATCCTCAGGATCTTTCATCACTCTTTAAAGGATAGATCAGTGTGTGCCTTTTGTCACCAGGCTTCGGATTTCGGCCGAGAGCGGTCGTCTGACCCTCATTCGCCGCCCGAGGTTCGGTCGTTGTCTCAGGATTAGCGGGCCGACGGAGCGTTTCCGATCCCACCGCGCCATTTCCGCCCCGGCCGGCCCGTTCTGGCGAGAAATATTCCGGCGAGTCTCAGATTCCGCCCGTTTTGGCGGGTAACCGCCCGTTTTGGTTGGAAATACCCTGGCGGCCGGGGGTTTCAGCACGCGGCGAAACGACTTCGAGGATTCGTGTCCCGTTTCCGCTTCCGCCCACACCGGATCTAGTAGTGCGGTATAGTGCCGCATACTTCTCCGAATCGCAGGGGATCAGTATGAAACGAATAATCTTGGGGCTTGCCATCTTGTTGGCCGGGCTGGCGGTCGGTGCACAGCCGGCTTCGGCAGGAATTCACTGCTCGTCGTACAGCTACTCGCGGTGCGGCTTTTGGGTCTGCTGCCATTACACCTGCGTGTATTGTGAGGACACGGTGACCGGCGAGATACTCTCCGAGTATTGCTCCGACGAGTGCTGGGAGCGGACGATCTGATGTGGAACGCTCCGCGCCGAACCGTGCTTCTTCTCGCCCTCGGGCTCCCTCTTGGGCTCTTGGCTGCGGAGCCTTCGAGCCAGCCGAAGGGCGAAAAGAAAATCGAGAAGAAAAAGCAAGAGGGCTTCGCTCGGGTCCAGGCGATCGCACTTCCCGACAACCCGGCGACGGCCTGGCCCGGCATACAGTTCGTCCAAGCCGATAAACAAGGCCGGGTCTTTCTCCTTCGCGGCGATACGTTGGAACTCTTTGCCCTCAGCCCCGGTTCGAAGTTGGTTCCTCGCGGACTCCTGGAAGGCGCAGAAGAGCAGGGCGAAAAGGGCGGCTGGGTCGATACTGCGGCACTGTCGGCCGCGGGAGATGTCTGGGTGACTTTCATGCCGCCGAATCAGCTCGAGGTTTTCCGAGGAGGCAAGAGCGCGCTACGCCTCGAAAGCAAATGGTTGGTTTCCGCCGTGGCAGCCGCCGACGGCCCGGTGGTGGGCGTCCTGCCCGGTGAGTTCGACCGGGTGACCGGTGAGGCACCCCGCCTCGCCGCGCCGCCATTGATCAAGGCGTGGGACGGCAAGCGCTGGGAGACCCTGGTCGACGGCGCCGTGCCTGATGGTCGGGAGGCCACCGGCGCGAGCGAGATGGAGTGGCTTCGCGGGCAGTTCGGAACCCTGATCGCGCTCGCGCCCAACGGTCAGCTCTGGGTGGCCGACCGGAACGCCTATCGCGTCCGCCGTTTCACCGCCTCGGGCCTGCCGAAGGACGAGCTGCGTGTCGGCAGCGGGGAGGTGGGGTGGTCCGAACGGTCGGACGAAGCCTTCGCCCGCTTGGAGAAAAGCAGCGCGGCGCAGGGCTACTCCTTCGATCGCACGAAGGTCAGCTCGGTCGTGGCGAAGCCTCTCTACCGTGCGATGACGGTCGGCCGGGACGGCTCGGTCTATCTGATCGCCGAAACGAACGACGGTCTGGCACTGGATCGGTTCGATCCTACTTTCCCTGCGTACGATCGGGTGTTGCTCGCCGGGGTGACACTCGCCCCCGGGCGCATCACGTTGGCGTCGGGCGCACATTCGCTCCTCCTCGCCCCCCGCCTGGCGAAGGATGGCCTCTGGGAAATACCTGAAGAAGCGCTGCTGGAGGCCGACTGGCGAGAGGTACCGGACGCATCGGTGAACGGTACGCCGATTCCCTCGAGGCCGCCCGATCCGCCTCCCGTGGCTTCGCTTACGCCAAAGAACTGAGCGGCGGCACCGATCCTGACCCCCGTTCGCCGCAGTTGGATCGATCTTGGCTCGGGTAAGGGTGGCAGCTATTCCTGAGGGCGATCACGGCCGATGCGGTCGCGGCTTCTTGGCGACGCTCGGCTTGGCTTGCACCGGCGACTTCTTGGCGGGCTTGGGCTTGCCTTTCGTCGGCTGCTTGGCTTTCGCGAGGGGCTTGGCTTTCGCGAGGGGCTTGGCCTTCGCGAGGGGCTTCGCTTTCGCGAGTGGCTTGGCCTTCGGCTTCGCTTTCGCGCGGGTTTTCGACGGCCTTGGGGCGGCTTCCTCTCCGCCGAGGTCCAGGCCGAAGAGTTCCGCGAGCCCATCGCTTGCCAGGACCTTTTGCGCCGCGGGCGCTTTGCGGCCGACCGGCGAGGCCTTGGCCGCCTGGGCGATCAGCTCCTGCTGATCCACCTGGCGCAGCGCAAACAGAAGCTCGGGCCGCTCGTCGAGCCGGGCTCCGATGCCGTAGAGCACCGCCGCCACGTGTTTGCACATCGAGGCCCAGTCGGGGCAGGAGCAGGCGAGCCGAATCTCGCCCGGTGCCGGAAACAGCCCGGTGTGCTTCGCGCAGAGCCGCTCCATCACCCCTGCGGAGAAGCGCCCTTGGAGCAGTTCGACGAGCGAGTCGATCGCCCCCGCGCAGTCGCGGCAGATCGCGCTCCAACGTGCTTTCGGCAACGGGGCCACCGCGATCTGCACCCGGTAGAGCCGGGAGCCGCTGACCAGCGCCGCCACGCCCTCGGCGGTGATCTTGAGGTCGACCACGGAGCCGTTTCGGACGTAGGTGCGGCCGCGCGGCAGGCGATTCGCATAGTCACTGTAGCGCTCCAGGTTCTCGCACCAGGCCTTGCCCCAAAAAGTGCGGGCGATGGCGCGTCCTGAGATCGCGACCGGCGTGGCGGGGGTACCTTTCTTGGCGAGTTTCGCCGTTTCCTTGGCCGCTTTGCGCTGCCGTACGGCGACCGGCACATAGGGGCGCCATCCCTCGTCGGACATGAGTCACTCCCCGAGCGCGGACGAAAGGTCGAGCGCCACCAGCCGCAACAAATCGGCGTCGTTCAGCTCGGTCAACTGCGGTCCGGCGTCGCCTTCCAGCAGGTCGCGCGCCAAGCCCCGCTTCGACTCGATCAACTGGTCGATTTTCTCTTCGACGGTGCCGCGGCAGACGAATTTGTGTACCAGAACGTTACGGGTCTGGCCGATACGAAACGCGCGATCGGTGGCTTGATTCTCCACCGCCGGGTTCCACCAGCGGTCGAAGTGTACGACATGCTGCGCCGCGGTGAGGTTCAAGCCGGTCCCTCCCGCCTTGAGCGACAGGATGAAGAAGGGCACCGACTCATCCTCCTGGAACCGCCGTACCAGCTCTCTCCGTGCCTTCACTTCGGTCGCGCCGGAGAGCACGAGACCCGGCCGGCCGAAGACCTGGCCGAGAAAGGCCGCGAGGGGCGCGGTCATTTCGCGGAACTGGGTGAAGACCAGAATTTTCTCCTGCTTGGCGGCGACCACCTCGGCGATCTCCCGCAGGCGCGACCACTTGCCGCTGTCGCCTTCGGCCCAATCGCCGTCGCCCAGCCACTGCGACGGGTGGTTGCAGATCTGTTTGAAACGCATCAGGAACGCCAGCACCAGGCCGCGGCGCCGGATCCCGTCGGTGATCTCAAGGCGTTGAGCCAGCTCCCGGACGGACTCCTGGTAGAGCGCCGCCTGCTTCTTGCCGAGGGGGCAAAAGGCGGTGAGTTCGATCTTTTCGGGCAGATCGGCGATGACGCTCCGGTCGGTCTTGAGCCGGCGCAGAATGTAGGGTCGCACCAGCTCGCGTAGCGGGCCGAACGGCTCGTGAGGCCGCTCGGCGAGGCGCTTGGTGTAGGTCGCGAATTGCTTGGCCGAGCCGAGCAGGCCGGGGTTCAAGAAATCGAAGATCGACCAGAGGTCGCTCAACCGGTTCTCGATCGGCGTACCGGTCAGAGCGATGCGCGCGCGCGCCTTGAGCTGCTTGGCGGCCCGCGTTTGCCGGGCATTGGGATTCTTGATCGCCTGCGCCTCGTCGAGGACCAGCAGGTGCCATTGGGTGGTCACCAGCCAGGGGAGCCGGAGGATCGAGCCGTAGGTCGTGATGACGAGATCCTTGCCTCGGATCCGATCGGCTGACAGCCCTTTCAGTCCTCCCAGCTCGGCGGCCGGCAACGCCGAGGAGTGGGCGACGAAAACCTTGAGGCTCGGCGCGAAACGTTCGATCTCGGCGGCCCAGTTGGCCAGCAGGGAAGCCGGTGCGATGAGCAGGCTGGGGCGCTTCGACTTCTCCTTCCGCGCCTGTTCGACCAGCAGCAGCGCCAGGATCTGAATCGTCTTGCCGAGCCCCATGTCGTCGGCAAGGCAGGCGCCGAGGCCGAGGCGCGACAGCAGATGAAGCCAACGCAGCCCCGCTTGCTGGTACGGGCGCAAGGCACCGATCAACGCGCGCCCCGGATCGATCGGCGCCAGACCTTCCGGAGAGCGGAGCCCCGCGAGCGTCTCGGCGAGCCAGGCGCCGGCGACTACGCGCGACCCTTCATCGTGGGCTTGGCCCGCCAACTCGCCCGGGGCGATGTCGGCGCCCGCGAGCGCCCGCATCGCCCCGAGAAAGTTGAGCCCTTCCGCCGCCGCCAACTCCTCGGCCTGCCGGAAGCGGTCCATGGTCGCCTTGAGCCCCGCCGCATCGATCTCGACCCAGCGCCCACGCACCAGCGCGAGCCCCTCCGTGGCGCCGAGCAGGGCACGGATCTCCTTCGGGGTGAGGACTTCACCTTCCAGGGTGACCGACATCTGGAAGTCGAGCAGCGCCTCCTGGCCCAGCCCCGAAGGCGGCCGGCTCCCCAAGGTCGCACCGACCTGCGGACGGGGCGGACGATGCGCCCGCCAGCCGGCCGGCATCCGCACCACCACGCCGGAGCTTTCGAGCGCCGGGACGTCGCGCAGCAGGCGCAAGGCCTCCCGAGGTGTCCAGCGCAGCGGATGGTAGATCTCGTCGGCGTCGACCATCTCGCGCAGCCAGGCGCAGCGCGCCGCGGCGCGCTGGACCGGTAGGAGCAGAGCGAGCAGGCGGTCCCGGTTCGCCGCGTCGGCGGATTCGCGCAGGGCGGCTCCGAGCGGCAGATGCTGCGCCTTGCCGTGGGCCGAGAGCCGGGTCGTATAGGTTGCGAGGAAGGCGAACGGCGCCGCCTCGTCGGTGCGGTTCTCGGCCAGATTGAAGTGGACCCGGCCGACCAGGTTCCAGGCCGGATGGAGCCGCTGAAGAAACTCCGGCAACGAAGCCTGCGAAGCGGCAAGCTCGGCCGAAAACGCCCTGCCGGTCTCGTCCCACAGGGCGGCGAGGACGGCAGGGGTCAGGTATTCGGCGCCAGCCATCGGCGGCACGGCCCGCGCGAGATGCTCCAGCGCCTCGGTCGGCGGCGCAGGGAGACGGACGGGAGTGCGCGGACTCTCGCCCTCGGCGGCCTCCGGTTCGGTACACAGCGTGGTGACGTAGCGCGCGCCGAACTCGCGCCAGAAGGCGAAAGCAGGGGGCAGAGCAACGCCCACCTCGCACGCGCCGAGGCGCAACAGAGCGTGGCCCGAACCCCGCGCGAAGGCCTCGCCGAGGCGTCGAGCGAGGTCGGGTGCAAGGGCAGGAGCTTCGCTCGCGCCGCGCAGCACGAGGCGGCCGTGCGGGGTGAGGCACGGGGCGAGGCGAAGCTCGGCCGGGGGATCGGCCGGAGGATCGGCCGGGCTCGCCAGCGGACGTTGGGGGGTGCGCATGGGAGGCATTGTGACGCAGGAAAGGATGGGAACTCATGGCAGCCCGGTTCGATGTATCGGTGGGAGTGGATCGGGTGGGGATTTGGGCCGCTGGCACCCCCTCGGCTCGATTTGGTACCATCCGCCGGTCCGTTCTCGGTCTCGCCGGCTGGCGCCGGGAGATCTTCCCTTCGTTTCTACAGGCTCGGGGGCCCTTGCAGGTCCTCGCGAGAAGGTGCCCGATGGCGCAACGCGACGTACATTTGTTTACTTCGGAGTCGGTGACCGAGGGTCATCCCGACAAGGTCTCCGATCAGATCTCCGACGGCATTTTGGATGAGGTTCTACGTCACGATCCCACCGGTCGGGTGGCGGCCGAGACGCTGGTGACGACCGATCTGATCGTCCTCGCGGGCGAGATCACCAGCACCGCGCAGGTCGATTTCGAGAGCATCGCCCGCCAGGCCGTGCGCGAGATCGGCTATGTCCGTTCCGATATCGGCTTCGACGCCGATTCCTGCAAGGTGATCAACCGGATCCATTCCCAGTCGCCCGACATCGCGATGGGCGTCGACACCGGCGGCGCGGGCGACCAGGGACTGATGTTCGGCTTCGCCTGTCGCGAAACCGAAGAGCTGATGCCGCTGCCGATTACGCTCGCCCACGCGCTCACCCAGCGGCTTGCGCGTTCCCGTCATTCGGGCGAGCTGGGCTGGCTACGACCCGACGGCAAGAGCCAGGTGACGGTCGAGTACGACGGCAAAAAGCCGGTGCGGGTGCATACGGTCGTCATCTCGACCCAGCATGCGCCGGAGGTCTCTCAGCACGAGATTCGCGAGAGCGTGATCGAGAGCGTGATCCGGCCGTCGATTCCGGCCGAGCTGCTCGACCGCAACACCATTTTCTACGTCAATCCCACCGGCCGCTTCGAAATCGGCGGTCCGCACGGCGATTGTGGCCTGACCGGGCGGAAGATCATCGTCGATACCTATGGCGGCTATGGCCGTCACGGCGGCGGCGCGTTCTCGGGGAAGGATCCCACCAAGGTCGACCGTTCGGCCTGCTACATGGCGCGCCACATCGCGAAGAACCTGGTGGCGGCGGGCCTCGCCGAGCGCGTCGAGGTGCAGCTCGCCTATGCGATCGGCGTCGCCGACCCGGTCTCCGTGCGGGTCGATTCCTTCGGCACCGGTTCGATCGGCGAGGACGAGATGGAGCGTCTGGTG
Organism: Thermoanaerobaculia bacterium; assembly: GCA_038248205.1. Taxonomy (GTDB): domain Bacteria; phylum Acidobacteriota; class Thermoanaerobaculia; order Multivoradales; family UBA5704; genus DASYKS01. The sequence goes on from JBBRUC010000002.1 coordinate 24,854, forward strand.
CGCTCGGCGTTTCCGCTCACCCCGAAGGCTCTGATCGAAAATCTCGACCTGCGGCGACCGATCTATCGGCCGACCGCCGCCTATGGGCACTTCGGCCGCGCCGAGTTCTCGTGGGAAAACACCGACCGGGCTCCGGAGCTGCGCATCGCCGCCGGCCTCGGCGAGCTGACGCCCGCCACGTAAGCCCTTTCTAAAAGCACCGCCTACCGATTCGATTAAGCCGGAAGCGAACTTTCAACGTAAGCCCATGGGAGCGCCTGAACAAGGCGCTCCCTAGAACCGGAGTTTTCTCGCCATGAGCACGACCACCGCCGTTCCCTCCGACATTACCAATTCGCGCTTGGCGCCCGGCGGCAAGCTGCGTATCGAGTGGGCCGACCAGCACATGCCGGTCCTCTCCCAGATCCGTAAGCGTTTCGCCCAGGAAAAGCCGCTCGCCGGCCTGCGCATCTCCGCCTGCCTGCACGTCACGTGTGAAACCGCGAACCTGATGCGGACGCTCCAGGCCGGCGGCGCCGAGGTCACCCTCTGCGCGAGCAACCCGCTCTCCACCCAAGACGACGTGGCCGCGAGCCTGGTCGCCGATTACGGCATCTCGACCTATGCCCGCCGCGGCGAGAACAACGAGGTCTACTACGACCACTTGAAGTCGGCGCTCGACGTCCATCCGCACATCACGATGGACGACGGCGCGGATCTCGTCTCGATGCTCCACAAGGACCGCACCGAGCTGATTCCCGAACTCAAAGGCAGCACCGAAGAGACGACCACCGGGGTCATTCGCCTCAAGGCGATGGCGCGCGACGGGGCGCTCAAGATGCCGGTGATCGCGGTCAACGAATCGGAGACCAAGCACCTGTTCGACAACCGCTACGGCACCGGCCAGAGCACGCTCGACGGCGTGATTCGGGCCACCAACATTCTGCTCGCCGGCAAGAACTTGGTGGTCGTAGGCTACGGCTGGTGCGGCAAGGGCGTCGCGTCGCGCGCCAAGGGTATGGGCGCCAACGTGATCGTGGTCGAGATCAACCCGGTGCGCGCGATCGAAGCGCTGATGGACGGCAACCGCGTCCACTCGATGAGCGAGGCGGCGCCGATCGGCGACATCTTCATCACCGTCACCGGCAACAAGCACGTCATCCGCAAGAAGCACTTCAACTCGATGAAGGATGGCGCGATCGTCGCCAACAGCGGCCACTTCGACGTCGAGCTGGACCTGCCGGGCCTGCGCGAGCTGGCCCGCGAGGACCGCGAGGTGCGGCCGTTCGTTCAGGAATTCAAACTGCTCGACGGCCGGCGGATCAACGTCCTCGGCGAAGGGCGTCTGATCAACCTGGCGGCGGCCGAAGGGCACCCGGCCTCGGTGATGGACATGAGCTTCGCCAACCAGGCGCTCGCCGCCGAGATTCTCGCCAAGGCGCCGGAGCGGATGTCGAACGTCGTCCACCGCGTCCCCGAGGACATCGATCGCGAGGTCGCCCGCCTGAAGCTCGAATCGATGGGCTCCACCCTCGAAGTCCTCACCCCTGAGCAGGAGCGCTACCTCAACAGTTGGGAAGAGGGCACGTAGGCCGTAAGGGCGGCCCCCCGTGGCCGCCCTTACAATTCTTGCGCCTCTTTGCGCGACTTCTCGTCGCCGATTTGCGTGTCCCGATCGGCGGCGTTCGGGACACCTTGCGTAGGAACCGGGCGATTCGCCCGGTTTTCTCTTCCCCGCCATCGATCAACGTTTCCGAGGAGATTCGGATGCTCCCTACGTGCTCTCGACGTGTGCTCGCCGTTTTCGCCTGCTGTGTGGTTCTGCTCACCGTCGGGGCGCTTCCGGCCGCCGCCTTCCCGGGTTTCGGGTCGTCGAGCGACAGCGGACTTTCCTTCGGGTTCGAGCCCGGGGCGTGGCTCGCGAGCCTCTGGCAATCCCTCGGCGCGCCGGTCGCTTCTCTCTTCGCGGCCGATGAAACCCCGCCGCCGCCGACGGTGCCGACGCCGCCGATCAACAACGTGGGGATCACCATCGATCCCGACGGTACGCCCCATCAGTAGGGGTTTGGGCGGCCGCTACCGCTTCCGCGACAACCCGGCGATCAATCCCACGACGAACAGGATCGACCAGGTGTACCAGGGGCCGCCGGAGCTGGCGAGCACGGCTCCGGCGACCATGCAAAACCCGCCGAAGATGGTGCCGCGTAGGCCGGCGAACGGGTTCTCCGGCGCCCGGCGGGCCATCTGCTCGATCATCTTGGCCCCTTCCATCACCAGCCCGGGGGTCTTGCCCAGCGCTTCGAGCAGCTCGGGCACGCTGCGCAGGAACTGGCGGCCGAGGGTGATCGGGCTGAACTGATCCATGAAGATCTTGTTGGCGTGGCTCTGCGAGACCGCGGCCACGTCGAGCCCCGGTTTCAAGATCTGCCCGACCCCTTCAAACGTCACCAGGGCTTTGACCATCAGCACCATCTCGACGGGGAAGAACAGCCCGTGCTGGGCGCCCATGTTGACCGAGTAGAGAATCAGCTGGGCGAGCGAGAAGTCCTGGAAGTTCTTCGACCGCCCCCAGCGCGCGAGGATCTCGGTCAGCTCCCGGCGGAAGCCGTTCGGGTCGGCGCCGGGCCCTTCCTGGGCGACGTTCACCAGGTAGCGCGCGGCGCCTTCGGCGTCGCCCATCACCAGCGAATAGAAATAGTTGAGCAGCGTCTTGCGGAGCTCCGAATCGAATCGGCCGACCATGCCGAGGTCGATGAAACCGAGCCGCGGTCCGTCGGGGCCGGGGAGGATCAGGAGGTTGCCCGGATGGAGGTCGGCGTGGAAGAAGCCGTCCTTGTAGATCATCCGAATGATCGCCGCGGCGCCGTAGTCGATCAGCCGATCGCGATCGCTTTCCGACAGCTCCAACGCCTCCGGATCGCTCGGCTTGAAGCCGGAGAAAAACTCCATGCACAAGACCCGCGAGCCGCTGTGCTCGCGGTAGATCTTCGGGAACGCCACGCCGGGTAGATCGGCGAAATTGGCGGCGAACGTCTCGGCGTTGTCCGCCTCGCGGCGCAGGTCGACCTCGCGCTTCGTGTACTCGACGAACTCAGCGATCACCCGCTTCGGCTGGTAGCGGGGGAGGATCTTCTGGAGGATCGCCCCGAGACCCTTGAGCAGCCAGGCGTCGCGCGTGAGCGTGCCGCGAATGCCGGGCTTGACGACTTTCAGGATCACCGAGTCGCCCTCGATCGTCGTCGCCCGATGCGTCTGGGCGATCGAGGCCGAGCCGAGCGGTTTGGGATCGATCCAAGAAAACAGCTCGCCGATCGGCCGGCCGAGATCGCCCTGGATCAGCTCGCAATAGCGCTCGAACGTCACCACCGGCAGCCGATCGAGCAGGTTTTTAAGTTCCTCGGTAATCGACTCCGGCAGAATGTCCTGGCGCAAAGCGAGCACCTGCCCGAGCTTGATGTAGGTCGGCCCGAGGATCTCCAGCCGCCGCCGTAGCTGCACGGGAAAGGGGAGATCCCGCAGCTGTCTGTCGAGCAACGGCCGGACCATCCAGGCGAGCAGCTTTTCCAGCCGGAACAGGAGGGCAAAGCCGTTGCCCCGCCCGAACTGCTCCCCCTGCTGCGCATGGGCCACCAGCCCGCCGTTCAACAGCCCGAGAAAATGCTTGTGGGTGGTGAGCAGCCGGCGAAACACCCCCTCGGGCGGCTCGTCCGGCATCAGCTCCCAACCGGCCTGAGCGATCCGCGGCGGCCGCGGACGCTCGGCCGACGGCGGTGGCGGCGGCCAGCTCGGCTCCACTGGCTCCGCAACCGTGGCGACCTCGATCTTCAACTCTAGATCCGGATCGAGCGACGTGATGGTTTCCGGGGGGGGCACAGGCGTCATTCTACTCGTCTTGGGGGAGACCGAGGGCTCGCGCGCCCCGCCGGGAATGCCTGGAGGGGTAGAATGGCATTCCCATGGAACCGATCGTCGATCCTCGAATCGAAGCCCGGATGCAAACGACGCTTGAGTTGTTCGAACTCGCCGAGATGATGATGCGCGAGAACCTGCTCCGCCGATTTCCGTCCGAGACGGACGAACAGCGGCATCTACGATTCATCGCCTGGCGCCAGAAGGGGCCCTGGGCCGGGCCGGTTCCGCCGGCCACTTCTCGAACCTGAGCATGGCTGTCCTGGATCGGGCGCTGATCCGCCTCGATGCCGATTTGAGGGCGCTCGGCGTTCGTTGGGCTTTGGTCGGTGGGGTTGCGATCAACGTCTACGTCGAGCCCAGAACGACCAGCGATCTCGACTTAGTGATCGCCGTTCAGAGCGACTCGGCGGCGGAAGGACTGATTCGTTCTCTGAGGAATCGAGGGTACTCCGATAACCCGGAAGGTGCACTCGTCGAACAAACCGACGTGGGACGGCTGGCAGTCGCGGCAAAGACTTGATGCGCGAGCTGGGCCTGCTCTTGGCGGAGTTGCGATGAACCGGCCGGTGATCCGAGTAGGTCTCGACGGCCAACCCACGGCCCTGTCGGTGACTCAACTCTCTCAACGGCCCCTATCCGATCTGGAGCCGGTGGGGCGAGAGGCGGACATCCTCGCCTGCCTGAGCCTCGGCGGCGACCGTGGCATGAGTCTGGAGGATGTAAGGGTTTTTCTCGAACTCAAACCCGGAGAAGCCGGGCGAATCGCGTCAAAGCTGGCATCGGGTGGCGTCTTGCGTGAATTGGGAGGCGATGTCCTCGCGGTTTGGCCGCGAATGATTCGCAGCACACTTCTGCGGACGGTTTTCTTCTCGGGAAACGCCTTTGAAAGGGATTTTCGGAACCTTATCGACAAGGCACCGAGCCTACCGAAAGCGGTTGAGGCGATCCTCTCGGCGATCACAAGCGGCGGCGAGATCGACCGCGACGAGGTTCGAGAGCTGGTAAGGGGGGCCGGCTCGATTCACGCCTGGAATCTGCTCGCAGCTCTAGACGAGCGGCATGCGGAGTGGGTGCTTGAGAATTACCCCGGCGATGTTCGTGACGTGGCTGCCGGTGCCCTGGCGAAGGCGCCGGATTTCGCAATCCGCAAGATCCTTGAGACGTTGGATTCTCGTGTAAAAGGCGGCGAGAGGGATCGAGTGGAAGATTTCGGTCCGTTGGCAGCCTGGATCGAAGATCTTGAGGTTGCGCGATACCAGCACAGCCAGCTCGTGGTGCGGCGAAAAATGCTCGCCCAAGCAGCGCGAGATTTCCTGTCGGAAGGGGGATCGCCGGGGATCGGTTTGCGCGCCATTCTTCTTGCGCTCTCGGCAAAGCTAAGATCCCAGTGGCGAGACCCCGGAGCCGGGCAGACTCTTTCGGACCAATTCGGTCTTCTCTCCCTTGGCCAAATCGAACAGCTGAACACTCTATGGGGCGAGACTCGCGGCGCCGTTCGTGAAATCGACGACTCTGCCTGGCAGCACCTGGTATCGGCCGCATGGGATTGGGCTGATCCGGAGTCCGTCATGATGGAGAGAGTTGACGAGCCATTGAGACGCGCTATCCATGGTTTAGGTGAGCGGGTTGTCCGAGATCTCGCTCCCCTGGCTCGGTCGAGTCCGGGGCTCTCCGCGGGTTTCTCCGAACTCGCGATTCGGCTGAACATTGAGCTGCCGGTCGATCGGGATCCTGGGTTTGAGTTTCTCTTTCCGGGCTGGACCGGCCCGGCTGAGTCTGTGTACTGCCGAGAGATTGAAGCGCAGCGGGTGCGCGAGTGGGCGGAAATGTGGAGTGGATTTGGGCCGACAAGGGCCACGCAGTGTCTGGCCTTTTTCTTGAGCGAATGGAGGCGCATCGGTAAGGTGGACGCTGGCCGACTAGGGTCGGTTTGCCGGGCTCTCGCCGACGCTACCGAGCTTCGTCTTCCTTGGCTGGAGGCGTTCCTCGCAAGAGGCCTCGAAGGAGTTTTCGTCCGACCTTTCTTGCGCCTGGCCGTCGAGCAACTCGAGATCGGCTGGGAGAATTCACTCGAGGAGTGCCTAGACACCCCGAGATTGGGGCGGATCGCGCTTTGCGCAGCCCTGAAATCACCGGTTCTCTCGGCCGACCTCCTCACGAAAGTCCTAACGATTGCAGCGCAACATCCTGAGGAAATCCACTCGTTGAGTTGTGATCGAAAAATTCCCACTTCGACCCTCCGCCTCCTCCTTGAGCATCCATCGGCGGAGGTGGCGCTCGCGGCCGCGGCCGGGGGGCGCAGCTTGCTGACCGTCAACGCATGATGCGCGGGTTTGGATGAGGCAAGGTCTGGCCAGCAAAAAGGCCGCGCCTACGCCCCCTCGTGATTTCTTGGTGAGGGAATCGCCCCGCGACCGTCGTTATCGATCTCCGAAGGCGAAGGGTCGCCTTCACAACTTCGGAGATCCGACATGTTCAAGAACGTTTCCTCTTTCTCACTCCTCCTCCTGGTTCTCGGTCTATCGTCGTCGTCCGCCTCTTCCGCTGCCCCCTCGGCGAATCCTGCCGTCCAGGAGATCGCTCGCGTCTCGAAAGCTCCCGGCAACTACGTCGCTTGGCTGGAAACCGCCGACGGCGAAATCCAGATCGCCGTCGCCGCGAGCTATCCGAACAAGCCGCTCGCCGCGACGGCGTTCATCAAGAAGCACGATCCCGTGGAGGTCTTCTTGGCCGTTGCCTCGCCGCGCCGGGCGGTGCCGCCGGCCCTCGTGCGCGGCACCCGTTCGAAGATCGTCGACGATGGTAAGACCCGGCAGCGGCTTCGACAGGAAAACGCCGTGGCGCTCGCGGACTTCGCCTCCGGCCTTCCGGTTCTCGAAGCGCAGGCGGGATCCTGCTCCGCCTCGTTCCGCTCCTGGGCCGGCTCGGTGTACGGTGACTCCTCCTGCGGCCAGTCGGGCCTCGCGGTGGTCGACACGGTGTATCCGACCGATACCTATTGCACCAGCGGCTGCGACTATTCGCTGGGTTCCTACGACAAGGGGACCTGTACGCCGGCTCTCGCCTCGTGCGACATCGTTCGGGGTCAGGCGACCGACGTTCGGCTCCGCACGACGACGAAAGGGAGCCCGGTGCTCGACCACCTTGGCCACCGCGCCCATTTCGGAGTCGCCAACTGCTCGGGCAACGGACCGGTCCAGTTCAACCGGAAGCGCAACGCGACGACCACCACCGTGGCCGTTCCGGTCAACGGCATGCTCCACTACTTTCAGGGTACGTCGATCATTCCGGCCGATGCCAAAGACTTCGTCGCCTACGGCAGCTGGAAAAGCGGCACGCCGCCGAGCGGTTCGACCTACCTCGCGAACCGTATGTGGATCGATGACAACAACGGCACGAACGATCTGGCGATCGCCTGCGGCGATATCCAGACCCGTTACGACATGTCGGACGTCTCGAGTCCGAGCTGCCACGGCGCGAACGTCTCCCTCTGCACCGGCGGCAACTGCGACAGCCCGTGCTTTCACTGCGTCGGCGGCACCTGCAACTAAAGCCCGGCGATCACTACGCAACCAGAGAATTCGCCGGTCGCAAGACCGGCGTTTCGCTACTCGAAATATCCATTGACGTCGAACACGAAGCTCACCGCCCCGCCCGTCAACGCCGCGCCGACGACGACCTTGCCGTCCGCGCCGATCTCGAGGATGCCGTTGTTGGCTCGCGTCTGGCCGGAGCTGAAGTTGACCTGGCTGCCTTGAGTCCCAACCGTGCCGGAAGGATAGGCGCGCAGGAAGCCCGCGCCGGTCGGGGAGATCGCGGCGATGTTGAACGCCACCGCCTGGGCGGATGCCGGAATTCCGCAGACGCCTCGGATCTCGACCACCTGGGTAAATCCGGTCGAGAGCCCCGGACCGCTCCGGCTGTCGAACGCCCGACAGGGGGTGAGGGTGTAGTAGCCGAGGCCGACGCGGAAGGTCGTGGCGTCGTGTGCACCAGGCTGGTCGGGATCGTCGGTCGTGATGTCCGTATCGTCGATCCCGTCGGCGTCGGAATCGAAATGGACCGTCGCCTGGTTCGTGATCACGGTCTCGGCAGGCGCACCCGGCAGCACCCGGAACGTCAACACGATCGTCACCTGCCCGCCCGCCAGGATCTCGCCGGACCAGTTGATCTGGGGGACGGAAACCGAATGGCTGATGGTTCCGGAGGTCGCCGAGGAACTCTGAAACAACAGGTTCCCCGAGATCGGATCTTCAAGCTGGAGGCCGGAATTGAGCAGCTGGGCGGCCGCGCCCGTGTTCGTAAGGACGATCGTGTAGGTCACCAGGCCGCCGGCCACGAACTGACCGGAAACCCGCTTGGTGGCGGTGAGGTGCGCGCCCAAGCTCGATCGCGGTACGCGCCAGAACTCGAAGCCCGAGACGCCGTCGCTCGCGGCAAAATAAAAGTCCGGGCCGACCGCGGTAAACGCGTACGGGCTCGACGGGAGATCTCCCGGAGCGAGGTCGGCGAGCCGGCGCGTCCCCTCCGGCGAGCCGTCGGTCACCCAGGGCTCGCGGCCGTTGACGCCGTCGTCGGCCGAAAAGAAGACGAGGCCGCCGAATCCCGTGAGGTGTTGCGGCACCGACGAGGTCGGGCCGGGGTTGATGTCGGCGAGCAGCCGTGCGTTCAGGAAGTGTATTCCCCATAGCTCACGGCCATGGTTTCCGTCTTCGGCGACGAAGACGATGTCTTCCCCAACCCGCGTCAACTGGCGCGGCTGAGAGCCCACCGGTCCCGGATTGATGACGCGAAGACCGAAGGTGTCGAACGGATGGGTACCTCCGAAACTCGCCCAGAGTTCTTCGTTACCGGGAACCTCCGAGGCGGCGAAGACGAGGAGGCCGTTCGGTAGGGTGACCATCGTGGCGCCGCTTTCCGAGGCGAAGGAATCGGTGGGAACACTTTCGATCGAAGACGCCGATCCGAAGGCCAGGTCGCGGACGAGGTGGGTACCCCCTTCGGTGCCGTCCGAGAACCACAGCTCGCGGCCGTGTTTGCCGTCGTCGGCGGAAAAGAAAATCGCCGGGGTAGGAAGGGAATTGGGCGATACAGTGAGCTGGGTCGGGAACGATCCGGCCCGTCCCGGCCGGATGTCGGCCACGCGGTTGGCGGTCGCCCCGTTGGTCAGCCATAGTTCACGGCCCGCGGCGGAATCGTAGGCGGTAAAGAACAGCCTTCTGCCGAGCGGGGTGAAGAACGCCGGATTCGAACTCTCGGTGCCGAGGACGAGATCGAACGCGAGACCGGTGCCGCCGGGCGTCCCGTCGCTCTTCCAGATTTCGGCACCGTGGGCGGTGTCGGAAGCAGCAAAATATGCCGATCCCGCGAAGGGCGCGAGGTAGCTCGGCTGCAAAAGGGAGGTGAGCGGCGCCGTGGTCCCCGACGAACCTTCGGTGGCCCAAAGAGTGCGATCGCCGGACCCCTGCCAGGCGCTGAAGAGCGTCCGCGAGCCGAGCGTAACCATGTCGCCGGGGCTCGACGTGTCGAAGCCCGGGTTCACGTCGGCGAGCAGGGCGGTCCCCGCCGAGGTGCCGTCGCTCGCCGCGGGCTCGCCGCCCAGGATTCCGTCGTCGCCCGAAAAGATCAGCCGGCCCCCCAGGGCGGCGGTGGTACGCGAATCGAGCGAACGGCCGAAGAGAGGCAGCGTGACGCCCGAACGCTGCTCGACCAGTCGTTTGATCCTTCCCGTTCCCGCCGCGGTGCCGTCGGATGAATAGAGCTGGCGCCCTTCGGGGAAGGGTCCGTCGAAGGCGCGGAAATACCAGCGCCCGCCCGAGACCACGCGGATCTCCGGTGCACCGGAGAAGCTGCCGGTATCCGAAGGATCGGCGCCCGGATTCAGATCGGCCACCTGCGCGGTCCCCGCCGCGCTGCCGTCGGTCGCCCACAGTTCGTTGCCCGAAATGCCGTCGTCGGCGAAGAAGAGCAGTTTCGAGCCGACGGGCGTCAACGCGTGAGAGCTGTAATAAAGATTGAGCCCGGACTCGGCGCCTGTCCGAATGTCCGCCACCAGCTCGGTTCCGGCCTCGGTACCGTCGCTCTTCCACAGCTCGCGGCCGTGAGGCTCGTCGTTGGCGTGGAAATAGACCGCGTTGCCAAATCGAGTCAGATCGTAAGGGTCGGATCCAGTGATTCCGGCAAGGATGTCCTTGACCTGTACGGTGCCGCTCTCGGTGCCGTTGGTGCGCCAGAGTTCAGTGCCCGAAACGCCGTCTTGAGCCTTGAAGAGGAGGAGCGGCCCCAACGCTTCGAAGAGGGTGGGAACCGAGCCGCCCGGGCCGGGATTGATGTCGGCGACCCGGGTGGTTCCTGCTGCGGTGCCATCGCTCGCCCAAAGCTCATAATCGTTGGCCGCGTCGGCGGCGGTAAAAAACAGGCGCGATCCGAGGGCGGCAAAGCGCTGGAAGCCGGGAATCTGGCCGAACGAAAGGAGCGAAGCCGGGGCGCCCGGGAAGATGTCGAGCACCATCCGCGTCCCGGCAACGGTGCCGTCGGTGGCCCAGAGTTCTTGGCCGTGAACGCCGTCGTCGGCGGAGAAGAAAAGGTCGGCGCCGACCACCTGCCAGGGTTGCGCCCATGACCCTTCGGGGCCGGGCCGAAGGTCGACGAAGCGTTCGGTACCCGCACCGGTGCCGTCGCTGACCCAGAGTTCCGCGCCCGCGGCAGGATCGCTGGCGGCATAGAAAACCCGCCCGCCAAGCTCTCGGAGGGCGCCGGGTTGGCTGCTGCCGAGACCTGGAACGGCATCTTTGATCATCCTCGTGCCGGCGTCCGTGCCGTTGGTGATCCAAAGCTCGGTACCGTGCGCGCCGTCGTCCGCCGCGAAGTAGAGGGACGAACCGACGACCGTCAGATGGCGCGGGAACGAGTCGCACGAGCCGGGACACAGGTCGGTCATGCGCACCGTGCCGGCGTCGGTGCCGTCGGTCTTCCAGAGTTCCGTGCCGTAGAGGATGTCCGAGGCGGTGAAATAAACGGCGCCGCCCAGCTCAACGAATTCAGTGCCGAAGAAAGGGTCCCCGTTGTCGTAGCGGGTCGTGTTCAGGTCCGCCACCTGAACCGGAGCCTGACCCCAAAGCGGCGTCGAACCGGGGCAAGCCGCGAACGTGAGCAGCGCTGCGGAAAGAAAAGCGAAGGTATGGCGCATGGATTACCTCATCGAGTGCCATAGTTTAACCCACTCGAAATAGCCGCCAGGCGAGGACGAAGGCGATCGCCCGCCTCGCCGCTACGGTTTTCTCCTGGGTGCGCGGGCGTCTCGCCCGCACCCGCGGGCCGGAGACCCGCGTACCCAGGAGGGTCAGCGCCCGACGACCGCCAAGCCCTGCTCGATCACCTCGTCCCGGCCGGCGATCGCGCCCGCGAGGGTTCTGGCCGCCCGGATCGTCGGTTCGATCCCTACGCCGTTCAACGGCGAGCCGTCGCGCGTAAGAGCGCGGCGGCCGATCCAGGCGATCGTCCAGCCTCCGGGGAGGTCGCTCCAGTTGGGATCGCCGACGTTGCCGGCCGTGCGCGCGCCGACGATTTCGCCGAAGCGATAGGAGGCGATCGTTTCCAGCAGCCGTTCGCCGTTCTGGAAGGTGCGGGCGTCGGCGAGGAAGGTGAGCTTCGCCGTGATCCTGGGCGCGCGCGGCTCGACGCGGTTGACGGTCCGGAGGAAGCGCGGATCTTGCCGGTACGGGAGTTGGAAGACCGGCACCTCCCAGGTGAGCGCATCCAGGGTTCTTTCCGTGAGGTGCGAAACGAGCAGCATCGTCACCTCGCTCCAGCCGCGAAGATCGAACACGATGCCCCGGGCCGCGACGAGGCGCGGGAGGGCCCGTTCGAAATCCGCGTCGCGCATCTCGCGCAGATCGACATAGAGAATGCCGGGGCGGGGCTCGGCGATCGGATCGTACGCAACCGGCGGAGCGGCCGCGGTGCCTGGGTTCGGCCGGTCGAGGCTCAGCTCGAACGGTGCCGCCGCGGCGCCCTGAACGAGCAGGCGGACGGCGCTCGCCGGGGCGCCCAGGCGGACCGCGTGGAGCGCCAGGGCGCGCCGCGCCTCCTCGGTCGTGCCGGAAACCACCGCCTCGGCCGCGGCGATCGCTTCGCCGGCCGGGCGGCCGTCGATCGCGAGAACCCGGTCGCCCGGGTGGAGATTCGGGATCTCCAGGTCGACCCGGGTGATGATCAACTGGCCTTCGAGCCATTCCCATTGGATCGGCAGCCAGGCCGGGCGCGGATCGCCTTTCTGGTCGACGTCGTTGGCGACGGGATCGTGCAGCGGGACGACCAGGTGCTTGATCGCGCGGCGAAACGGCTCGCGATCGGTCTCGTCCGCGGCCGCGAGCGCTTCGGGCAGGACGGTGCGTAGAACCGCGATCCACTCGGCGGCCGAGAGGTCGAGCGTCGCGTGAAAGTGGGCGAGCGCGCCCCAGCCGAGCAGGAGAGCGGCGATGCGGTTGTCCCGGGTATCGGGCGCGGGATCGATCGAATCCCATCGGTTCGGCCCCCTCGGTCCCAGGGCGCGCGGACGCGTATGCCGCTCCTCGTCGAGCCAGAGGGCGATCGGCACCCGGGCGGAAACGCCCCCGCCGAGGTCGAATAGAAGCGGCTCGTACGGCCGGCCGAAGCGCGGCTCGGCGACGTCATCGCTCGAAATCACGGCGCAGGCGTCGAGCGCGCACGCCGCGCCGCGGTCGAGGTCGACGTGAAAGCCCGCGCCGATCGAGTCGTACGGCAATTCCCAGCCGGCCGGCTCGGTGCCGACCTCGCCGGAATCGAAACCGCCGTTTTCGAGCTTGACCTTCGTCCGCCCGGAAAGCGGCGCGAGCGACACCTCGTCGAGCCAGACTCGGCCCTGGCCCGAAAGGACGGCGAGGACGACGATCCGATCGGCGTCCGGGGCGACTTCGCCTTCGAGGTCGACGACGCGCCAGCCGGTAGTGCCGACGATCGGCCGATCGGCCATGTTGTCGAGGAAGCCCGGCCGGCCGTCCCGCCGATCGACGCGCAGGCCGAGCTGGAAGCGGCCGCCGCTCGAAAGCTCCGCGCGGACTCTCGCGCGGAGCCGGATGCGCCGGCCCTTCAGGTCGCCGGGGAGGACGGCCTGGAAAAGCCGGCCGAAACGCGGGCTCTGACTGTCGATCCGCAGGCTGCGGAAGGCTTTGGAGGTCCCATCGAACTTGCCGCAGAAATGTTGCCAGGCGACGACCGCCTCTTCGCCGTGGGGGGCCGGACGGAGCGCCTCCGGCAGAGGAGGAACCGCGCCGGCCGGAAACACCTGGACGGTCGGCGCGAGCGGGTGGAAGAACGCTTCGAGCGAGCGGGCGAGCGTCGCCGGGTCTTCCGCCCCTTCGATCGCGGACACGCCGGCCACCGCGACCCGGTTCCAGTCGGCCGACGCCACCTCGTCGCTCGGATGAAAGAAGCGGATCGTCGAGAGCAACTGGGCGTAGGCGGTGAGATTCTCCAACCGCCGTCCCGACGGGGCAACCCTCTCCCCGAACGATCCGGCCGCGAGCAGGAATAACCCCATCCAGAAGGTGACGGAGACTCCGATCCGGCGGTGAGAGAAACGTAGGGGCATGGAACGTCCGTTCGTGAGGCCAGAAGTGCCTCTAGAGAAGGTTTGGCGGGAACGGAGGGGGAAACCGATCAGGCCAGCGAAAAGCGGCGTAGGCCGAGCGGAGATTCTACGGTCGCGGGGCGCCGGGACGGGCCGTCCGGGCGAGAAGGGCCAGCCGGCCCCATCGAGCGGATCTGTACGCAGGGGCGGTCTCCCGCTTCCGTTTCACTCGAAGTACCCCACGACATCGATCACCAGATCGACCGGCCCGCCGACGGCCAGGGCTTCGAGAGCGCCGTTGGTGCCCAAACCTACGATCGCGTTGTTGGTGCGCGTCTGGCCGGAGTGAAAATTCAAGCTGCTCGCTAGCGGCTGCGGCGTGCCGCTCGCCCAGAGGGTGAGGAAGCCGTCGGCCGCCGGTGCGATCGCGGTAAGGTTCGCCGCCACCGAAACGGCGGCCGGCGGGATCTGGCAGAGATCGAACAATGGGATGGTGCGAGGCTCGCCAGCCGGCAGCGGCGTCGCCTGTCGCGAGTCGTAGGCCCGGCAGGGCGGCACGGTGTGGAAGCCGAGTCCCACGCGGAAGATGGTGGGCCCGTGGGTGCCTGATTGATTTGGATCGTCGCTCGTTCCCTGGCTTTCGCTCAGGCCGTCCAGATCGGCGTCGAAGGCAAAGGTAGCCTGGTTCGTCACGAGAGTTTCGGCGGCGACATCGCCGACCAGCGCGCGAATCAGGATCGTCACCGAGCCGCCCGCCGGCACTTCGCCGTTCCAGGTCACCGTCCGGCCCGCCAGCGCGACGGTACCCGAGGTGGCCGTGGCTTCGAGCGGCACGAGCGCCTTGGGGAGCGTATCGGTCAGCTCGGCGCCCGGGTTGTCGGGCTGGCGGCCAGCGCCGGAGTTGGAAAGGTCGATCTGGTAGATCACCTCCCCGCCGCGGACGAAGGCGCCGGTGACCGATTTGGCTGAGTCCACCGCCGCGCCGAGGCCGGTGCGCGGCAGTCGCCAAAGCTCGAAGCCGGAGGCGGCGTCGGTCGCGGCGAAATAGACCTCCGAGCCGAAGGCGCCGAACGGGTAGGGGCTCGATGGAAGCGGCCCCGGGGCGATGTCCTGCACCGGCCGGGTGCCCTCCGGGGTGCCGTCAGAAATGTAGAGTTCGTTGCCGAAACCGGGCAGCTCGGCCGCGAACACGATCGCGGCGCCGATCGACTTCAGGTTTACCGGAAACGACGACTCTGCGCCGGGTACCAGGTCGACGAGCAGGCGGGTACCCTCGGGCGTGCCATCGGTGACGAACAGCTCGTGGCCGCGGGTGGGATCTTCGGCGGCGAACAAAACCCGATCCCCGGCGGCGGCGAAGGAGCGAGCGAACGAGCCCTCGCCGGGATTGGGGGCCAGGTTGGCGAGCTGGAACGTGCCCTCGGGCGTGCCGTCGCTCACCCAGGGTTCGAGACCGCTTACGCCGTCGTCGGCGGCGAAGACGACGCGAGAACCGAGAGGGGCCGCACGTCCCTCGATACCGACGCCGAACCGATCGCCGTAGGTGTCGAACGGCGAGTCGAGGTCGTCGCGCAGGTCGGCGACGAACCGGGTGCCCGCGGCCGTACCGTCGGAGACCCAGAGCGCCGGGCCTGCCGCGCCGTCGTCGGCGATGAAGTACGCCTGGGAGCCGGCGACGGCGAGACCGTAGGGATTGGACGAAAGCGGTCCCGGGGCGATGTCGGTGAGCCGCGCGGTGCCGACCGCGGTGCCGTCGGACACCCAGAGCTCGCGGCCATGCTGGCCGGCGGCTTCGCCGTCGGAGGCGGACAAGAGAGCTTTTCCGCCCAGACGGGCCACGAACCGTGGCGACGAGGAGGCCGATCCGGGGCGAAGATCGGCTACCCGTGTCGTGTTCTGGGCGGTGCCGTCGGAGCGCCATAGCTCGATGCCGCGATCGGTGAATCCTTGGGGTTCCGAGGTCGCGAGCAGCGCGAAGCCGTCCATCGCGGTGAGCACTGTGGTGCCGGAGCTGGGATTGGCGGTCTCGTGAACGACTTGGGTGTTGGCGTTCGTGCCGTCGGTCGCCCATAACGGACCGGTCCCCGAAGCATTCGGGCGGGCGGTAAACAGCCCGAGCGTACCGATCGAAGTGAGGCCGGTGGGATAGGAACTGCCGACGCCGGGAAGGAGATCGGTGACGATCCGGGTGCCGGCGGCGGTGCCGTCGCTCGCCGCCAGCTCGAACCCCGTCGTTCCGTCGTCGGCCGTATAGAGGAACGTGCCGTCGTCCAGTGCCACCGGCCCCACCTGGTCGTAGGAGATCTGGAGCCGGTCGAGGCTCGAGGTCTGCTCGTCGATGCGCCGGACGAGCGCGGTGCCGGCGCTCGTACCGTCCGTCGCCCAGAGCTGCCAGCCCTGTTCAGGGGGGTCGGAAAAAGCGCGGAAGTAGAGCCGGCCGTTCCACGCGACCGGCAGGTCGTTGGCGGCGAAGCTGCCGAAGTGGGACGCCTCGGGGCCGGGCCGCAGGTCGCGGACCAGCTCGGTTCCACCAGGCGTACCGTCCGTGCTCCATAGCTCCACGCCATGGACGCCGTCGTCGCCGAAGAAGAGCAGCTTGCCGCCGAACACGGTCAGCTTGTGCGGTGCCCCAAAAACGTAAAGGCCGCTTTCCGGACCCGGAAAAAGGTCGATCACCGGCTTGGTCCCGACGGCCGATCCGTCGGTCGACCAAAGCTCGCGGCCGGAGGTGCCGTCCTCGGCAGCGAAGTATGCCTTGTCGCCGTAGGAAATCATCTCCCGCGGGTCGGAGGAATCGGCCCCCGGCCGCAGGTCGAGCCTCTGGGTGCCGCCTTCGGTGCCGTCGGTGGTCCAAAGCTCCGTGCCATGCACCGCATCGCGCCCGCTGAAGGCCAGGCCGATCGTGCCGATTCTGGTGAAAAAGGAGGGTCCGATACCGATCGGTCCCGGCTCGGCATCGGCAACCATCGCGGTGCCGGCGGAGGTGCCGTCGGTCGCCCACAGCTCCGTGCCGTGTACTCCGTCATCGCCCGCAAAGTAGAGGCGATCGCCGAAGACGGCATAGGAGAGAAAACCAGGAAAGTCACTATAGCTCTCCAGGCCGCCCGCAGCGCCGGGAAGAATGTCGGCCACCAGAACGGTCCCTGCCGAGGTTCCATCGGTGGCCCACAGCTCGCGGCCGTGGATGCCGTCCTCGGCCGAAAAGTACAGCCGGCCGCCGAGTTCGGGGAGAAACCGGATCCCCGACCACTGCTCGCCGGGAAAAATATCCGCCAGAAACTGGGTTCCGGCGACCGTGCCGTCCGAGATCCAGAGTTCCGAGCCATGCAGGGGGTCGGTGCCGACAAAGAGCAGTCGGTTCCCCAGGACGCGCAATTGGTTTGGATTGAGTCCATCGGTGCCGGGGATGATGTCGGCCACCCGAAAGGTGCCGGCGGCCGTGCCGTCGCTGGTCCAAAGCTCGCGCCCGTGGGCCGGGTCGGCGGCGGAAAAGAAGGCACGGTTCCCGAGAAGGGCGAATTCGTAGGGATATCCGGAGCAGAACCCCGGGCAAAGGTCCATCAGCAGCTCGGTTCCGGCCGCCGTGCCGTCGCTTCTCCAAAGCTCCGTGCCGTGAACGCCGTCGTTAGCCGAGAGCAGCATCACGTCGCCGAGCACCAGATACCGAGAGCCGAGAAAATAGGGAAGAAAGAGGCCAGGCGTGGACGGATTGAGATCCGCCACCTGCACCGCCGGCTGAGCGACCGCGGCGGCGCCCGCGCAGAGGGCGAGGACAAGGATTGAACCCGTTACGGAACGCATAGATCTCAAAGTTTACAGAGTTTCGTTCAAATCGGGCGCTCCTCGCCGCTGCGCTTTTTTCCCTGGGTGCGCGGGCGTCTCGCCCGCACGAGCGGGCCGGAGGCCCGCGTACCCAGGAATCCCAGCGGCGGCGAAGGTGGGCCGGGACGGACCGTCGGAAGAGACCTCCGCGCCGCCGGAAGGGATCTTCGGACGATCGGGAGAAGCTTCCGCGCGAGCGGAAGGGAGATCCGGGTCGTCCGGGAGGGCTCCGGCCGGCCGGGACTTCTCTTCCGGTCGCCGGTGAGCCTCTCCGGGGGTGCGGGATCTTTCTTCCGGTCCCGCGGATCACCCTTCCGAGGACGGGGAGGGTTCTACGCGCGGGTGGAAGGGTTCTTCCGACGACCGGGGAGGCCTTCGGTAGGCTCGGGATGCCCCTTCCGTACTTCCGTGAGGCTCTTCCGTCGGCGGGGATCTCTCTTCCGGGCCCGAGTAGGGCCCTTCCAGGGACCGGGAAGGGCCTTCGGACGGTCGGAAGGCCACTTCGAGCAGCCGGAAGTCCTCTTCGAGCAGCTGGAAGACCCCTTCGGGCGGCCGAAATACCCCTTCCGGCGGTCCATCTGGGTATTTTTTACTCCCGGAGACGAGAATCTTTCGACTTTTGCCCGAAAAGCTCGATTTCTCGGAATCTATGCTCTACAAGGAGGGTCGCGCTCTAGCCGGGCGTGGCCGGACGGCGATTCCGCCGCTTCCGCGCCGACCAGTAGAAAGAGGGTAGCGACATGAAGAGCATCCGTAGCTTTGCCGACGTGGTCCGCGATTGGGAGGAGTTGCTCGAAGCGGTCAACGACAACGCCGAGGTTCTCGCCCCGGCGTCCTCCCAGCAGCAAGCGCTGGAAGCCTCGCTCGCGGCGCTCCGGGCCAAGCGGACGCAGCAGGCCTCCTGCACCGCCAACCGCCAGAAGGCGACGCAGGATCTCCACGGTCTGATCCGTCAGGGCAACGAGAACGCGCGCCGCCTGCGCGGGATCGTCAAGGCTCTCTTCGGCACCACGAGCGAGCAGCTGGTTCAGTTCCGGGTCGCCCCGATCCGCAGCCGCCGTAGCTCGAAGTCGACCGAGCCGGTCCCGGCCGAAGCGGCGGCCGGCGGTTCGGGCCAGTAAGGCGCGGCCTCCGTAGGCCGAGGGGGCGTGGAGCGTTCGGGCTCCACGCCCCTTTTTTCGTTCCATCGGGGCGCACGCACCCCGCCGATCGAACTCTACCGCCCCGCCTTCTGGAGCGTTTCGATCAGGAAAAGGATCTCGGCGGCCATCGTAGGGTGAAACTCCGGGTTTTCGGCGAGCGCAACGTCGCGGCTGCCGCCGACGATGGCTTGAAGGGCGCGGATGAAACCGCCGAAGCCGGCTGCCTCGAAACGCGGAAGCTGTTGCTGGAGGAGGGCCGCCGCCTCGTCCGTTTCCTCGGCGAGCAGCGACCGCGTCACGGCGAGGCTGATGCGGCCGGGGTCTGTATGGTTCTCGCCGCCGTCCCCACGGTAGGCGAGATAGCCGGCGATGGCCTTGGCCCGAGCCTCCGCGGCGGCGGCGGGTTGGCCGGCGTCCGTCTCGATGTCGGAGAGGATGGCCCAGGTCGTCCACGGCTCGGACGCATGGCCGTAGGGCGCCTTGCATTCGATCGCCCGGCGGATTTCTTCGAGTGCTTCGTCGAAGCGGCGGAGCTTGCGGAGCGTTTCACCGAGGTTGCTCCTCGCGCGGCCTTCGTGTGCCAGGTCGCCGCTCACGACATACTTGTCGGTCGCCTGCCGGTAGAAAGCCACGGCCTCCTCCGGCCGGCCGAGGACCTCCTTATAAAGGTTTCCCAATTGCAGGAGCGTGCTCGCCTGCCCGGCGAGATTGCCGAGCCGCACGCTGATCGCGAGCGATTTCCGGTAGGCCTCCTCCGCCGCCTCCGGCTGGCCGGCCTCCTGGTGCGTGATACCGGTCTGATGCCAGCTCACGGCGACGATGCCCGGTTCGTTCAATCGGGTGAACCGCTCGCGCGCCTCCTTGTGCGCCGCGAGCGCCTCCGGGTAGAGGCGCTGAGCGAGGCGGACGGTCCCCAACTGGCCTTTGCCCACGGCGACCTGCCGGTCTTCGCCGAGTTGCTCGCTTCGGTGGATGCTCACTTCGTAGGCCGCCGCCGCTTCGTCGAGCCGGCCGAGGAAAAGAAGGCAGTCGCCCTGTTCCGCAAAGCAGGCGGCCGCCATCCGTCCCGCGCCTGGGTGTGGCCGTTCCTCGGCGACGGACTCGAAGCGCACGTGGGCCTCGTCCAGCAGGGGGAGGGCCCGCTCCGAACCGCCGGCCGTCTTCCATACACGGGCCAGGAGAAAGCAACCCCCTCCCAGGTCATAGTCGGCACCCGGATAAGACTGCACGCCCGCCGCCCGAGCGCGTTCCAGCAAGATTTGCGCGCCTTCGAGCGCCTCGCGCAACCGCCCTTGGCCCCACTGTTGCTCGACGCGGGTCCGCGCCGCCTCGAAGCGGGCGTGGCTCCAGGCTCCGCCGGGCGCCTCCAGCTTCTCTGCCGCCGCGTCGCGCACCTGCCCCACACGCTCCAGCAGCCGCGGCTTGCCGAGCCATTGCAGCAGGCCGTAGAGCGAGGTGGCTAGGCCGATCGTTGCTTCCTGGTCCCTCGCGCGCTCCAGCCGGTCAAGCAGGGCGAAGAGGTTCGGCAGCTCCAGACCGGTCAGCGTCGCCACGACCTCAGTGCTTTGGCTCTGCTGCTGTCTAAGGAATTCGACATACCCGATCATCGCCTCGACCCAGCGGGCGGTGAGCGCTTCGCGCTCCTTGCCGTCCATCCGTCCGCGGAGGTAGGGGCAGAGGGCGGGGTCGAGGGTGAGGTGGTTGTAGGGGTTCGGCGTCGCTAGGCCGGTTTCGACCAGCTCGCCCGCGAGCGCGGTGATGTCCGACATTTCCCACTGCTTCATCACGCGGAGGACGTCCAGATCGACCGCGCCGTGAAACACGCCAAGCACGCGCGCTCTCGTCTGATTCTCGAGAGACAGGCGCCGCAGCGAAAGCTCGACGCTCGCGAAGACAGATTTCTCCCGGCTTTCAGGAGACCCGACCGGGAAGCGCCGGTCCATCTCCTCCATCAGCTCCACAAGCGCCTCGCGGGTGGCCTCCACCCCTCGGGCGCGGAGGGAGGGCGCCAGAAGGGTGAGCGTGCGGGCGTGGCCGTAGACGGCATCGACCAGCGCCTCGATCGCCTCGCGCGCGGCGTCGTAGGCCTTGCCGGTCCCGGCGGTTCCGGAGCTGCTCGATTCGTTCAAAACGCGCTCGACGAGCTTGACCGCGTCTTCGCGGCCGAGGTGGAAGAGTTCTCTCCGGTTGCGCGCCCCATCGAACGGCGCAGGGAGCGTCTCGCGGCTGGTGAAGACGAGGCGCGTGTCACCCGCCTTGAGCAGCCGAGCGCAGAGGTCGAGAATCGCCTTCAGCTCCCGGGCCGCCTCTTCGGTGAGGGCGTTCGGCATCTCCTCATCAAGGTAGGGCGGCAGGAGGATGCTCTCCATGTTGTCGACCACCAGGAGCGTCGACTGCTCGCGGAGGGCGCGCTCGATCGGCAAAATGGACTTCTCCAGAGTGTCGAAGGCGACCGAGTAGGACTCGCCCGCGAGCTGCCTGCCGATCTCGTTGAGTACTGACGCCGCGTTGCCATGCGTCTCGACCGAAACGAACGCCGCCCGGCGGACCTGCTGCGAGCGCACCATCCACCGCGCGAATTCGGCCGCGAGGGCGGTCTTCCCTTCGCCGCCCTGCCCGCGCACCACGGCGTAGCGGTTGTCGCGGTCGTTGCGCAGCAGACGCTCTAGCGCCAGCAGCTCTCGGCTCCGGCCGACGAAGCCGGTCGCGGGAGTGGGTGGCAGATCGCCGAGGCGATCGGCGAGTGCCTTCTTCCAATCCTCAACCGTCTGCTTCGCAGGCGTGGTCTTGAAGAGCTGGGGATCGTCCTTTTCTTGGAACAGAACGGGCACGAACCAGTCCTCCAACCGCAGCTCGCCCTTTCCGAAGATCTGTTCGCGAAACGTGTCGTCCTTGAGTCGGCGTTGGCCCGCGAGCATGGCGTCGCCCACCCGCTTGCCGGCCGCCAGCGCGCGGTAGAACTCGCCGACGAAGAGGCGGGCGGTAGCGACCAGGATGCTGTGGCTCATCGCGACGACCGAGGCGACCCCCACCTTCAGCAGTTCGGACGCGACCGATTCCGACGCCTTCTCCGCCTGCGCGCTTTGGCAGGCTTCGAGGAAGACCAGCGGGATGCGGTAATCGCGCAGCAGCGGGCCGAGATCGTTCGTGAAGATGGTGACGTGCCCGCGTTTCTCCAGTTTGCGCTCATCCTCGGGCAGCTCGAAACACAACCCGCCCAGACCGACGGCCTGGTCATAGACACCGTGACCATTGAAATGAACGACGTGGTACGGCTGTCGCACGGTATCGGCGCGGTCGAGTTCCTCGCGCAGAGCGGAGAGAGTCGGCGGGCTCAAGAGGCGAATCTCGACCAGGCCGGGCAGCGACTCCATCGCTTCGACCAAAGGCAGCGCGCTCGCGCGGTGGTCGATGTAACCGCAGGCGTCGTCCTCCGGACGCGCCGTAATGAGGAGGATGCGGATGGGAGGATCGACGACCGGAACCCCGTAGGACTCCGTGCTCGCCAGTTGCCGGCGTACGCGAGTGGGCTTCTTGCCTTGGAACAGGTACGACTTGCGATCGTGAAGCAGTTCCCACGGAAGGCCGAGCAGCACGGTCGAGACTTCCTGGGCCTCCTTCCTCTGTTCCTTCGTGGCGTCGGCCTCCAGCGTGGCTTCGAGGTCCACATGAACCGAGAATCGGCGCCCGGCGTGTTCGGCGATCTTGGCCCACGCCTCCCTGACGTTCGCGGTTTCGGAGAGGGGCATCGCGACCTCGTACAACCGGGCTCCCCATTCGGCGAGGCTTTCCACTACCCTCCGCGCCCGGTCCTGGATCACTGAGATTCCCGAGGGCCACTTGACGTACTGTTCGAGATACCATCGGATCTCCGCCGCCTCGATCGGCCCGATGGGCGCGACCAAGCGCCACGCTTTGGCGCTATGGGTCGCGCTCGAACCCAACGTCGCCGGCTGATACACTAACCGAGCCCGGGCCGACGCTCGAAACGTATTTTCGACCTCGACAAACCTGAAATCGGTCAACTCAAGGACCAACTCCTCCAACGGCTCCGCCGTCGGCTGCGGGGTGGGCGGCACTTCCGCGGGCAGGCGTTCGCCCATCGCCGCGAGGAGGTCATTCATCGCCGCCTCGACGCCGCCCGCGGCTCTGCTCACGGAGAGGAACAGCGGTTTCTTTCCGACCAGCTTTCCGAGCGCACCCAAACCCGCGCCGTCGAGCGCCAGCGGGATCAGCCGATAGTTCTTCGCCCCGCGCTTCCGCCTCACCCGGACCGCGTGCGCGACTTCGTCCGCCACCCAATCCGACTGCAAGGAATCCGTGCTGACGACGAACGCGAAACCCGAGGCCTCCTCGATCGCCTTTTGAATCTCCGGCCAGAGCGCATCCCCGCCCCGCAGCTCGCGCGAATCGATCCATCCGTCGTGCCCATGGTCGGCGAGCGTCCGGCGTAGCTCGCGCACGAAGGCGTCGTCCTTCGAGCTGTGGGAAATGAAGAGTTTGCTCATGGCAGTCATTTTACCCGCTGCGCGAATGGGTGTGCCCCTACGTCCCTGCCGCCCGGGCGATCACCGCCTGGCCGAGTGCCAAACCGCCGTCGTTGGGCGGCACCTTCCGGTGAGTGAGAACCTCAAACCCGGCGCGGGCGAGACCTTCGATCGCGAGGCGGAGCAGCAGCACGTTTTGGAACACGCCGCCGGAGAGGGCGACGATCGAAACCCCAGTCTTCCGGCGCCCGTGAAGGCAGGCGGCGACCAGGGCGTGGGCGACCGCGGCGTGGAAGCGTCGTGCGATCCGACCGGGATCTTCGCCCCGCAGGCGGTCGCGTACCACCGCCGCGAGCAACGGCGCGGGATCGAGCAGCAGGTGCTCCTCGTCGCGCAGGGCGAAGCGGTAGCGCGTTGCGCCATCGTCAGCGATCCCAACGGCGGCGGCCGCCGCTTCGAGTTCCATCGCCGCCTGCCCCTCGTAGTGCGCGTCCTGGCAGAGACCGGCAAGAGGGGCCACCGCATCGAACAGGCGCCCCATGCTGCTCGTGGGCACCGTGCCGAAGCCGGTCGCGAGCTGGCGGGCGAGGATGCGCCGCTCCCGGTCGGGAGTGGCCGCGACGGGGGGAAGGTGCGGATGCCAGTCGATTCCCGCGGCGGCGAGGTGAGCGAGCGCCATCCGCCGCGGGTGGCGAATTGCGGCGTCCCCACCCGGCAGCGGCGCGTAGCGCAGATGGGCGAGCCGCTGGGCGCGGGTGTAGTCGGCGAGCAGGATCTCGCCCCCCCAGATCGCGCCGTCTAACCCATAGCCCGTGCCGTCGAAGCTCGCGCCCAGCACCGGTTTCTCGCCGGTGAGTCCGTGCTCGGCCATCACCGCGGCGATGTGCGCATGATGGTGCTGCACGCGGACGAGCGGCAGACCGCGCTCCGCCGCTAGGGCGAGTGCCCAGCGGGTGCCCAGATAGTCGGGGTGGAGATCGCAGGCGATCCGCTCGGGCTCGATGCGAAACAGGCCGGAGAGATGGTCGACCATCCGTTCAAACGCCGCGAGTGTTTCGAGATTGCCCAGGTCGCCGATGTGCTGCGAGAGAAACGCGCGGCCGCCGCGGGCGAGGCAGAACGTCGCCTTGAGTTCGGCGCCGACCGCGAGCAGCGGCGGCGCCGGAGGCTCGACGGGCGGCAGCGCGATCGGCATCGGCGCATAGCCGCGCGAGCGGCGCATCGGCAGCTCGTGCCCGGCGAATAGCCGGACCACCGAGTCGTCGCAGACGGCGTGGATCGCCCGGTCGTGGAGCAAAAAGGCGTCGGCGAGGTCGCCCAGCCGTTCGAGCGCCTCGTCGTCCTCGCGGCAGATCGGCTCTTCGCTCCGGTTGCCCGAGGTCATCACCAGGATGCGCCCGGCGAGCAGCAGATGATGGAGCGGCGAATAGGGCAGGACCAGGCCGAGCATCGCCTGGCCGGGCGCCACCTGATCCGAGAGGCGAGGAGGCGCACCGACCGGTCTCTTGGCGACCAGGACGATCGGCCGCTCGCGGCTTTCCAGCAGCCGTTCCTCGTCGGCATCGATCCGGGCCAGCCCGTGCGCGGCGGCGAGGTCCGGCACCATCACGGCGAACGGCTTGCCGCCGCGACCCTTCCGGCGGCGCAATTCGGCCACCGCCTCGTCAGACGTGGCGTCGCACGCGAGGTGAAAACCGCCGACCCCCTTGATCGCCACGATCCGACCCGCGTCGAGCATGCTCCCGGCAGCTTCGAGCGCCGCTTCGGTTTCTACCTGGGTGCGCGGGCCTCCGGCCCGCTGTTGCGGGCGAGACGCCCGCGCACCCAGGAACTCTAGCGAAGGGCCGCATTCCGGGCAGGCGTTGGGTTGGGCGTGAAAACGCCGGCTCGCCGGATCGTCATACTCCGCCTGATAGAGCGGGCACATGGCGAAGGCTCGCATCGTCGTCTTCGGCCGGTCGTAGGGGAGCGACTCGACGATCGTGAAGCGCGGGCCGCAATCGGTGCAATTGATGAACGGGTAGCGGAAGCGGCGATCCGCGGGGTCGAGCATTTCGGCGAGGCAGGCGGTGCAGACCGCGACGTCGGGAGAGACCGGGGTGGGAACGGCCGCCGCCGCGCTGCTCTTTAAGGCGACCCGCAAGACGCCGACGCGGCGCTCGCCGCCCTGCGCTCCCACCCCCTCGGCCGCCAGGCAGCGATCATCGGCCGCGTCACCGATCGCCACCCCGGCATGCTGGTCGCCAGGACCGGCATCGGCGGCACGCGGGTGATCCCGATGCAGTTGAGTGAGCAGTTACCGCGGATCTGTTGAACGGCGGAGGGCGCGGAGACAGTGCTTGAAGTGGCATATAACGGAAAGCCGGCTACTTTTTCTCGATGATCACCGCGCAGGCGTTTCTCACCTGGACATCAGGCTGCTTTGGCTTCCAAAGGCGAAGCATGTAGACGCAAGCCGAGAGCGCGGATGACTCGCAGGACGGTGGCGAGTTCAGGGTTTCCTTCGGGAGAGAGCGCCTTATAGAGACTTTCTCATCCGAGCCCCGTTTCGCGGGCAATCTGGGTCATTCCTTTCGCCCCTGGCTTTGGCAGGAATTCGAGGAGGGCATGACACCCGAGGCTAGCTTCGCCCACGCCGTCAACCGGGCGATGCCGGTCCTGCTCAACCTCGCCAACGACGGACAGAGCTGGCGGGAGAACGGCATCGCCTACGAAACCGTCGTCCGCCGCGTCGGCCCGCCGATCCGGGCCGGTTGCCCGGCGCTTTGGCAGTATCTGGAAGCCCGCCTCGAAGAGGAGCACCGGAAGGGTTGGTTCGGGATCGCCCCCGATGCCCACCGGTGATCAGCCTCCGTCACCCCTCTTACCGGTTCCGCCCGTACTGCTCGTGCGACGACACCCAGTCGAGCGACGAGATCGCCGAGGCGAGCGAGATCTCGCCTGCGAGGACCACTCCCGCGATGATTTCGGCGAGCTTTTGGACTTTGCCTTTGCCGGAGCAACCGAGGATTTGCAGGCATTCCTTCTGGGTCGGCAGGGAGGTGCCGCCGCCATGGGTGGCGACGATCAGCGAGGGGATGGTGATCGAGATGTAGAGGTCGCCTTCTTGGGTCACCTCGGTGTAGACCACGCCGGCCGAGGACTCGGAAACGTTTGCCACGTCTTGACCCGTCGCAATGAACATCGCGGTGATCCCGTTCGGGCTGTGGCAGCCGTTGTTGTTGGCCCCGGAAAGGAACGCGCCGACGTTGGCGATGCCTGCGTGGTAGTGGAGCGTTTCGGGCTCCACCCGCATGTGTTGGATCAGCACGTCGCGCGGGATCGTACATTCGGCCGTGACCCGCTTGCCGCGGGTGCGCATGATGTTGATCTGCGAGGCTTTCTTGTCAGTCGCGAAGTTTGACTCAAGGTAGAAATGGCGAATGCCCTTGGCGTTTTCGAGCACCCAGGAACAGGCGGCGAACGTCGCGCGGCCGACCATATTCTGCCCCGCCGCGTCGCCGGTCGAGTAGTTGAAGCGGAGGAACGCCATCTTGTTGGCGAGATAGGGATCGATGTAGAGCAGCTTTGCGACCGAGGAAGTCCCTTCCGCATGCTCGCGGATGGTCGCCAGGTTCTCCTCCACCCAGAAGACGAAATCGCGCGCCCCGCGCGCCGAGTCGAACACGAACACCGGCGCGCGCTGCATGCAGTCGCCGACCACCGTCGCCATCACGCCGCCCGAAAGGTTCAGCACTTTGATGCCCCGGTTGTACGAGGCGACCAGCGTCCCCTCCGCCGTGGCGAGCGGGATGATGAACTCGCCGATCGCGTGCTCGCCGTTGACCCGGAGCGGGCCGGCAAAGCCGATCGGCACCTGGGCGACACCGGTGAAGTTCTCGATGTTGCCCTGGGTGACGGCCGGATCGAACGAAAACTTGTCGATGTGCTGGAGCTTTACCCCCGCGTATTCCTCGACGAACTTTTGCCGTGCCGCAACGATCGCCGGGGTGAAGTTGTTCTCCTTGTCGAGCGGGACGCTCACGTGCTTCGGCTTCTCGTCGGCGATCGCGTCCTTTACTTTGAACGCCAGATTGCCGAACGGTGTGGCGTCGAACTCGATCTCGATCTCGTGCTGGCCCTTGGGTAACGCATCGACCCTGGCCTCAATGTGGACGATCCGGGCCAGAGAGAACTCAATCGTCCGCTCTGGGCTGATTGCGGAGGCCGCGACCGTCTCGTCGGCGAGATGAAGCGTCAACCCCTCGATCGGCACCGCCTTGCCGTTGATCTTGATCTGCCGCAATTTGGTTAGTGTGGCGTTCGCCAGTCGGTTCTTCAAGCTGAATCGAACGCCGTCCTCGACGTTCTGGAGGCTGCCCAAGGTATACATCTGCTTCAAGATCAAGCCCGGAATCTTCATCGTGTGCCCCCGAGGTGCCAGGTCGAAAGAGGAGATCTATCGAGACCACCGCGAGTCTATCGCGGCGCTCAGCAAAATGACCCGCCGCCGGGGCGTCTCTACGTACCTACGGCCAAAGGCGATTCGGGCCTGCTCCGGAACGGAGGAGGCGGGGCCGAGCTAGTGGCCGCCGGCCTCGTCGCCCCACAGCACCTTCAAGCGACGATCCCGGCCGCAGCCTTGGCGATAGTAGTTGTAGCGTAGCGGATTCTTCTGGTAATAGTCCTGGTGGTACTCCTCCGCCGGCCAGAAGGTGGCAGCCGGGACGATCTGCGTGACGATCTTGCCGGGCAGCTTGCCGGCCGCCTCGAGCGCCTGCTTGGACGCCTCCGCTGCCTGATGCTGCTCCTCGTCGTGGAAGAAGATCGCCGAGCGGTACTGCGTCCCGTGGTCGCAGAACTGGGCGTTCGGGGTCACCGGGTCGACGTTGTGCCAGAACACGTCGAGCAGCTTGGCGTAGGTGACCTTCTTCGGGTCGTAGCGGACCTGCAGCGACTCGGCGTGGCCGGTCCCGCCGGAAGAGACCTCCTCGTAGGTCGGGTTTTTCTTCGTGCCGCCGGTATAGCCGGAGGTCGTATCGAACACGCCGTCGATCTTGTCGAACGCCGGTTCCATGCACCAAAAACAACCGCCGGCGAACGTGGCGACAGCGAGGCCGCCGGGGGGAGTGATGGCGGGTTTTTCAGCGGCGGCGCACGACATCTGCGGCCAGGCGACGATCGCGACAATCAAGACGACGGCAATTACAGTCGCCAGCAGGATGGTCTTCATTAGTTCTCCTTCGGTCTCGGAAGCGACGTTGAACGAGCCTCGCCCCCGTAGGAAGTCTACGGCACGGGCCGGCGAACGGATCATGCCGGCCGGCCTGGCCCCTGATGGTTTCCTTTGCCGAGGGTAAGTCTGCGGTTACAGGCGGAGATTCCGAGGAAGTCTTAGAGGTGGCGCAGGCGATCGAGCAGCCTCTTGGCGTGAGGAAAGGCATTCTCGACCGACGTTGGATCCAGCTGGCCAAGTAGCTCGAAAGAGACTCTGCCTTTGGCGTAGGGCTTTTTGCAGCCCGCCGTGGCTCTTGTGAGAGCGCTCAGAACGTCCGCCTTTGGGACATCTTCCAGGGTAGGTCGGGACCGAAGGTGCTCGTCTCGAAGGGCTGTGCCGAAGTATCGGCGAAGCGACGCTCGATCGGCCAGAAACCAACTCTCCATGATCTGTACCATCAGGAACGCCTGATCGTCCGACGATCCGTCCGGTCTGTCCCAGCCGTCCCGGGCCTTCAAGTGTTGCCATACCGAGGCGGTCGTCGCGACAGGCCCTTCGGAATCCACGAGCAGTAGCGGCAGCTCGCCGTTCCGAGGATTGCGAACCGCGGTAGCGAAAAGGTCGAACGTTCGGAGGCGCCCCTTGCCCCGAACGATTCTCGGCATGCGCCCGGAGAGGCCGGCTGATTTGAAGAACTGAGTCCAGGCCTCCCGAAACAGCGTGTCCAAGTACTGCCCCTCGCCGCCCCCTTCGGCATAGATCTTCGCGGTCACCATCGATTGGCTCCCAACTCACCCATGCTCCAAAGATCGCCGAGGGTGTACCTTTCGAGCCAATCCGCAAGGGCCTCCCGGTTGAGCCGTTCGAACCGCGACTCGCCATCGACCTTCTCGCAGACGACGACGCTGGACGGGCGATCCGAGAGCGCGTCGACCAGCATTCGGGAATGCGTCGTCACGACGAGCTGGGTGCGTTCCGAGGCGCGTACCAAGAGTTCGGCAACATGAGGGATGACATCTGGATGGAGGCCAAGCTCGGGCTCTTCGATGGCGATCAACGGCGGAGGCTCGGGGTGGAGCAGAATGGCAAGGAGGCTCAGGTATCGGAGCGTACCGTCGGAGAGACGGGTGGCCGGGATCTCCCTCCCTCCGCTTTCCTCCAGAAAGAGCATGACGTTTCCGCCGCTTACGGAGAGATTAAGGTCCACGATTCCGTCGAAGAGTTTGCGAAGCGAGTTGAGCAAATCGACCTTGGATTGAGACCGAAACCTGGAGAGCACCAGGGCTAGGTTTTCGCCGCCATCATTCAAAACGTCGCCTCGACCCTGAGCGCTCTGCTCACGACGCCAAGCGGCCCCCGGCCCGAATGACCAGTTGCGGTAAAGGCGGATGCGTTCGTACTGCTCTTGCAGCCAGCTCAGCACCGGATAGGCCTCGGGGTCACGAACCTGCGAAAGAATCGATTCCTCGGGCTTCACGCTTTCTCGCTTCAACCCCCTTTGGGTTCTGGAGAGATCGTTCAGTACCGGTCGGCCCTCTTGGAACCGATAGTAGAAATAAGGCTCAGGGTAGCTGCCTATCGGAGCCTTGTTTTCGATCCTCTCGTCGGTTACCTCGAAGCGGCTGCCGTGTTCGGTGATCTGAAGGACGTGGCGGACCGGCATCTGACCGTTCGGATTGTCGACCACTACGTCGATTTTGGCCTCGCGCGATGACGTTGGACCTTTCCAGAGCCATTCTTTGACTCCGCCCATCTCCTTGACCGGCTCCGGCAAGTGGCTGGGGGCCGCGCGGAGCAGCGCGAGCACTTCGAGAAGATTGGACTTGCCGGAGCCGTTGGGGCCGATCAGGACGTTCAAGCCCTCCAGCGGGAGGTCGATCCCCGTCGGGCCGAACGACAGCAGGCCGGAGACTTTGAGTCGGTGGATCAGCATCTCGTTTTTCTCGGCTTCTGTAAGGCCCGTGAGGCCGGGCGCTCCGATCCTTTTCGTTTCAGTAGCTTGGCGAGTCTACCCTGCGAACGATCGCCGCGACCAGCGCCGCGTCCGTCGGTTGCGTCGCTTCGATTGCGGGCTCAACACCCAACGCCCGCAAATCGGCGCTGGTAACCGGGCCGATCGAGGCGGCGCGGAGCTCGGGGCGGCGTTCGGGCCAATCGGGACCGAAGAGATCGGCGAAGCGGCGGGCGATGCCGCCGCTGGTGAAGGTCACCCAGCCGAGCGGGGATTCGGTGAATAGGGCTTCGGCGCGCTCCGGGGCGTCGGGCGGCAGGCGCTTGTCGTAGGCGGTGATGGTGGTGAGGTCCGCGCCTGCCGTTCGGAGACCTTGGGCGAGCAGGGGACGGGCGTCGGCGGCTTGGGGGAGGAGCACGCGCCGGTTGACGATGTGGGGGGCGAGCTTTTTGAGCAGCGCCTCGGCGTTGCCTTTCGGCGCGATGAGCCACGGCTCCACCCCCACCTCCCGGAGAACCGCCGCTGTGGCCTGGCCGACCACGGCGTAGGCCAGGCGGTCCGGCAGCGAGTCTTCGGCGGCATCGAGCATGGCCCGCACACCGTTAGCGGAGGTGAAGACCACCCAGTCGTAGAGCGGCAGCTCCGAGGTCGCCCGCAGCAGTGGGCCTGAGTCGGCGGGGGGAATCATTTCGATCAGGGGGAGGGCGGCGACGGTGGCTCCGGCCTCGGTGAGGCGCTTTAGGAGCCCGGCCGACTGGCTTTCGGCGCGGGTGACCACGACGCGGATTCCCGCCAGGGCCTTGGAATCGGTGAAAGGTGGGGCGGAATCGGTAGGGCTCATCGTTCGGCGCCGCGGATCGCCGCCAGGATCTCCTCGGCTCCCTTTTCCCGCAGAGTTGCGACCGCGGCCGCAGCCAGCGCCAGCGGATCGCTTCCCGTCGCCTCGTGCCGCAGCGTTCGCACACCGTCCGGCGTGCCGAGGAAAACCGTCAGCCGAAAGTCCCCGCCGGCAGCCAAAAGCTCCGCGAACGCCGCGAGCGGCAGCGTGCAGTCACCGCCGAACGCCGCGACCACCGCGCGCTCGGCCAGGGCTTGTCGGCGGCTGTCGGTGTGGTCGAGAAGGGTGCAGATCTCGTGTGCGGTGCCGCCGGCCCGTACTTCGAGCGCCAGGATGCCCTGGCCGGGGGCCGGGATCATCTCGTGCGTCGGCAAAAGGTGGATCGGCAACTCGGCCAGCTCCGGACGCTCGATCGTCAGGCGCTCCAGGCCGGAGGCGGCGAGGATCACCCCGGCCGCGCCCCGATCGCGCCATTTGCGGATTCGGGTGTCGACATTGCCACGGATCGGCTCGACCCGGAGGTCGGGGCGTAGCGCGAGGATTTGCGCCCGGCGCCGCAGGGAGCCGGTGAGCACCTCGGCTCCCGTGGGCAGTCCGGCGAGAGTCCGAGAAACCTCGGAAATCATCGCATCGCTGCCGTTCGCACGCCGGGGGTAGGCGGCGATCGCCAGCCCCTCGGGAAGCGCCACCGGGAGATCCTTCAAGCTGTGGACCGCGAAATCGAGGGAGCCGGCGAGCAGCCCCTGTTCGAGTTCAGCGGTGAACATCCCTTTGCCGCCGAGCTTGGAAAGATCGCCCGCCGTGCGGTCTCCCGCCGTGACGATCGGCACCAGCTCGACAGTGAGTCCCGGGCGCGCGGCTTCGAGCGCGCGCGCCACCTGCCCGGATTGGGCGAGGGCGAGCGGGCTTTGGCGCGTACCGAGCCGGAGGCGGACGGGGCTGGTCTCGCCATTTCCCTGCATAAGATGGACGGAGCTCACTCTTCGTTTCCCTCGGATGGGTCGGGCCGCGCATCGAGGCGAAACAGATCGCGGGCGATCGCCAGGCGGGCGGCGGTGTTTTCGCCTTCGGCCTCGCGCAGCCGGGCGCTGGGATGATGGAGGATCTTCCGTATCAGCGAACGGGTCAGGCGATCGAGGTCGCCGTGGGTCTCGGCGGGGAAGCGGGCGTAGGCCGACGCCAGTTCGCGGCGGCGGATCTCCTCGGCTTGCCGCTGCAACTCGGCGACGATCGGCTCGGCGTCGAGACCGCGGTACCAGGCGAAGAAACGGTCGAGTTCGCGGCCGAGCAGCTCTTCCACTTTCGGTACCTCT
Source organism: Thermoanaerobaculia bacterium (assembly GCA_038248205.1). Taxonomy (GTDB): domain Bacteria; phylum Acidobacteriota; class Thermoanaerobaculia; order Multivoradales; family UBA5704; genus DASYKS01. Next base: position 57,087 of record JBBRUC010000002.1, read on the forward strand.
TCACGCCGCCGCTTGAGGTTGCGCTCGATCAGGTTCTGGAGCGAATCGATCGTGTGCAGAAATAGATTGCCGATCTTCGCCGCGCCGGGATCGACGTTTCGCGGCACCCCGAGATCGACCACCAGCAGCGGCCGGCTGCCGCGCACCTCCATGGCGGCGATCAGATCGCCCCGGGTGAGCACCGGTTCTTCGGCGCCGGTCGCGACGACGATCAGATCGGCTCCGGCGAGCGCGCCGACCCGTTCGGCAAAGGGCAGGGTCTCGATCGTCGGCAGCTCCCGGCGCATCTCTTCGAGCCGCGCTGCCGTTCGGTTGGCGACTTTGAGCTTCCGGGCACCCCGTTCAAGCAGGTTGCGCGCGACCAGCTTCGCGGTCTCTCCCGCCCCAAGAATCAAGATGCGGCACTGTTCGAGGTCGCGGAAGATGTTTTTCGCCAGCTCGACCGTGGCGTAGCCGAGCGACACCGCGCCGCTCGCGATCGCGGTCTCGCGCCGCGCCCGGCCACCGGCATCGATCGCGGCGCGCAGCAGATGTTGGATCACCGGGCCACCCGAGCCCACCTGCTCGGCGATCGAGGCGGCCTGCTTGACCTGGCCGAGGATCTCCGGCTCGCCGAGCACCATCGATTCGAGCCCCGAGGCGACCGCGAGCAGGTGATGGGCGGCCTCCCGGTTGCGCTGGACGAATAGCCGCCCGGGTTGCCCCAGCTCTGGGGCGCGGGCGAGAAACAGCAGGTCGAGCAGTTCGCGATAGGCCGTCTCTTCATCCCCCTCGTCGCGCGGCGCGAGGTAGACCTCGGTCCGGTTGCAGGTGGAGAGGGCGAACGCCTCGCCGATCGCCGGCCGGGCGAGTAGTGCGACCAGTAGCTCCTCGGTCTCTTGGGGCGACAGCGCGACCCGTTCGCGCAGCTCCAGCGGCGCGAGTCGAAAGTCGGTACCGACCAGAAGGAGCGGCGGGCCGTCGCGACGCGCCATGGTCTAGAGGAACCCGTGAAAATCGGTGAAGAAGAAGTTGACCGCCAGGAGAGAGAAGAGGATGGCGCCCAGGCCGGTGAGCGCCACGATCGCCGTCTGTTTACCCTGCCAGCGACGTAGGCGGCGCAGGCCGAGCGCCGCGCCGTAGAGCAGCCAAATGGCGACCGTGGCGATGATCTTCGGATCGCGATGCCAGATCGCCGGGAACTCCCGTTGGGCGAACAGAATGCCGGTCGCGACCGCGCCGGTCAAAGCGACGAACCCGGTCACCAGCGCGCCGAGCATCATCCGTTCGAGCGCTTCGAGCGGCGGCAGCTTGCCGAAGAAGGTCGAGAATCGACCGCCTTTCAAGTCGCGGTACAACTGGAGGAAGAGAAACGCGTATCCCGCGGCGATCGCAAAACCGGTATAGCCGAGCAGGGCGAGCGAGATGTGGATGGCGATCACGCCGTCCTTGAACCGGGCGAGATCCGGCGGCGTCGGCCGGCCCATGAGCGAGGCGAGGAGCTGGAAGAAAAACACCAGGCCGACCAGCCAGAACCCGGTCGAGCGCTCGCGCCCATGCCATTCGACGACCGCGTAGATGCAGCCGATCGCGAACGCGATGATCGACAGCGCCTGGCCGACGGTCGCGGCCGGGAACTGATGCCAGCGAACGGCGACCGCGATCAGGTAGATCAGGTGGTAGGCGAGGCTTCCGAGGAGCGCGGGAGTAGTCCAGCGCCGGGCTTCGTTCGGCCCGGAAAAAAACAGGAAGCCATACGCCGCGGCGACCACCAGATACGCTAGCGGCAGTAGGACGATGCCGACGGAAAGGAAGGTCTCCATTCGGCGCGGATCGTAACACCCCCTTCGGTGCCTTCTTCATCGGCTGTTTGCGACGGCCTTTGCCTTGTCGCTCCGGACTCCATCTGTTAGCCTCCCCGGCTTCCATAGGCGGCGACGGTTACAGTTCGGATCGACCGCCTTTTCTTCGAGGTTCGGCTCATGGCGAACATGGTGATCGTCGGCATGCAATGGGGCGACGAAGGCAAGGGCAAGATCGTCGACCTGCTCTGCCCGGCGTTCGACGCCGTCGTCCGCTATCAGGGCGGGCACAACGCCGGCCACACCGTGAGATTCCGCGATCAGCACTTCTCGCTCCATCTGGTGCCTTCGGGAGTGCTCCATCCCAGTATGCTGTGCGCTCTGGGCAACGGCATGGTGCTGGCGCCCGATGCTCTCCTGTCCGAGCTGGCGAAGCTCTACGAGGCGGGGGTCCGGTTCGACGGCCGGCTGTTCATCTCGCACCGCGCCCACCTCCTGTTGCCGCCGCACGCCGCCCTCGACAAAGTGCGCGAAGCCGCCCAAGGGCGAGAAAAGATCGGCACCACCTCGCGCGGCATCGGCCCGGCGTACGAGGGAAAGGTGGCGCGCCGTGGCCTCCGGGTCGCCGATCTCTCCTCGCCCGACCTCGAAGATCGCCTGCGCTCCCAGCTCGCGCACATTCAGGCCGAGATCACCGGCTTAGGGGGAGATCCCCTCCCGTCACCGGCTTCGCTCGCCGACCAATGCCGCGCCTGGGCCGAACAATTGCGACCCTGCATCATCGACACCTCCGTCCTGTTGAACGAATGGATCGATGCCGGCAAGTGCCTGTTGTTTGAAGGGGCGCAGGGGACGATGCTGGACGTCGACCACGGCACCTACCCGTTCGTCACCAGCTCGAACTCGACCGCGGGGGGCGCCGCCACCGGCACGGGAGTGCCGCCCACCCGCATCCACGGCGTGATGGGCGTTCTCAAGGCCTACACCACCCGCGTGGGCGAAGGGCCGTTCCCGACCGAACTGGCCGGCGCCGAGGAAGAATATCTCCGCCGCCGGGGCAACGAGTTCGGCACCACCACCGGCCGCCCGCGCCGCTGCGGCTGGCTCGACCTGGTGGTCGCGCGCTACGCGAAGATCGTCAACGGTATCGACGGCATCGCGCTCACCAAGCTCGACGTGCTCGACACCCTGAAGGAGATCCCAATCTGCATCGGCTACCGGGTCCGTGGCGAAACCGTCCGCACCCTCCCCGCCGAGCGTCACCTGCTGGAAAAGATCGAGCCCGTCTACCGAACCGTGCCGGGCTGGAACACCTCAACCGTCGGCACCCTGGAGCACGAAGACCTGCCGCAGGCGGCACGCGACTACCTCGACCTGATCGAGCAAGAGCTGGGCGTGCCGATCGTCCTAACCTCGACCGGCCCCCGGCGCGAAGAGACGATTCTCCGCAACCACCCGACCCTTCACCGCCTGACCAGCCAGCGCCTACCGCAGGTTCTCGCCGAGCGGTAGAAGCCAGGCCTTCGACGCGACGCCCAGCATCCTCTATACTCCCCGCTTCGCAGTTCCTGCCGTACGGGCGGTTAGCTCAGTTGGTAGAGCAACGGACTTTTAATCCGTGGGTCCAGGGTTCGAGCCCCTGACCGCCCACCAATAGAATCAATAAGATGTGGTGGTTTAATGGGCTGCAATCGGCCCGCGCCTCCGGGATCACCGCCCCATACTTTCCCTATGCTCCGGGAGAAGCTCGGGAGTTGGTAATCCTTTATGCTGCCACGGAAGGCTGTCCGCCCAGGTTTGCCAGCGCGGCCCCCAGCTCGCGCACCCCCCGCTGGATCTCCTTTTCATCGACCGCCGCAAAGCCCAGTTGCAGCCCCTCGCGCACGGCGTGGCCTCGCGTGTAGCGGCTGAGCGGGGTGACTTCCACCCCGCGCGACGCGGCCCCGAGGGTGGCGGCTTCGCCGTCGATCCCCGGGGCGAGCCAACCGGCGGTTTGGAGGCCGGCTTCGAGATCGGAGAGTTGGAGGAGTCCGGCGAGCCGCTCGCGGGCGGCTGAGACCAGGACGGCCGAGCGTTCGGCGTAGATCTCGCGCATGCGGCGAAGGTGGCGGCCGAAATGCCCTTCGGTGATGAAATCGCAGAGCACCGCCTGGTCCAAGAGCGGCGCATGGCGGCTGCCGATCGAGCGCATCGCGGCGACGGTGTCCACCAGGTCTTCGGGGAGGACCAAGTAGCCCAGTCGGAGGGAAGGGAACAAAACCTTGCTGAAGCTGCCGGTGAACAGGACCGAGCCCTCTCGATCGAGACTCTGAAGGGCGGCAACCGGCCGGCCGGAGTAGCGAAACTCGCTGTCGTAATCGTCTTCGAGGATTGGCGTGCCGCTGGTCCTGGCCCATTCGAGGAGGGCGAGGCGGCGCGGCAGGCTCATGCACAGGCCGGTCGGAAATTGATGCCCGGGGGTGACGTAGGCGAGCCGCGATCCCGCTTGGCGGGAGCCGGGGACCACCATCCCCTCGGCATCGAGCGGCAGGGCGGAGATCTTGGCGCCGATGGCCGTAAAGACCAGCGCCGCGCCGGGGTAGCCTGGATCTTCCATGCACACGCGGTCGCCCGGATCGAGGAACAGCCGGGCGGCCAGGTCGAGCGCCTCCTGCACGCCGGAGACGACCGCGATCTGGTCCGGACCGCAATGGACCCCGCGCGAAGTGGCGAGGTATTCCGCGAGTGCCTGTTGAAGTGGCAGATAGCCCATCGGGCCGCAGCCGCGTAGGAGGCTCGCCGGGGCGTTGCGATGGCGGCGTGCGACGAGCTGTGCCCAAAGGGAGGTGGGGAAGAGGTCGAGCGCGGGGAGGTTGGTGCGGAAGGCGCGCGCGGGTCCGGCTTCGAGCCCCGAAAACTGCCGGGCGGCCCGGCCGAAAGCTGAGATGCGCCGACGTTTCGGGCGTTGGACGGTCGTCTCGCGACCGGTACGCCGTCCGGCTTCGAGCAGGTCGTCGGGCAAAATCCGATTGACGAAGGTTCCGGAGCCGGTGGCGGCCAGAACGTACCCTTCCGCCGCGAGCTCCTCGAACGCGGTGACGATCGTGCCGCGCGACAGCCCGTACTGGCTCGCTAGATCGCGGGTGGCCGGCAGCCGCGCCCCGGGCTTGAGGCGTCCCTCCAGGATCTCCTTTCGCAAGGCCGACGCGAGCCAGCGCGCGGCGGGTTCTCCGGGTACGCGGGATGGCAGAGCGAGAAGCGGAGCGGAGGTCGTCTTCGGCATGTCGCGATCGAGAAAAGCGGTCCGGTCAATATACCGTAAATGGATCTGTCGACTGTGCCGCCTGCGGGCTATCGTCCTCTCTGTCGAAACCACCACGAGCCACGGAACGAAAGGGAGAAACCAATGAAACCGCGAATCCATTACGCCAAGGCAGCCCCCGGACTTTACGAAGCCATGGAGGCCTTGGACACCTACCTCGCCGGCTGCGGATTGGACGAGACGTTGCTCCATCTGGTCCGTCTGCGGGCCTCGCAGATCAACGGCTGCGCCTACTGTATCGACATGCATTGGAAGGATCTGCGCGCGCTGGGAGAAACCGAGCAGCGCCTCTACTCGCTCGACGCCTGGCGCGAGACACCGTTCTATACCGAGAAGGAGCGCGCGGCACTCGCCTGGACCGAAGCGGTGACGTTCGTCACCGAAGGGCACGTACCGGATTCGGTCCACGCCGAGGCGCGCCAGCAGCTGAACGAACAGGAGCTGTCGAACCTGACCCTCGCGGTCGCCGCGATCAACGCCTGGAACCGTCTATCGATCGCGGCCCGATTGACCCCCGGCGAGTATCAGCCGGCCGGGCGGGAAAACCTCGGATGAACGCGCGCCCGTTCGAGGGAGAGGGAGATCGGTCCCGCCGACTCGAAGCGATTCGAGTATCATCGCAAGACGTACTCCCTTCCGAGTTCGGCTTGGCCCCTACCGAAAGGAGCTGTCTATGCGCCGCCTCCTCCTCTCCTTCTGCGCTTTACGATTGCTGGCGATTCCCGCGGTCGCGGTGGAAGCCGATCTTTCCTGGCTCAACCCGCCGGCCACGGTTTCGGTCTCCTGCGGCCGGACCTTCCTCGACCTCATTCAAGTCGATCCGATCGACCCGGTCCCACACGATGGCGGACCGGTCAACACGTCGGATCCGAACTGCATCTGCCCCAGTCCCGTGGGCGCCGGTTGGGTAATGTTGAACGATGACTGCCTATATCACCCAGAGACCGCGCTCTGCTCCGGCCACTGCTATTGGGACAATCCGCGCCAGATGATCGGAACCCGTACACCCTGCGGCTCGCCCTAGGCGGCTTCGACCCGGAACGCTCAGGACGCCCGAATGTTCGTCTCGACCCTTCGATCCTCGCCATCGCCCGCGGCGCCCGCCGCGGGGCGGTTGCGTTCGGAAAGGCTCGAGGCCAACGGACGCGGGCCGGACCTTCCATCCGCCGCCCGTCTCGGCCACCGGTTCGAGGCGTTGGCGGCGCCGGGGAGCGCTCCGAGCCCGCGGCCGCTGCGACTATTGCCGCCCCAGCCGACGGTTCTCGGGAGGACGGGAATCACCGACCTCGCCGCGCCTGCCGCGACGCTGGCGGCCCATTCCCCGATCCAGCGGATGCTCTCGACCGACGGGCTCGATACCCTGCCGGAGGGCCTCCACCGAAGTCTCGCGCCCAAAGTTCGGGCGTTCAATCGTCATTTGGCCGGGCCGCCGCCGAAAGGGAACAAAAGGGCGCATCGCGACGAACAGTTTCGCCGGCTCCACGAGATCGACCGGCTGGTCAACTCGCACCTCAAGGCCAACCCGAACACCGGCAAGAGAAGCCGCCAAGCGCTGTTCTCGCTGCTCCGCGAGACGGAAGACCATCACGTCGAAGCGACCCGCCGGGCGGTCGATGCCGGGGACAAGCTCTGGCTGCCCTCCGATGTGGGCAAGGGCGACCGAAGGCACGCGGAGAAGCTCTGGAATTCAATCCTCAAGGGACAAGGCAACATCAGCATCACGGGAAATCGAGCGTTCAAGGCCGAAACCCACTCAGGGATCGCCAAGCTCCTCCAAGGCGCTCACGGCCGCGGGCTGCTCGGCGAGCTGAATCGGCGCCAGGTTGGCCCGGATCGAGGGATCGAAATCCGCCGCGGCGACGAGTCGGTGGCCGATCCGCGCGACCAGAACAGCTACGAGACCCTCAACACCGGCGCTCCCAATGTCGGAACCGGCTCGACCGTACACATCGCGGAGCGCGAGGCTCCCCCCACCTCGCTCGACGAGCACCAGTCGGGGGTTCACGGCGAGGCGATTTTCGATCCTCGCTTCATTACCCTGGGGCATGAGCTGGGCCATGCGCGCCACATTCTGGGCGGGACGGTCCCCTCCGAGTGGGAGGACTACCCGCCGGTCCAGGATCCGATCGAGCAGGGACCGTGGAGCAAGCCCGAAGAGCACCGCAACATCACGGGCGAGGAAAATCCGCTGCGCGCCGAACATGGCCTGCCGGCCCGGAACTACCATGCGACGATCGGCTCCGGGCGGAGCACCCGCAATCGCGTAGAACTCCAGGGCCGGTTGGAGCGGCTGATCGACTCGGTTCCCAAGGAACACAAGGGCGCTTTCAATGGGCCTTTAGGCGGCTTGTACGGTGAGCTGCATCACTCCGACCTTTCCAATCGCCAGGTGGCTACGCGGCTGCGCGGCCGGGTCGATGAAGCCGAACGGAATCTGCCGGGCCAGCTGCGTTGGCAGCAGGCCAAGTCCTACGGCAAAAAGGCGCTTCCCTATCTTGGCGCGGGCCTGGTGGGGTTGGGCGGGATCGTGGCGGCGAAGAAGTACGGCTATTTCTAGCGTCTCGCCCTTCGCCGCGCGAACCCTTCGAGATCGGAATCAGAAATACGATTGCAGCTCGCCGCGGCGCCGTACGTCGAGGGTCGCGCAGTGGAAGGAACCGCCGAAGGTGTAGAAGTTCGCGAACGAGCAGAGGAGGGTCTCGAAACCCCAGTCGCGCAGCTTTTTCGCCAGCTGCGTCTCTTGCCGTTCGACCACCACCCGCCGCTCGTCGAGCACCAGCAGGTTCATGCTGATCCAACGGCTGCACATGTACAGCGGATGATCGATCACGAATTCCGGCGTCGGCGCTTCGAGCACGTCCCAGGTTTTGAACAAATCGGGGATCTTCTGGATCCGCTCCGGATTGATCAGCAGCTTGCCCGGTGCGAGCGGCAAAAGGGATGCATCGATGTGCATCGGGTGCGGGTCGCAAGTCTCGACCTCGTGAATTCTGTACCCCTTCCCTAAGTGGCGGCGCATCCATTCGATCCCGAGGGCGTTCGTCACGTGACTCTGCTGGACGAAGAGATCCCGGCCGCAGCGAACGAAATCCGCGGCATCGAACACCGGTTCGCTCTCGCCGATGATCGAGGAGAACGTCTCCGCCTCTCCGGCATCGGCCGGCAGAGGAAGAAAAAGGTCGTCGCGCAGCATCGGCGTCGGCGCCGAGGTCCAGCGCGCGCCGCGACGGAAATAGTCGGTGAGCAAAGGGCGGAAGGCGTGGATCTCGCAGTGGCGCGAGCGCCAGGACAGAGGCGATTCGATGATCTCGTCGCCCACCACGATCAGGAGATCGCGCGGCATCGCGGCATACAGGCCCGTGCTCGACCAGTCGGGCGTGGCGAAGCCCCGCGTAAAGTCGAGGGGATCGGGGCGGCGGACGGTGACCCCTTCGCCTTCGAGCAGGTGGACGAATTCGGCGAGGTCGCGGTTCGCGGCGGCGATTCGTTCGGCCGGAAACGGCTTGCCGGCATTGCGCTCGAAGAAGGCCTTCTGATCGCCGGGGAGTATCGCTTCGAACATGTCGTTCCAGGCCGGCACGGCGGCCCCTTCGACGACGCCCACGACGACCTCTTCCAAGGGATCCCACTCGTTGTGCGAAGTGACCGGGGTGGATGAGCTTTGAGGCAACGAGATCGACGTCATAGGCAACTCCTGGCTGATGAGGGAAGGATCGAAAAGGGGCGCGAAACGGATGCGGGCCAACCGCGCCAACCGACGCGGCTTCGAAGAGAGGCCGGTCTTCGGCAGCCTTGCACTTGAGAGGTGCCGAAATGTTCCGCCAGGGTGACGTTCTGAGCGCTTTTCGGTGTTCGAGCGGCTGCTTGAAGTGGCACCTGCCAGAGAGAGTGGAACTCTGACAAAATATCGGTCAAGTCACTCCTTGAGGAGTACCGAGCCTATGTCGATCCGCTCTTCCCGGCGAATGGCCCCGTGGGTCGCCGCGCTTACCGTCCTTTGGCTGACGTCGTCCGCTTCGGTCGGGTATGCGGCCGAGCCAACGGCCACCCCTTTGGCAGCCCCGCGCTTCGTTATCATTCACGTCCGTGTGTTCGATGGTGCCGAGGTCATTTCTGACGCCACGGTTTTGATCGAAGACGGGAAGATCGCTGCCGTCGGGTCGAAGGGGAAGGTCCCCCCGGGGGTGGAGGTGATCGACGGGAAGGGAAAGACCCTTCTGCCCGGGTTGATCGACGCGCACGTCCACACCTGGGGAAACGCGTTGGAGCGGGCGCTCGCGTTCGGCGTCACCACCCAGCTCGACATGTTTTCCGATCCCGGTTTCGGTCGCCAGATGCGCGAGGAGCAGGCGAGCGACGGTGCTCCGGGGCGCGCCGATCTCTATAGCGCGGGCACCCTCGCGACGGCGCCGGGGGGGCACGGCACCCAGTTCGGCATACCGATTCCGACGCTCACGAAGCCGGAAGAGGCTGACGCGTTCGTTGCCGCGCGGTTCGCCGAAGGGTCGGACTACCTGAAGATCGTGGTCGAAAGCGGTAAGGCCTGGGGACTCTCGAAGCCGACCCTCGACGCGGCGACGGTCGCGGCGCTGGTCAAGGCGGCCCATGCGCGCGGCAAGCTCGCGGTCGCCCACATCGGCACGGAAGACGAGGCGATGTTGGCGCTCGGCGCTGGGGTCGATGGGCTGGTCCACCTGTTCGAGGATCGCGCCCCGGAGCCCGCCTTTGCCCAGCTGGCGCAAGCGAAGAAGGCGTTCGTCATCCCGACCCTCACCATCCTCGAAAGCGGTTCGGGGGTCGCGAGCGGTCAGGCGTTGAACGACGATCCACACTTTGCCGGATTTCTCTCGGATGAAGAGCGGGCGAATTTGAGCCGGTCCTTCGGCGGCGGCGGGAAGGCCACCCTGGCCCACGCCTTTGCGGCGGTTCGAGACCTCGCGGCGGCAGGGGTGCCGCTGCTCGCCGGCAGCGACGCGCCAAACCCTGGTGCCGCCCACGGCGCGAGCATCCACCGCGAGATGGAGCTGCTGGTCAAAGCGGGGCTCTCCCCCCAAGCGGCACTGGCCGCCGCGACCTCGGCGCCGGCCGCGGCGTTCGGCCTGAAAGACCGCGGGCGGATCGCCCCGGGGCTTCGCGCCGACCTGGTACTGGTCAATGGCGATCCGACGAGCGACATAACGGCCACCCGGGCGATCGCCGGGATCTGGAAGCTCGGTCATCGCTTCGAGCGCCCCCGGTTCGAGACCTCGACCGCCGCTTTGACGGAGCAGCCCGAGTTGCCGCCCGGCGGCCGGATCGCCGACTTCGAAGAAGGCAAGCTCGCCTCGGCGATAGGCGCGGGCTGGGTCGAATCGACGGATCAAGTGATCGGAGGCAAATCGACGGTCCGGCTCGCGGTGGTTGACGGCGGCGCGACCGGCAGCGCTCGATCGCTCGAAATCAGCGGCGAGATCCAACCCGGCGGACCCTATCCGTGGGCCGGCGCGTCGCTCTACGTCGGCCGCGAGCAGATGGCCCCGGTGGATCTTTCGGCTGTCGAGTCGATCTCGTTCTTCGCCCGCGGCGACGGCGGCACCTACCAGCTACTCCTCTTCTCGAAGACCCTCGGCCGATATCCAGCCGTGCGAACCTTCGTCGCCGGCCCCGAATGGCAACACGTCACCCTCCGCCTCGCAGACCTGACCGCCGACACCCGGGACGTCCAGATGTTCTTCTGGGGCGCCGGCCAGGCAA
>JBBRUC010000003.1:0-65297 GCA_038248205.1 Thermoanaerobaculia bacterium
AAGCATTGATTGTCAAGGAACTTACGGCCGTTTCCGGAACCTGGATGCCAATTTGGCGAAGAGGTCCCGAAAAGTGGTACGGCTTTTGCCTGGTTCCTACGATATCGACGTTCGGGTCCTTTGTCACGTCCCCAACCCACGGCCGGCGTCGGCGCCATTGACACCCTCTTCGCGCCTCTGCTAACTTCCCGTCCCCGGTAGCAAGAAGCGCAGCCGAGGACATTCAGGCCCGTAGCTCAGTTGGTTAGAGCGCTACGTTGACATCGTAGAGGTCAGCGGTTCAAGTCCGCTCGGGCCTACCAATAGCCTCTAGCGGCAATTTGTTGGGAACCATCGCGGGAGCGAGGATCGGAAGGAGATCGGTATCGACGTCAGGGAGAGAGACATTGCCGGAACGGATCGCGCACCGCGGTTTGAAGGCGACGCTCGCAACCCGATAGATGCCGAGATCTCGACCCTCGGGAAATTCATGACCGGGCGCTTAGCTCAGCTGGTTAGAGCGCTACCTTCACACGGTAGAGGTCGACGGTTCGAGTCCGTCAGCGCCTACCACCCTGTTTACTCGTGAACTCGTGAGTACCGCGGTCCGCGGAGCTGCGGCTCCCATTCCGGACTCGCTTCTTTGGCGATGAGCACCATCACGGAAGTTCTCCGTCTAACGCTGCCCGATGGGGCGGTGCGCGAAGTCGCACCCGGCACCACTGCGCTCGAAGTGGCGCACTCGATCGGTCCGCGGCTCGGCCGTGACGCGATCGGCGCGGAGTTGGACGGTAAGAAGATCGATCTGCGCGAGCCTATCTTGGCGGACGCCAAGTTTCGCATCTTCACCGCCAAGAGCCCGGAAGCCGGCGAGTTCATTCGCCATAGCGCCGAGCATGTTCTCGCCGATGCGGTCAAGCGGCTGTTCCCGCACGTCGAGATCGACGTCGGCCGGAAGGACCATAGCGAGAAGTTCCAGTACGACTTTCGGATCGACCACGCCTTTTCGCCCGAAGACCTGGAGCGGATCGAGGCCGAGATGCGAAGAATCGTCGCCGCAGGCGGCGACCTCTCGTTCGAGCGGAGCGAGATCTCGCGCGAAGAGGCGGCGGCCAAGTTCGCCGCGATGGGCGAGCGCCTCAAAGTCGAGCGCTTGAAGGACATTCCGGCGGGCGCCCAGATCACCCTCTACCGGCACGGCGGCGCGGACGGCTTTACCGACCTCTGCCGCGGCCCGCACGTTCAGCGGCTGGCCCAGATCGGCGCGATCCAACTGCTCGAAGCCTCCGGCGTCTATTGGAAGGGCGACGAGAAGGGTGAGCGGCTCCAGCGAATCTACGGTACGGCGTTCGGCTCGCAAGCGGAACTCGATGCCCATCTGGCGCTACAAGAAGAGGCGCGGGCGCGCGACCACCGGCGGATCGGGCCGGAACTCGACCTGTTCAGCTTCAACCCGATGGCCCCGGCGATGCCGTTTTTTCACCCGAAAGGCGCGTTCGTCTACAACCGGTTGGTCGACTACGTTCGCGAGCTGTACGTCCAATACGGCTACGGCGAGGTGCTGACCCCCCAGATCCTCGATCTGGAGCTGTGGAAGACCTCCGGCCATTACGCGAACTACCAGGACGCGATGTTTTTCGTCGAAGTGGACGAGCGGGAGTTCGCGGTCAAGCCGATGAACTGCCCGACCCACTGCTTGATCTACGCCACCAAGATGCGGTCGTACCGCGACCTGCCGATCCGCTATGCCGACTTCGGCCGCCTGCACCGCTACGAGCGGAGCGGCGTCACCTCCGGCCTGCTGCGGGTCCGGTCGTTCTGCCAGGACGACGGCCACATCTTCTGTACCGAAGAGCAGATCGAAAGCGAAGTGCTCGCGCTCGGGCGAATGATCTTGGAGCTGTACGCCACGTTCGGCTTCGACCAAGTCGAGATCGAGCTGTCGACTCGGCCGGCGAAATCGATCGGCACCGACGAGCTTTGGCAGCGCGCGGAAGCGGCGCTCGCCGCGGCGCTCGACAAGGCGGGGCTCGCCTATCGGATCAATCCTGGCGATGGGGCGTTTTACGGGCCGAAGATCGATTTTCACGTCCACGACGCGATCGGCCGCAGCTGGCAGCTCGGCACGATCCAGCTCGACTACCAGATGCCCGCGCGGTTCGGTTTGAGCTACGTGGGCGCCGACGGCGCGGAGCATTCGCCGGTGATGATCCACCGCGCGATCTTCGGCTCGGTCGAGCGCTTCCTGGGCATCCTGATCGAGCAGACCTCGGGTGCGTTTCCGGTCTGGCTGGCGCCGGTCCAGGGGATCGTGCTGCCGATCTCGGAAAAATTCGCCGAGTATGCCGAAGAGGTCCGCGCCCATCTCGCCGCCGCGGGCGTCCGCGTCGAAGTGGACAATCGAAACGAAAAGCTGGGCTATAAGATTCGTGAAGCGCAGCTCCAAAAAGTGCCCTACATGCTGGTGGTCGGTGCCCGCGAACAGGAGGAGCGCACCGTTTCGGCGCGCCGCCGAGCGGGAGCCGATCTCGGCGCGTTGGCCCTTGACGACTTCGCCGCGCGGGTGCAATCCCAAGTCGCGGCGCGCAGTCGGGAGCTTTGAAGCACCCCTAGAAGAAGAGGGGAGACGAACCGCCGCGCTGTGCGGCGGGGCTTGTCGGTCAACAGGACCGAAAGGAAAGGTGAGTTAGCCATCGATAAGACCGCGAGAGTCAACGAGCGAATCCGCGTCCGCGAGGTACGGCTGATCGACGCCGAAGGCGGCCAGGTCGGCATCGTGCCGATTGAGGAAGCCTTGCGGATGGCCAAAGAGAGCCTCCTCGACCTGGTGGAAGTGGCGGGGGAGGCCAAGCCGCCCGTGTGCCGAATCATGGATTTCGGCAAGTTCCTCTACCAGCAGAAGAAGAAGACGCACGAGTCGAGGAAGAAGCAGAAGATCATCCACGTCAAGGAAGTCAAGTTCCGGCCGAACATTGACGACCACGACTACGACTTCAAGCTGAAGAACGCCGTGCGCTTCCTCGGCGATGGCGACAAGGTCAAGGCGACGGTCCAATTTCGCGGCCGCGAGATGGCCCGCACCGATCTCGGTTTCAAGCTGATCCAGCGTCTGGCCGCCGATATCGGCGAGCAAGGCAACCTGGAAGGGCACCCCGAGATGGCGGGCAACCGCATGCATGCGATCTTTGGCGGGCCGAAGAACGCGCCGAAGAAGGTCTGAACCCGGCAGGACGGATCGATCCGTCGGGCTTGAGGGCAAAAGTGGTGCGCTGGACCACGGCGACCTTGCGGTCGTCTGTGCTAGACTCTCGCGTCTTTTGCCAATGGGCCTGAGCGGTCGGGCCAAGGCGATCGACACGACCGAAGACGCGGGAAGACGTAGGAAAAATAGGAAAAACAAGGAGAAGCCCTTGCCAAAGCAAAAGACTCACAAGGGCGCCGCCAAGCGGTTCAAGATCACCGGGACCGGCAAAGTGATGCGCCACCAGGCGGAAGTTCGCCACGGTTTGACCCAGAAGTCTCAGAAACGGAAGCGGAAGCTGGGCAAGGCCGTTGAGTGCTCGCCTGCGTTCTCGGCGATCCTCAAGCAGATGCTTCACCGGTAGAGCCCTTCGCGCCACGAGAGACAAGACGAAACCAGCCCGGCATCCGGTGGGACGAACCTGTCCATCGGCGCCGTCGGTCGATCCGGCCCGGCACAACGGGCCCGCGGGCGACCCTGACCGCTCCCCGAGACGCTCGGCGAGCAGAAACGAGGTTCCTACGAGATGGCACGCGTCAAGCGCGGTACCAAGCGGGTCCACCGCCGCAAGAAGATTCTCAAGCTCGCCAAGGGCTATTACGGCACCAAGTCGAAGGCCCACCGGATCGCCAAACTGGCGGTCGACAAATCTCTCAACTACGCCTATCGCGACCGCCGGCAGCGCAAGCGCCAGATGCGCGCGCTCTGGATCGTGCGGATCAACGCCGCCGCGCGCATCAACGGCCTTTCCTACAGCCGCCTGATCGCCGGGTTGAAGGCGGTCGGTTCGACGCTCGACCGCAAGGTGCTCGCCGACCTCGCCGTGGTCGATCCGGACGCGTTCGGCCGCTTGGCCGAAGCCGCGAAGGAAGCTCTCGGTCAAGGCACGTCCGCCGCGGGAGCGTAGGGTGTCTGCCGCGGGCGATCCCAATCCCGACGCAAGCGGCGGCGCCCCGGCGGTCCTTCCGGAAAACGTAGGTTCCGAGTTCGAAAGCGCCCTCGCGGCGGTCGTTGATCGACCGTCGTGGGAGGCGCTGCGCCTGCATTGGACCGGCAAGAAGCAGGGGGTGCTGCGCTCGCTGCTGGAGGCGATCGGCAAGATCGCGCCGGCCGACCGCAAGACCTATGGCGAACAGGTCAACCGCTTGAAGGTCCGGGTCGAGGCGGGACTCGCTGCCAAAGACGCCGAGTTGCTCGAGGCTGAGCGCGAGGCGGCGATCGCCGCCGCCGCGATCGACGTCACCCTGCCCGGCCGGCGGCCGATCCTCGGCAGCCTCCACCCGGTGACCCGGGTGATGCGCGAGATGGAGCAGATCTTCGCCGAACTCGGCTACAGCGTCGCCGAAGGCCCGGAAATCGAAGACGACTTCCACAACTTCACGGCGCTCAACTTTCCGCCCGATCATCCGGCGCGCGACACGCAAGACACCTTCTTCGTCGAAGGGGGCCTTCTGCTGCGCACCCACACCTCGCCGGTGCAGATTCGGACCATGCTGTCGCGCAAGCCGCCGATTCGCGTGATCTGTCCCGGCCGGGTCTACCGCTGCGACAACGACTTGCGCCACTCGCCGATGTTTCACCAGATCGAATGCCTGGCGGTGGCCGAGGGGATCACGTTCGCCGACTTGAAGGGGACGCTGCTGGCGTTCGTCCGCCGGCTGTTCTCGGCCGATACGGGGGTGCGGCTGCGGCCGAGCCACTTCCCGTTCACCGAGCCCTCGGCGGAGGTGGACATCACCTGCGTGTTCTGCCGCGGCAACGGTTGCGAGACCTGCTCCGGCACCGGCTGGATGGAGATTCTCGGCTCCGGCATGGTCGACCCCAGGGTGCTGGAAGAGTGCGGGATCGACCCTTTGGTCTACAGCGGATTCGCCTTCGGCATGGGGGTCGATCGGGTCGCGATGCTGCGCTACGGCATCCCGAACATCCGAATGCTGTTCGATAATGACGAGCGCCTGCTGCGCCAGGTGAACCGCTGATGCGCTTCTCTCGCGAATGGCTCGCCCGATACGTCGACCTGCCGTCGGATCCGGTCGAGCTGTCTCTCCGGCTCACCTCGGCGGGGCTCGCGGTCGAGCAGATCGAAAAGTTTGCCTCTCCACAGGGCGACGACACGATCTTCGATATCGAAGTGACCACCAACCGACCGGACGTGATGTGCCACGTCGGGCTGGCGCGCGAGATCGCGACGATCCTCGATCGCCCGTTACGCCTGCCGGAGGTGGCTCCCGATGGGGGGGGCGCGAGCGGTGCGTCGACCGCCGGCTCGATCTCGGTCGAAATCGCCGAGCCCGACCTCTGCCCGCGCTTCGTCGGCCGGGTGGTGCGCGGCGTGCGGATCGGCCCCAGCCCGGACTGGCTTCGACGAGCGCTCGAATCGATCGGCTCGCGCTCGATCAGCAACGTGGTCGACGTCACCAACTTCGTTCTTTGGGAGCTGGGCCAGCCGCTTCACGCCTACGATCTCGCGAAGCTCGAACAGGGCCGGATCATCGTTCGGCGGGCACGGGACCGCGAGCGGATCAAGACCCTCGACGGGGTCGAGCGGACTCTCGATCCGGAGACGCTGATCATCGCCGATGCGCAGGTTCCCGTGGGGATCGCCGGGGTGATGGGCGGCCTCGACAGCGAGGTCACTTCCGCGACCGTCGACCTGTTGATCGAGGGGGCGCACTTCGATCGCGCGGCGGTCCGCCGGGCGAGCCGGAAGCTCAACTTGAAGACCGACGCCAGCCATCGCTTCGAGCGTGGGGCCGACCTTGAAATCTGCCGCGTCGCCGTCGATCGCGCGGCGTTCCTGATCGCCGAGATCGCGGGAGGCGAGGTGCTCGCCGGTGCCGTCGATGAGCGGCCGGTGCGTCGCCTGCCACGTCGCGGCCGGGTGGATCACGCCAAGCTCGAAAGTTTCGTCGGGGCGCGGATCGCCCCCGGTTCGGTCGAGCGGTGGCTTGAAGGTTTGGGTTTCTCTCCCCGCCCGGCCGGTTCGGCGTCGGGGACCGGGAAAGCCTGGGAGGTCGAGGTTCCCTCCTGGCGCTATTTCGACTTCGCGCCGCGCCCGTTCGAGCCGGACGCCGAGGCGGCCGAGGTCTACCCGGCCGACCTGTACGAGGAGATCCTTCGCCTGCACGGCTTCGATCCGGTGGCGCCAACTCTTCCCGCCCTGTCCGGGGCCGATGCGCCGAAGAACCCGATCCTCGCCCGCCGCGCCCGGATTCAAGACCACCTCGCGGCGTGCGGACTGGCCGAAACGATCCAATATTCATTCATCGACCCGCGCGACGAAGCGGCGCTGCCGCTGCTCGCCCCCGAGGGGGTGGCCGTGCCGCTCGTGAACCCGCTGTCGGAGCGGCTGGCGGTGATGCGCCGGTCGCTGCTGCCCGGCTTGGTCGAGACCGCCCGCTTCAACAAGCGCCGCGGCGCCGCCGCCGTCCGCCTGTTCGAGGTCGGGAGGGTGTTTTATCGAGCCGCCGGCGAACCGGTGGACGACGGCTCGTTGCCGGTCCAGCCGGAACGGATCGGCATCGTCGTCGGCGGCCGGGTCGGAACCTCTTGGGAGCATCAGGTTGAACTCGATTTCTTCGATCTCAAAGGGGCGTTGGAGAGTTTGGCCGCGGAATTTTCCGTCGCGTTCGGCTTCCGCACCGCGGCCCCCCGCGGTCTGGTGCCGGGGCTCGCGGCCGAGGTTCTGCTCGACGGCCGGGTAGTCGGCGTGATCGGTCGGCTCTCCGGTGAGGACGGCTATCCGCTCTTCGTCGCCGAACTCGAAGCCGATGCGCTCCAACAAGAGCCCGCCGGATTTCTGGCCAGGGGCGGTGCCCCCGACGCAAAGAGTGCCGCCCAAGCCTCGGCCGCGATCGTCGGCCTCACGGTCGAGGCACCGTCGCGTTTCCCGAGCGTTGCGGCGGACGTAACGATTACCCATGCGCTGTCGGTCGCCTGGCAGGAGATCGCCGCGGCGGTCGCCGAGCTGGCGCCGGCCGATCTGGTCGCCCACGGGCTCAAGGATCGCTATCGGGGCCAGGGTGTGCCCGAAGGCGCGGTCAACACCACCCTCTACTTCCTCTATAACGCGGGCGATCGTTCGTTGACGCAAGAAGAGGTCAACGAGCGGCAGGTCGCACTCGTCCGCGCGCTTCAAAGCCGTTTTGGCTGGAAAGGATGACCGCCACCGTGAAGGCCCCGGAGATCGATTTCCTCGATTCGCTCGAAGCGAAAGTTCATGAAGCGTCGGAACGCCTGCGCACGCTGCGCAACGAAAACCGCACCCTGGCCGAAAAGGTCTCCGACCTCGAAGCGCAGTTGGCGGAGCGGGAAGAAGCCGGTTCGAGCGACGAAGCCGCCGCCTGGCAGCAAGAGCGAGAAGCGATCCGGGAGCGCGTCGAAACCTTGGCCGGCCGGCTGGAGGAGCTGCTAGAGGAGGAGGCGGAGTAGGGGAGATCAGCGCGAACGGATGGCACAGCCCTTCAGGCCTTCGATAGTTTCGGCGCAGTACCCTGGGGCGATGCCCCAGGCTAGTATCGGGCGCGCCTGTGGCGCTCAAAATGCGCCCGACGGTAGAGGGGTAGAGGGGTAGAGGGTGGTTGGGCGGTCCGGGGTCAGGGCCGAAGGCCCGCCCAATACTAGCCTAGGGCAACGCCCTAGGTACCGGTTCGAACCGTATTTCCCAAGGGCTGAAGGCCCGTTCCATCCACCGCCCAACCGCGGGCCTCAACCCCCGATCGACATGAAGTTCGCCAGGTTGCCGCTGTTGCCTTGGAGCAGCAGGTGCTCCGCGGGCTTCTCTTGCAACACCCGCAGGATCTCCGCTTCGAGCACCCGCTCAGGGTTCGGCTCATCGAGCAGGTGGCGGAGCGGGTGGTTTCTCTCATCGAACAGGCAGAGACGCAGCTCCCCTCGGGCGGTCAATCGCAGGCGGTTGCAATCGGCGCAGAACGTGTGGGAAAGCGGGGTGATGAAGCCGATCTCGCCTTCTGCGCCTGCGAACCGATACGCCTGCGCCGGTCCGGTGCGGGGCCGGTCGGTTGCGACCTCCGCGAGCGGCCCCCAGCGATGTTCGAGCCGGGCGCGCACGGTGTCGCAGGTGAGACGGCCCACGACCAGGGCGCGGTTCGCCGGGGTGGGCATCATTTCGATGAAGCGGACGGAGAGCGGGCGGTGAAGCGTCAGCTCGGCGAGGCGCTCGATGTCTTCGAACCGGCCGTCGGCGAGCAGCACCGCGTTCAGCTTGACCGGCGCGAGCCTCGCGGCGAGAGCGGCTTCGATGCCGCGCCAGACCTGTTCCAACTCGCCGCGTCGGGCGATCCGGGCGAATTCTTCTGGGTCGAGGGTGTCGAGACTGACGTTGACCCGATCGAGACCGGCCGCTTTGAGCGCGGGTGCTAAGCGTTCCAGCTCCGTGCCGTTGGTCGAAAGGGACAGGTCTTCCACCCCCGGCAACGCCTTGATCCGGCGGACGATCTCCAACAGGTCCTTGCGTACCAGCGGCTCGCCGCCGGTCAGGCGGACCCGCCGGATGCCTAAGGAGACGAGACTGCCGACCAGGGTCTCGATCTCCTCGGGAGAGAGGAAATCGCGATCGCCGAACGGAAACTCGGCATCCTCCGGCAGGCAGTAGACGCAACGCAGATTGCAGCGGTCGGTGACTGAAACCCGGAGGTAGGTGAGCCGGCGGCCGAAGGCGTCGATCAGCCGGCTTTCCTCTGGGGCGACCCCCGTGCGGACGAACGCGGGGAGGCCGGCGGACGGCCCGGAGGGCGTCGCGTCGGGCTTTGCCGCGCCGATCTGGTAGAGGTGTTCGTTCTTCATCCGCGTCATCCGCCTGTCTCGTCGCCCGGCTGCAAAGGCGGAGCCGGACGGCGGGAGCGCGTCTTCTGCGTTCCAGCGGACCGGCCCACCTTTCCGAACACGGGAGGCGATCGGGTTTCCCCGACCACCCTAAAGATGCACTTTCTGGCGGTTCGGCCTCCCGCCGATGTCTCCGGGGAGGGTGGGCCGAACTCGGAGGGCCGTCTTCATACTATGCTCTGGCGCGCGGGATCGTCACCCACGTCCTTGATTCGAGCCGGTCCTGTTCTTAGAATGGCGCCCGAGCCTCGGCTTTCCGCCACAAAACGCCCAACTTGCGAATCGAAACCGCCCGATGATCACCGGCTACAACACGGACGTGCGGCACAACGACGTCGTGTTCCACGTTCAGACGGAGGACAAAGGGGAGGCCAACCCCCAGATCGAGAGCCTCGTCTACGTGAGCGGCCAGGTTCTCGTGAGCAAGAAGGCGAGCTATGCGAGCCTGCTCGCCGAAGGGCATGGCGACAAGGCGATCCTGGCGCTCATGGACCAGCAGCACCGGACGATGATCGCCGCGATCCGCCACGGCAAGCTGGATGAGAAGTGGGCGGCGATGGCCGCGGCCCGCGGAGGCCAGACCTCTGTGCGGGTACCGATCGTCAAGCCTCCTCCTCCCCCCCCTCGGGTTGAGGAAGACCGGGCGGAAGAAACCCGCGCGCCGATGCGGGGAGAGACCGCCCCGGCGGCACCCGAGCGCAGTCTCGACCAGGTGATCCTGGAGTATCTGACCCACGAGGCGGATCAAGAGCAGCTCATCGTGACCCTCGAAGGCGAGCGCGACCTGTCGATCGGCCAGGCCGCGAGCCTGATGCTGCGCGCCAGCTCGTCGAAAAGCGGTCAGCCGGTCACCGGGGCGCAGGTCACGGTCAAAATGATTTCGACGATCACCGAACCGCGGATGCTCGCGATAGGGCAGAGCGACGACCTGGGGATGGTCGCGCTGCGCTTCGAGATTCCCTCGCTCGGCCGCGGCACCGCGGCGTTGATCGTCTCCGCGGTTTCGGCGATCGGCCGGGCCGAACTCAAGCACCTGCTCTAGGCGGTCCATGGATCGAATGACGATGGACGCGACGGACGGTTTGGAGATCGCCTTGAACGGCGAGGCGCGGCGGATCGCGGCGGGAGAGACGCTGCTCGATCTGCTCGCGGCGCTCGGGCGCGATCCGCGCACCGTGGCGATCGAGAAAAACGGTGTGATCGTGCCGCGCGGCGACTACGGCGCGGCGCCGCTCGCGGCGGGCGATTCGGTCGAAGTCGTCCATTTCGTCCAAGGGGGCTAAGCGATCTTTCGCTCCGACGATCGCGGTTTGGAATATCCCGGGAGGAGGTCCGGTTCTCGTTCGCCGCGCCGGGTTGTTCCTCCAGGGTTGCTTCCTGCGGGCGCACTGACTAAAATCACTTCCGACGGGCCGATAGCTCAACTGGCAGAGCAGCAGACTCTTAATCTGCGGGTTGAAGGTTCGATTCCTTCTCGGCTCACCATCCCTTATCTGCCGGCAATTTTCGGGTATCCTGCTTCGTTCGAGCACCTCTCGCGAAAGTGGCGGAATCGGTATACGCGCTAGACTTAGGATCTAGTCCTGAGAAATCGGGTTGGGGGTTCGAGTCCCCCCTTTCGCACTCGCGCCGCGGGATCCCCTCTACAGCGTTTCCCGGTGCACTTCCTGGAGTCCAAGATCGATGAGCGTGGTCCTATCGGTAGAGGACGTCGGTCCTTGCCGCAAACAGTTGACGATCGAAATCCCGGCTCCGGCGGTCGAAGCCGAAACCGCACGCGTCGTACGCGAGTACGGCGCCAAGGCCAAAATCCCCGGTTTCCGCCAGGGCAAAGTGCCGAGTGGCGTCATCAAGCGTCACTTCGGCAAAGAGATCGATCAGGAAGTGATCGAGCGTCTGGTGCCCCGCTATTGGCGGCAGGCGCAGGCGGAAGCGGAGATCGAACCGCTGATGTCGCCCGACGTCGACTCGGTCGACGAGGCCAAGCCCGGCGAGCCGATGAAGTTCACCGCCACCGTCGAGGTACGGCCGAAGATCGAACTCGGTAACCTCTCCGGCTTCGAGCTGCCCGATCCGCCGACCGAGCCGGCGCCGATCGAAGTGGAAGAGGCGCTCGACGACCTGCGCAAGCGGGTCGCGGAGTGGCTCGCGGTCGATCGCCCCGCGGTGCGCGGCGACCTGGCGGTCGGCAAGATCTTCGAGCGCTTTCCGGCGGAAGAGGATCGAGAGACCGAAGGCAACCCGTTCGAGGTGGAGATCGGCGACCCGCGGGTCTGGGAAGAGCTGACGATAGCGCTCACCGGCCTGGCCGCCGGGCGCGAAGGGCGTTTCGAACGGAAAGAGCCCGCGGCCGAGGGCGCGCCCGAAGCCGGCGAGACGCTCCGCCATTTTCGGATCGTCGTCGACGAGGTGCGCGAGCGCGATCTGCCGGCCTTGGACGACGCGTTCGCCCAGAAAATCAACGCCTCGTTCGAAAACGTCAAGGCGCTCGAAGAGGCGCTCGCGGGGCGCATCCGCAACGACAAGACCCAGAATCGCCGCGAGCTGCGCGAGCGTACCCTGCTCGATCAGTTGCGCGAGCGCCATCCGATCGAGCTGCCGGCCGGAGTCGTTCGCCGGGAGACCGAGTCCCTGCTGCGCGATTACGCCGAAAACATGGCGCGCAGCGGCGTCGACGTCGAGAAGGCCGAGATCGACTGGCACCGGCTGGGGCACGACATGCAGCCGATGGCCGAGAAGCGCGTCCATGCCCGTCTGGTGCTCGACGCGGTGGCCGACGGTGAGAAGATCGCGGTCTCCGAAGCCGAGTTCGAGTCCGCGCTCAGCACCCTCGCGCGGTCTCAAAACGCTTCGACTCCGGCGCTTAGGAAGGCGCTCGATTCCGACGGACGCCTCCAGGCGCTTCGCCAGCAGCTGCGCCGCGACAAGACGATCCGCCACCTGCTCGGGGAAGAGCCGGCGGCCGACGAAAAGCAAAAGACGTAAGGAGAGCCTGATGCTGATCCCGATGGTCCTCGAACAGACGAACCGCGGCGAGCGTTCGTACGACATTTTCTCCCGGCTGCTCAAAGACAACATCATCTTCCTCGGTCGCCCGATCGACGACGACCTGGCGAGCCTGCTGATCGCGCAGATGTTGTTTCTGGAGGCCGAGAACCCCGAGAAGGACATTTCGATCTACATCAATTCGCCCGGCGGCTCGGTTTCGGCCGGCCTCGCGGTCTACGACACGATGCAGTACATCAAGCCCGACATCGCCACCTACTGCGTGGGCCAGGCGGCGTCGATGGCCGCGGTTCTGCTCGCGGCGGGCGCCAAGGGTAAGCGGACGCTGTTGCCCAACTCCCGGGTGCTGATCCATCAGCCCTGGCTCCAAGGGCTCGGCGGCCAACAGTCCGACATCGAGATCCACGCCCGAGACCTGCTGCAGATGCGCGGCCGGCTGGACGAGATCCTGGCGTTTCACACCGGCAGGAACAAAGAAGAGGTCCACCACGATACCGAGCGCGACCGCATCCTCTCCGCGGACGAGGCCGTCGCCTACGGCATCGTCGATCGCGTGATGCAGAAGCGTCGCGCCGCTTAAAGAACGCCGCCGGTTTTCGGCGGGTGAAATAGCGCTCCGCGGCATGGGTGTTGTAGGGGATGGTTCGAAGATTCACCCGAGGTTGGCGAGTGTTGACAGGGCCGGGGATCGCTCCTAGCATGACTGAAACGACCCTGACCTTCGCAGCGGCCGCACTGGAGAAGAAATGCCGAAGAAAGAAAGCGGCGACGAAGTTCTGAGGTGCTCGTTCTGCAATAAGAGCCAGCGTGAGGTGAAAAAACTCATCGCCGGCCCGACGGTCTTCATCTGCGACGAATGCGTCGACATCTGCATCGACATCATCGCGGAAGACCGGATGCTCGAGCAGCAGCAGGACACTTCGTTGCCGAAGCCGAAGGAGGTCAAGGCGCTCCTCGACGACTACGTAATCGGCCAGGAGACGGCGAAGAAGAAGCTCGCGGTCGCGGTCTACAACCACTACAAGCGCATCGACTTCGCCGAAAAGGCGCCGCACGGTGAGGTCGAGCTGTCGAAGTCGAACATCATGCTGATCGGCCCGACCGGTACGGGCAAGACCTTGCTCGCGCAGACCCTCGCGCGGCTGCTCTCCGTGCCGTTCACGATCGCCGACGCGACGACGCTCACCGAAGCCGGCTACGTCGGCGAGGATGTCGAAAACATCATCCTCAAGCTCTACCAAGCCTCCGGCAGCGACAAAGAGAAGACCCAGCGCGGCATCGTCTACATCGACGAAGTCGACAAGATCTGTAGGAAGAGCGACAACCCCTCGATCACGCGGGACGTCTCCGGCGAAGGCGTGCAGCAGGCGCTGCTCAAAATCCTCGAAGGGACGCAGTGCAACGTGCCGCCCCAAGGCGGTAGGAAGCACCCCCACCAGGAGTTCCTGCAGATCGACACCACCAACATCCTGTTCATCTGCGGCGGCGCGTTCGTGGGCTTGGACGACGTGATCGAGCGGCGGCTGAACCAGAAATCGCTCGGCTTCGGAGCTGAGATCCGGGGCAAGAAAGAGCGCTCGAAAGGCGAGATCCTGGAGCAGGTGCTGCCCGAAGATCTGATCCGCTACGGCTTGATCCCCGAGTTCGTCGGCCGTCTACCGGTGGTGGCGACTCTGGAGCAGCTCGACGAGGAGGCGCTGGTGCGCATCCTCCGGGAGCCGAAGAACAGCTTGATCAAGCAGTACCAGACGATGTTCGAGTTCGAAGGGGTTGAACTCAAGTTCACCGACGAGGCGATCGTCGCGATCGCCCGCGAGGCGCTCAATCGAAACGTCGGCGCGCGGGGCTTGCGGATCATCCTCGAAGACTTGATGCTCGACCTGATGTATACGGTCCCGTCGCAGCGCGATATCAAACAGTGCGTGATCAATGAGGAAGTCGTCTCGAGTCGGATTCAGCCGATCATGCTCTACAAGAAGGCGGGTTAGACTCAGGGGTATCCCTGGGTTTTGAGCCGCGGAAGCGAGGACCGATGGCCGCATCTTTCATCGACAAGAAGCGAGAAATCCTGCCGCTCGTCCCTCTTCGGGACATGGTGGTGTTCCCCCACATGATGGCGCCGTTCATCGTCGGGCGCGAAAGCTCGGTCCGGGCGCTCGAACAGAGCCTCGGCACGGCGCAGAAGCGCATCTTCCTGGTCGCGCAGAAAGACCCGAAGATCGACGAGCCGCTGCGCGACGACGTCTTCGATCTCGGCGTGATCGCGACCGTGATCCAGAATCTCAAGTTGCCCAACGGCAACGTCAAGGTGATGGTCGAAGGGGTCCAGCGCGGCAAGGTGGTCGAAGTTTTGGATCGCGACGGCGCGTTGAACGTCGACGTCGAGACCTACGAGGTCAACTTCCCGATCTCGGAAGAGCTGCAGGTCTACATGAACAAGGTCCTCCAGGCCTTCGAGCAGTACGCCAAGATGTCGCACCACCTGGCGTTCGAAGGGCTGATGTCGACTCTGAAAGTAGACAACGCCGACCACTTCGCCGACACGCTGGCCGCCCATCTGATGGTTTCGACCGCCGACAAGCAATCGCTCCTGGAGCTGCTCAATCCGTACGAGCGCCTTCAGCGTCTGCACGACCTGCTCGACGTTGAGATCGAGAAGATCAACATCGACAAAAGAATCAACGTCAAGGTCAAGAAGCAGATGGAGAAGGCGCAGAAGGAGTACTACCTCAACGAGAAGATCAAGGCGATCCATCAGGAGTTGGGGCGGAAAGACGAGCGCGGCGACGAGCTGGCGGAGCTGAAAGAGAAGATCGACAAGGCCGGTCTGCCGAAAGAGGTCCGCGAGAAGGCCGACCAGGAGCTCAAGCGCCTGGAGGCGATGCCACCGGTCTCGGCCGAAGCGACGGTCTCGCGCAACTACATCGATTGGCTCGTGGCCGTGCCTTGGAAGAAGAAGAGCAAAGAGGTGAAGGATCTCGTCCACGCCGACAAGGTGTTGAACGAGGACCATTACGGCCTCGACAAGATCAAAGACCGCATCCTCGAATTCCTCGCCGTGCGCCAACTGGTGGGCCAGACCAAGAGTTCGATCATCTGCTTCGTCGGCCCGCCGGGCGTCGGCAAGTCGTCGCTCGCCAAGTCGATCGCGCGGGCGACCGGCCGCAAGTTCGTCCGCCTGTCGCTGGGCGGTGTGCGGGACGAGGCTGAAGTCCGCGGCCACCGCCGGACCTACATCGGTGCCTTCCCTGGCCAGATCATCCAAATGATGAAGAAGGCAGGCACGATCAATCCGATCTTCCTGCTCGACGAGGTGGACAAGATGTCCACCGACTTCCGTGGCGATCCGTCGGCGGCGCTGCTCGAGGTGCTCGATCCGGAGCAGAACGACGCGTTCATGGATCATTACCTGGACGTCGATTACGACCTCTCCAAGGTGATGTTCATCGCAACGGCCAACGTCATTCACACGATTCCGCCGCCGTTGCGCGATCGGATGGAAGTGATCCAGCTATCGGGCTACACCCTGAACGAGAAGCTCAAAATCGCCGAGCAGTTCCTGGTGCCGAAGCAGCTGTCGAACCACGGCTTGTCCAAAGACAAGGTGACGTTTGAGTCCGAGGGGATTCGGGTGCTGATCGAGAGCTTCACTCGCGAGGCCGGGGTGCGCAGCCTGGAGCGCGAAATCGCTTCGATCTGCCGCAAGGTCGCTCGCCGCGTCGTGCAGGAAGGCGCCAAGATCGAGGTGCGGGTGACGCCGGAAGTGGTGATCGAATACTTGGGCAAGCTCAAGTTCCGTTCACGGCGGAAGAACGAGCAGTCCGAGATCGGCGTCGCGACCGGCCTAGCCTGGACCGAAGTCGGGGGCGAGCTGCTGGAGACCGAAGTCGGCCTGATGCCCGGCAAGGGCAAGCTCACGCTCACCGGTAAGCTCGGCGACGTGATGCAGGAGTCTGCCCGCGCGGCGGTCTCGTACCTGCGCGCACGCGCCGAGATGCTCGGCATCGAGGCGGATTTCAACGAGAAGCTCGACGTACACCTTCACGTTCCGGAGGGGGCGATCCCGAAGGACGGTCCCTCGGCGGGCATCACGATGGCGACGGCGCTGATCTCCGCACTCACCAAGACGCCCGTCCGCAAGGACGTGGCGATGACCGGCGAAATCACCCTCCGCGGCAAAGTCTTGCCGGTCGGCGGGATCAAGGATAAGGTACTCGCGGCGTATCGTGGCGGCTTGAACGAGATCATCCTGCCGAAGGAAAACGAAAAAGACCTCGACGAGATCCCCAAAGAGGTACGGGACGAGATGGAGTTCCACCTCGTGGAATCGATGGACGAGGTCCTGCGCTTGGCGCTCGACGGTCCGGTGATACCGTTGGTCAAGGGCCAGGAGTCGTTCTCCGACGCGAAGGTCGATACGCCGATCGCGCCGGATTCCATGGCACACTAAAGTCTCCGGGGCCGGGCGGCAGAGTGCCGTGCGGTCTCGATGAAATGTTCGCGGGGCTTAAATGGCCGCCGCGAACGCCCTACGAAAGCTGGCTTCCCCAGGACCCGCGGAGCGGGGTTTCTACCCTGCTCCGACGCAGTCCGGTACGGTGACTTACAACTTGAAAATAGAGAAGGCGGAGTTCGTTCGTGCCGGGCACCGGACGGAGGACTACCTGCGCGACGGGCGCCCTGAGTTCGCGTTCGTCGGTCGCTCCAACGTCGGCAAGTCGAGCCTGCTCAATCGGCTCCTTGGACGCCGGGGCCTCGCGCGGATCAGTTCGACCCCCGGTCGAACGCGGTCGATCAACTACTTCTTGATCAATGACCGCGTCTATTTCGTCGACCTGCCCGGCTATGGGTATGCCAAGGCGGGGCGTGCGGATCGAGCCGAATGGGCGGCGCTGGTGGACGGCTATTTGCAATGCGAGGTGCCCCGGCGGACGGTGTTGCTGCTGATCGATGGCAAGGTTGGTGCAACACCGCTCGATCAACAGGCATTTCGCTACCTGACCGAGATGGAGGCCGTGACGGTGATCGTCGTGACCAAGATCGATCAGGTGAAGAAGGGCAAGCGGCAGGCGCAACTGCAAGAGATTCGGCGCACCTTGGGTGCCGCCGAGGAAGCCCAAATCCTGCCTGTCTCGTCCGAGTCGGGCGACGGGATTCGGGAACTCTGGAGCACACTGGATTCTCGGGCGTAAACCCCCATCCTCCGGTCCGTCATCCGGTTTTCCCGGGGATGGCCGAGAACCGAGTACAACGTAATTTGTGAGGAACGTCATGGCAAAACCCCAAACCCCAACGGAAAAGATCGTCTCGTCCGACGCTCTCGACATCCGCACGCTCAAGGACATGAACATCGCCGAGCTGACTCAGATCGGCAAGGATCTCGGCGTCGAGGGCGCGACGGGAATGCGCAAGCAGGAGCTGATCTTCAAGATCCTCCAAGCGCAGACCGAAAAGAGCGGCCTGATCTTCGCCGAAGGGGTCCTCGAGTGCCTGCCGGACGGCTTCGGCTTCCTGCGTGCTCCGGAATACAACTATCTCCCCGGGCCGGACGACATCTATGTCTCCCCAAGCCAGATTCGGCGCTTCGACCTGCGCACCGGCGACACCGTCTCGGGCCAGGTCCGGCAGCCGAAAGAGGGCGAGCGCTATTTCGCGCTGATCAAAGTCGAAGCGGTCAACTTCGAACACCCGGAGATCGCCCGCAACAAGATCTTCTTCGACAACCTGACGCCGCTCTATCCGGAGGAACGGCTGAAGCTCGAAGTTCCGGGCGACATGGCTTCGCGCGTGATGGACCTGACGACGCCGATGGGCAAAGGGCAGCGCGCGCTGATCGTCGCCCCGCCGCGGACCGGTAAGACGATGCTCTTGCAGTCGATCGCCCATTCGGTCGAAAAGAACCACCCGGAAGTGGTGCTGATCGTCCTGCTGATCGACGAGCGCCCCGAAGAAGTCACCGACATGCAGCGCAGCGTCAACGGCGAAGTGGTCTCCTCGACCTTCGACGAACCGGCGACCCGTCACGTGCAGGTGGCCGAAATGGTGATCGAAAAGGCCAAGCGCCTGATCGAGCACAAGAAGGACGTGGTGATCCTGCTCGACTCGATCACCCGCCTGGCGCGCGCCTACAACACCGTGCAGCCCCCGTCGGGCAAGGTGCTCTCGGGCGGTATCGACGCCAATGCGCTCCATCGTCCGAAGCGGTTCTTCGGCGCGGCGCGAAACATCGAAGAGGGCGGGTCGCTCACGATCATCGCAACCGCCCTGGTCGACACCGGAAGCCGCATGGACGACGTGATTTTCGAAGAGTTCAAGGGCACGGGCAACTGCGAGATCCACCTCGACCGCAAGCTGGTCGAGAAGCGGGTCTTCCCGGCGATCGACATCAACAAGTCGGGCACCCGGAAGGAAGAGCTGCTGATGCCGGAATCCGAGCTGCACCGCGTCTGGGTGCTGCGCAAGGTGTTGAACCCGTTGTCGACCGTCGAGAGCATGGAACTGCTGCTCGACAAACTGTCGAAGACCCGGAGCAATCAGGACTTCCTGAACGCGATGTCGAAGTAAGGGGAGGGGAGGGCCGTGCCCAAGCTGCGAGTCGGCATTGTCAATTACCTCAACAGCAAGCCGCTGGCGTGGGGGTTCTTGAAGGGGCACCATGCGGACCTCTTCGCGCCGAGCTTTCATCCGCCGGCCCAGGTGGCCCGTCTGCTCGCCGAAGGATCGCTCGACGTCGGCCTGATCCCCTCGATCGAGGTCCAGCGCATCCCGCGGCTCCGCGTGCTGCCCGACTTGTGCGTCGCGGCGACCCACGAGGTGAAAAGCGTCCTCCTGGTTGCCAAGGGGCCGATCGAAGAGGTCCGGCGCCTGGCGCTCGACCAGAACAGCCGTACTTCGGCCGGGCTGGTGCGCATCCTCCTCGCCGAGCGCTGGGGCATCCGCCCCGAGACCGTCCCTCAGCGGGCCGAAATCGAGCGGATGATGGCCGACGCCGACGCCGCGTTGATCATCGGCGACCCGGCGCTCAAAGTGGATCGCGAGCGCTATTTCGTCTACGACCTCGCCGCGGAGTGGCGCGCCCTCACCGGCCTGCCGTTCGTCTTCGCGGTCTGGGCCGTACGGCCGGAGGTCGATCTGTCCGAGCTGTCGTTCTACTTCAAGAGCAGCTTGCGCTACGGGCTTTCCTCGCTCGACGTCCTGGTGCGCGAAGCCGCGGCCGAACTCGATTTAGACTCCGCGGACATCCGCTCCTACCTGACGGAAAACCTGAGTTTCTTCCTGCGCGAAGACGAGATCGCGGGCCTCGAAGAGTACTACCGCCGCGCCCACGCCCACGGCTTGATCCTGGAGCCGCGTCCGCTCGAATTCTGGGAGTGAAGCTCATACTTCCAGTAGTGTGCTGTCACTTCTTACTTTTGCGAAGTGGCAATCCTGCTTGCTGAGGCGTATACACTCCATGCTGCGGTGCTGGACCGGACCAGTCTTGGAGGGCTCTTCCATGCCGAGTTGCCTCTCGTCGCTTTCGAGTGCTCGACGCGCCTGGATTCTTTGCGCGCTTTCCCTGTTCGTCGTCTTCGTGCTCGGCGCGCCACTGGCCGCCCAGCCTTGTGGAACCTGTCCAGGCGCGGATCTCAACGTCTTCGTATGCAATCTTGCCGAGATCCCCAGCGCTTCGAATCCAAGCTGCAACACTTTGCCGGAGACCCAGAATTGCCGCACGCCCGTGATTATTGCTCAGGCCGTCGAGGTAGTCTCCCAAGGAGGAGGCTTATTCACGGCTCGACTGCCGGTCCGGCTCGAGACCCTGGGCAACACTATGATCACGCCCAACGGCCGCTTGGATCTGTTCTGGAACCAGGGGCCTCCAGTCTCGCTTTCGACCTCCTTGTGCGAGAACAACACGACCGACGTTACAAAGACCTATCTGGAGCGCAGCAACCTTTCGTGTGCGGGCGCTCCCTATGACTTCGGAGTCTTTTCGGTGAGAGCATTCGTTTGCAGGGGCGCCGGCTCCTGCGAACGGTTCGCCGATGCAGCCAATTTGCCCTTTCGAGTGACCAAAGCTGATCTTGGTTGCCCCGAGCCACCGCTGTTCGGCTGCGACGACGACGCCTCTTGCACGACTTGCCTTGCGCTCGGTGGCGGCGGTTGTGGGGCGAGCTTGAGCGTCTCGGGCGAAGGTGCTGCTGTCACGCCCTGCCAAAGTGGGCCAGGAGCCCTGCTGCGCTACCGTGCCGGAGGAGCAGGGGGTCCGGGCCTCCCCGGCTCGACCGCCTGGAACGCCACCCTCGGTCAATATTGGTCGCACGACTACGCGGAGCGCCTCGTCACCGACCCACCGGGTGACAATTCGCACGTCTGGCTGACCACCCGCTTCGCTACCTTTCGCGAATTTCGAGACCTGAACGGTGACAACGTTTACGAAAAGATCCTTCCGAGCGACGAACACCGGACTCTCACCCGTGTTCCCGGAATCGGCTGGAGGCTGGAGGAACTCGACGGCACGTCCCGCGAATTCGATGTGACCGGCCGATGGACGCGCACCACCGACCGCAACGGCAATGCCAAATCGGGGTTCTACGGTGCCGGGGGACTGGAGCACGTCGATTTTCCGGACGGCCGGAAGGAGGAACTCACTTACGTAGGGGGCCTCCTGGCGACCATCACCGAAGTCGGTGTAGACGGCTCCCGGCGCTCGTGGGGTTATGCCTGGTCCGGTCTCGATCTGCAACGGATCACCCGCCCAGACAGCACGAAGTGGGAATTCTTCTACGCCGATCCCAGCCATCCGGGCTTCCTCACCCGAATGGATCTGGTCGGCACCGACGGCTCGCGGCGAGTCGAAGCGGCATATAGCTATGATGCGAGAGGTAACGTGGTCGAAATGTGGAGGGGGGCGCTCGTCTCGACGGACCCGTCGGCGGTCGATCGTTGGCAACTCACCTATGACAATCCGATCCGACCAACCCGAACCGAGGCGAAGGATGCTCTCGGCGTTACTTCGGTCTACACCATTGGCCGCGATGTGACCGGATCTTCGAAGCCGAAAATCCTGCAAATCCAGGGCGACTGCCCTACCTGCGGCACCGGCCCGAACTCCACTTTTGAGTACAACGATGCCGCAAACCCGCTGCTACCAACCGCCATTACGAGCGGTCGCGTGTTGCGAACCGAGATGGACTACGACGGGGTCGGCATGCTCTTGCGCCGCCGCGAGGCGGTGGGGACTCCGAGGCAGCGCGAGACGACCTACACGTACTCGCTGATGTTTCGGGCGCTTCTGACTTCAATGGCCAAGCCCTCGACGTCCGGCGGTGTCGCGCAGCGAACCTCGACCTACTTGCTTGATCCTCAAGGTAATCCGACGACGAGCCGCATCCAAGGGGTCGAAGCGGGCAGCGCCTTTCTGTTCGACACGATCACGACGTACAGCGGCGTGGGTCAACCGCTCTCGTTCGATCCGCCCGGTTTTGCCTTAACCGACCAGACCACCTATACCTACAACTTCGCGGGTCGCAACGGTTTGATCGCTGATTCGCGTACCGATCCTCTCGATCTGGGTACGACGCGCTTCGAGGTGGACGGCTGGAACCGTCGGACCCGTACGATCGATCCCAATGGGGTGGGAACGACCACCTCCTTCGACACTTTGAACCGAATCGAATCGATCCGCCAGGAAGGCGCCGGGGCGGCTCCGGATCTGATCACCACCTCGACCTACAATCCATTTGGCGATCTGATCTGGATGACCCTTCCTCGCGGCAACGTGATCGAGTACGGCTATGACAATGCTGGGAGGCTGATTTCGGTTGAGCGAAAGCCGGATGCGGCAACGTCCAAAGAGCGCACCCTCTACGCCCTCGACACGGTGGGCCACCGTTCGAGGGAAGATCGGCAGCGCTGGACCGGCACGGCCTGGGAAACACGGGCCACCACGAGCTTCGATTATTCGACCCGTTGCCACCTGGACCGCGTTCGTTTTCCGGATGGGTCAGCTTCAGAATACCGCTACGATTGCGACGGCAACTTGAGCGAGACGTGGGACTCCAATCATCCGATGGAGTCCAACCCGACCGCGACGATGCGCTACGACTACGATCCGTTGAATCGGCTCACTTCGGTCACCCAACCGTGGGAGGGCACCGGCTCTGCGGTGACCACCTACGACTACGACGTTCAGGATCACCTGACCGCGGTTGTCGACGCGAACCAAAATCCGACCACCTATATTTATTCTGACCGCGATCGAATGACCTTGGAAGACTCGATTGTCACGGCGGTAAAGAGCTTTACCTACAACCCGCATGGAGAGCTGATTCAGGAGACCGACGCCCGTCCGGTGACCACGACCCGCACGGTCGATGCGGCGGATCGGGTCACGCGGATCAGCTATCCGGACCCGTCTCTGGAAACCACCTACACGTACGGTACGACGTCAACGAGCTTCGACGTAGGCCGCCTGACCTCGATCGAACGTCCTGAGGCGATCGTAACCTACGCCTACGATCGATTCGGACGGATGATCGGCGACGGCGAGATGAATTATCAGTACGACGCCAACGGCAACCGGCAGACGCTTACGTATCCGAACGGAGTCCAGGCCCAGCAGAGCTTCGACTTCGCGGATCGGCCGCTCGGAGCAATGCTGGTCGATGGCGCGAACTCGCCGCAAATGCTGGCAAGCGATGCGATCTACGAACCGTTCGGACCGCTCGCGAGCTTGACGCTCGGCAACGGGCTCGTCGAAACGAGAACGTTCGATCAGCGCTATTTTCCGCAATCCATCGTGGTTCCCGGCCGACTCTCCTGGACTTACGACCAAGACAAGGTGGGTAATCCGCTGGCGATCACGGACACGTTGGTCCCAGCGAACAGCCGGACCTTCACGTATCAGGATCCCCAATACTTCCTCCGGGGGAGCACGGGTCCATGGAACCCGGAGATTTTCACCTACGACAAGATCGGCAACCGGCTGACCGATGGCGGCAATGCCTACCTCTACCGCTTGAATTCTACTGGCGGCAATACACCGGTGCTCCTCAGCCGGGGAGGCTTGGCCTACACCTACGATTCAATCGGCAATGCGACATCGATCAATTCGACGTCTATCATCTACGGCGACGACCGGGCGATGCAGGAGCTGGGCAAGGCGCGCTCGGCCTACTACGACGGGCGAGGCTTCCTCTCGAGCTTCAGCTACTCGAAGTACGGACCGATCGCCGTGCCAGCTTTCACAGCTCCGGTTTACGGCTCCGAAGGGCGCCTCTACGCCCGCACGGATCGCGATGACTTGCTTGGCACGAACACCACGGCTCATGTCTTCTACTTCGGAGATCGCCCGATTACAACCCTTGAAAAAGGGACGATCAACCGCCTGCTGTACCTGACGACCGATCATCTGGGTACGCCGGCATTGGCGACCGACGGAACTGGAGGGATTGTTTGGCGCGGAGTCTTTCGTTCCTTTGGCGTCGACGATAGCGGGGCGCAGGCGGCTGGAGTCTTCCTGCGGTTCCCGGGCCAGTGGCAAGATGACTACTGGCTGGGATTGGGAAAGTTTGAACTCAGCTACAACGTACACCGGTGGTACGAGGCGGGGGTTGGGCGGTATACGACTCCGGATCCGGTGGCACCTCCGGCAGTTGGCCACCTCTATTCGTACGGTATCTCGAACCCAAGCCATTATGTCGACCCGGATGGGCGAGCGCCTCGACTGATCAATTCGGCCTGGTTTCCTCCGGAGGTTCCCTGTCTCACCGCGGCTGGCATTGGAACCGCCTGGCATTGGATTGTCCGCGGTAGCGGTCCGCGCTTCGCCCACTGCTACGCCAGCTGCCTGCTGGCCAAGTGCGGAGGGCAGAACCTGGCGATTCAGATGGGAGCGAACAAGGAATTCTTCGACCTTGCGGTTTGTGCAGGCATCAAGAGTTCGTCGGGCGGCATGCTGGCGTTTGTGCGCGAAAAGCACTGCCATAGTGCATTCCAAGACAGCGACATCGGGGACAATAAGTTTGGCATCAACTGTCCGATGAACATCTCTTGTGGCCAACGGTGTGGCGACCTCTTCCCCGAACCGGACACACCAGGAGGGCCCTTCTCAAATGTGCGCTAATTCCCGAGGTCGATCTCGGGCTGGTGCATTAGGTTGCATTCTAGTTCTGCTCCTCAACGGTACCTGCCGCCCTACTGATTGCCCAGCCGAACCGGCCGACTCAAGAGCAACATCGGCGGTATGTCGGGGAACCCTTGAGGATAGAGCTGGCTATCTGCACCGGTTGGTCTTCCGACCTCTGTCGGGCTCCTCGTGGAAGCGCTGCGTAGATATTTCGCTGCTCGAAGGGTTCTGGCCGGGAATGACGATTCGGCAAGCAAGGAAGGTAATCGGACCCGAGAACTCGGAGGGTAGGAGCCGGTTCGGAACCTTCTGGCTCTATGAACGACCCGGCGGGACGATCCGAATCTCTCTGGAAGACATCGGTTCGACCATCTTGCCGGTAGATCGAGCGTGGAGATTGAGCGCGCTTCCTCGCGACCGCAGGATCGAGGCGGTTTTCGGTCCAGAGATCGTGGGGAAGATTCCGTCGGGGCTTACGGACTATGAAGCCGTCGTGCTCACGCAGTGCGGCGTTCCGGCGATTCATGTAGATGTGAAGAGTGGGCGAGTTGCAAGGGTGGCCTGGAACCGGAACCGAGGCTCAATGCCAAGCCCGCGCGAAAAGTGATAGCTTCGGACTGACCTTCGGTGCAGGCGCATCAGGCCGAACCGCCGGGGAGGCTTGGCTTACACCTACTGGCCCGTTTGGAATTCGGCCGTGACCAAGCTCGTGATTTGCTGCTCGAACTTCTTGTTTAGGTTCAGGTTCTGTTTCCTGGCCACCCTTCTTGGGTGTGGCGACTTTCGCCCTGAGAGCTGCGCAGAAGATGGCCTCCGCGACTTGGCTTACACAGGCCCGTGTGTCGCGGGGGTACGTCAGCACGGGAGGAACGAGTTCTATGTCAGTTCTCGCCCTCGCTGCGCCTGGGAACGCATGGTGAATCTCACGTATTTCGAGGGATTCCGTCCCGGCATGACCAACCTTGAAGCTCGGCGGCTACATGGCACCCCCACGAGCGTTGAACGTAACGGCCGGACTGCCATTTGGAACTTTCAGAGACCGATGGGTACGGTCTCGATCAGCCTTGAGGACCAAGGGTCGTCGCTTCTTGTCGACCGTTGGTGGCTCTTGAGCGCCTACCCCTTGAACCAAGCGCCTGCGCAGTCTCTTTCCGCGGAAGTGCTTCAAAGCGTAGGATCAAGAGGCAACGATTTTCAGATCGTCATTTTAAACGGCTGTGGATTCCCGGCTGCAGAGATATCATTCGAGCGAAATCGCGTAGCACGAATCAGGTGGCTAGAGAATGCCGGATCATGGCATTCAAGAATGGCGAGCTTCGATGGAACAAGAGAGGCTTCCGACGGAGATTCTCGGAACGGAGGCCGGTGACCGGCGCGGCAACCAGTTCTCCGGTGCGTAGAATGGGCCGCCATCACCGCGCCGGAACGAACCGCTCCCGGGCCAACGATCGCAATTCTTCCAACTCTTCGGCCCGTGTGCGGGAAAGCGGCAACGTCGCCGCCAACTCGGCGCTCAAGCCCTCCGTCGTCAGTCGATCGCCGTTGCCGTCGAGCAGGCCATAGAGGGCGGCTACGACGGCTTGTTCGATCTCGGCGCCGCTCCACCCTTCGGATTCCTGCGCCAGGCGTTCCAGGTCGACTTCCGCGGGATTCTGGCGGCGTAGGCGGAGGTGAATCTCGAAGATCTCCCGGCGTTCTTCCCGGGTGGGCAGGTCGATGAAGAAGATCTCGTCGAAGCGCCCTTTGCGCAGTAGCTCGGGCGGCAGGGAGTCGAGGTCGTTGGCGGTCGCGACGACGAACACCGGTTCCTTGTGCTCTTGAAGCCAGGTGAGAAAGCTGCCGAACAGCCGGCGGGAAAGGCCCGCGTCGGCCGTGCCGTCGCCTTGGGCGAAAGCTTTTTCGATCTCGTCGATCCAGAGGACGATCGGTGCCTGGGCTTCGGCGGTCTCTAGCGTGAGACGAAGGTTCTTCTCCGTTTCGCCGACGAACTTGTCGAACAGGCGCGACGGGTCGAGGCGGGCGAGCGGCAACCCCCACGAGCGGGCGATCGCCTTGGCGCTCAGGCTCTTGCCGCACCCTTGAACGCCCACCAACAGCAGGCCGCGCGGCGCCGGAAGCCCGAGGGTACGGGCCTTGGCGCCGAATCCGGCGTGGTGGCGCCGTAGCCATTCTTTGAGTCGGGCGGCGCCGCCGAGGTCGGCGATCTCGCCGCCCACTTCGCAGAGTTCGAGCACGCCGGTCTGCTCGATCTCCTCCCGCCGCGCGGCGAGCACGAGCGGCAGGTCGGCGGCGCAAAGCGCACCGTCCGACAGGGTCGCCCGGGTGATCAACCGCCGAATCTCGGCGATGGTCAGACCGCGCAATGCCTGGACCATCCGCTCCAGCTCTTCGCCTTGGAGTTCGAAGCGCAGCTTCGTCGTTCCGCGAAGGGCGCGGAACGTGTCGATGATCGACCTTCGGATCTCGTCGGCGTCCGGCCATTCCAGGCGGTAGCGGGCGGCGACCCGCGCCAGCTCACGCGGTAGGTCGAGGGACGGGGCGGAGAGGACGAGTGTGAGCAGTCGTCCCGGCGAGCCTTCCGCCAGCTCGCGCAGAGCCCGCACGACCCCCGGAGTTTCAAGGTAGGGATGGAAATCCTGAAGCAGGAAAATCGACGGCCAGGCGGTCGTGCGAATCGCGGCCAGGACCGCGAGCGGCTCGCACGCCTCGGGCGTCGAGGGGCGTGCACCTTCGCAGATCATCCCGGCCGAAACCGACCAGGTGTAGAACGTAAACCCCAACGCCTTGGCCGCGCGGGCGAGCCGTTCCCGCAGCCGCTCCTCGTCATACGTCTCGACGTAGAGGATCGGATAGCGGGACTGAAGGAGAAGGGAGAGATCTTCCAAACCAGGCGGGAGTTTCTCAGACCCAACCGCCGGGCGGCAAGGCGCGCGCGGTCCGGGGCGGAATTCTTTGCCTATCCGAGGGGCGAGAGTTGCCGGTATTCAGGCCCTGCGGGGCCGTTTTCCCTCGAAGAAACGTTCTGGCATGTCGGTTGCTCCTTACCTCGATCAGACAAAACAAGACCCTCGCACTTTCACAGACCCGCGCGGGTCACAAATGGAGGTTCTAAACTATGAGAATCCATCGAATCTCTCTGGGCCTCGCGCTCGTCGGGGCCTTGAGTTTCGCGGGCTGCAAGCACGAAGAGCCGCAGGCTGAAGCCACCCCGGCCGTGACCGAATCAGAAATTCCGGGCACCGCCGCACAAGATGACCTTTCTCCCATTGAGGCTGAAACCCGTGTCGACGATGTAACGATCGGCCATTCGCTGGCTGCCGACGGCTCGATCGACAGCTCCCAGGTCGGCGACAATTTCGCTCCGGGCGAAATGGTTCACATCGCAATGAAGGTCGGCGATACCCCGCCGGGCTCTGCGATCAAGATCGTCTGGTACGGACCGGAAGACAAGCGCATCGACGAGGCCACCAAGACTGTCGAGGCGGGGCAGATGTACCTCAACTTCGACGCCGATACCAAGGGCTGGGCCAAGGGCGATTATCGAGCTGAGATCTGGATCGGTGACGAGAACGTGAACACCGAGCGGTTTCAGATCGTCGACGCCGAAAACGCAGGTAAGTAAAGCAGGAGCAGTACACCCCGCACACATGTAGGTCTTCTCCCGCCGGGTGTCTCGCGTGTGCCTTCGCGAGGCGCCCGGCCCTTTTTCGTTCTGCCCAGAACGTTTAGACCCGAAAGGAACGACCATGAGTCAAGGATTCCGCGACCTCTTCATCTCCGAGCTCCGCGATGTCTATAGCGCCGAAAGTCAGATCCTCAAAGCGTTGCCGAAGATGGTCAAGGTGGCCCGCAACAAGGAGTTGAAGCAGGCCTTCTCCGACCATCTGGCGGCGACCAAGGTTCATGTCGAGCGGCTCGGCGGCATCTTCCAAACCCTCGGAGTCGCCAAGAAGGGCAAGCTGTGCAAGGGCATGGAAGGGCTGCTCGCCGAAGGGGCGGAAGTGATCGCCGAGGACATGCCGGCGGAGGTCAAAGACGCCGCATTGATCTCGGCCGCCCAGCGGGTCGAGCACTACGAGATGGCCGCCTACGGCTGCCTTCGGGCCTTCGCCAAGGCGCTCGGCGAGTTGGAGATCGCGCGCGTCCTGCAGGCCACCCTCGACGAAGAAGGCGACGCCGATCGCCTGCTCTCCCAGATCGCCGAGTTCGCGGTCAACCTGGAGGCGTCGACGCAGTAGCCGACGCAGCCGGTGGAGTCGGGTTTGCCGCTTTCCGTGAGTTCCCCTTCTTTCGCGGCACACGGAAGTGAAGCGGTTCCTCCTCGGTGAGCGGCAGACCTTCCGCGTTCAAGACCCTTAAGTAGACCGAGAACGGGTGCCGATCGTCGACCCGCTCCGCAAGCTTTCTCGGCAAGCTCACGTCGTAACGGAACTTGCTGAGCGCAAACGGACCCTCGGGCACCGCCTGAGGCTGGCCGACGGGCACCTGAGCCACCGCCAGCGGTAGGTCCGCGCGAATGCGCGAGCGGCGCAGCTCGATACGCAGGCGATGATTCGGCGCGAAGCGAAGGTCGCTATAGAGCGAGACGTAAAAGACCTTCGGCAACCGAACGTTGACTTCCGGAGCTTCAGGTTGGACGTAAAACATTCGACCGGCGATCAGGCGCGGCGCAGAAGAGCGCAAGCTGTCGATGTCGCGCGCCTGCGCCGCGGTTTCAACGGTCGAGCCATCGAGCCGTTGCGGCGACCCGTTGGTGCCCGGCGTGGAAGCCACGGTGCCCACGGGAGCGGCCTCGGGCTCGGCCGCGAGGCCTCCTAAATTAGAGATCGGCGAACGGCCGCGAGTCAGGCGCATCGGTCGGGGCATCTGGTCGGTCCAAATCTCGCCGCTGCTGCTGGCACCCGCCTGGGCGGTTCCGTCGGCCGCTTTGCCTGCCGCGAGGATCAGGCGCGAAACGATCCGGTAATCTTCGCGCCGGAGCGACTGCTTGGTCCAGCCGCGCGCGTCGATTTCACCGTGCGCCGCACGAAACCGAAAACCATCGAACCAGGACACGAAGCGCTCGGCGTCGGTCAAGCGTCGCCGCTCGCGGAACCCATGGGCCGCCTTCCAGGCGGCGCGCCGCTCGGGATTGAGCCACGATTCGCCTTCCTCCTCCCCGAGAAACGCCTGGGCCACCGTGCGCCATACCTCTTCGGAATGCAGCGTAAGAAGGCGGGCGAGAGCCTGGCCGCGGGCACCCACCGTAAACGACGCGACTACGCCGATCGTTTCCTCGCCGAGCAACTCCGGTGGCGGCGCCGGGTTGCCCGGCAGCGTACGCCAGAGGTCCGCCACCTTGGCGCGCGGCTCCGCCCGGGCCTGGCGATCCCGGATCGTCGTGCGAACCTCGATCGCGCGCGGCTGCGCCGCTTCCGTGCCGTCTGGATGGGTGGCCTGGAGGGTCAAGACTTCACTCGATCCCTGATCGCGACGGCGGCCGATGTTGCGGACCTTCAAGCTGCTTCGCTGGCCCTGGGTCGCTTCGCGCACTATCGCTTTGCCGATTTCGACGTCCTGCACGACCGCCAGCCCCTGGCGTTTGGCGCGGAACCAGGAAGGGAAGCGAGCCAAAAAGTTCAGATCGCGCCGATCTCCCGATCGTAATTCCGCGGTGAGGATCTCCACCCCGCGGCCCCGCTTCGCCGCTTCGATCGGGCTTTTGAGCCGAACTCGATTCTTGGCGCCGAGAAGGTCATCCAACGCCGCGCGCCCCTCCGGGGTGCGGAGGTCGAACCGGTAGACCAGGTCGGCGGCGCGAAACTGGTTGGTGTTGCGGCGGTCCTGGAGGAACGTGTAGCCGTAGCGCAGAAACAGCAGCCGTATCTCCGGCCGGATCTTGATCGGCGTCAGCTCCCGGCCCTTTGCCGCGATCGTCCGGATCCGCACCAGCACGTGGTCGTTTTCCTGCTCGATCACCGTGGTCTCGCGGATCAGGCGGTAGAAATACTCGAAGCTCGCCCGCAATCCGATCTCGTGGGCGCTCAGGCGCAGCGGCGAGATGCCGACGAACGCCGTGTAGGTTGCGCCGTCGCCCGGCTGAAGTCGCCGGTCGGCCGAGGTGAACAGATCCGTCTTGAGCGGAAAGCCGAGGTCGACGTAAAGGGTCATCGGCTCGACGAACCCCTCGAAATAGAGCGCGCCCTTTTCCGTGTCCTCAAAGCCCAGGTTGATCTCGGTCGCGAGGCCGTCGAGCAGCGCGAGGACGGTTCGGCCGACGCGCGGCAGGATGCGCTTTCTAAAGCGGGCGTCGCGCGAGTCCCAGTAACCGGCCAGCTCGGCGCGCAGATTCTCTCGGGTCGCCGTCCGCGAAAAGGCGGGGCCGAGTTGGCGCGGCGGCTGCGTCTCCGCGGCGGTCAGCACGAAGCCCGACTCGGCGTGAAGGCCGATGTTGATCGTCGAATTCGAGTCCGGCAGGTAGTCGACGTCGACCGTGGTCTTGGCCCGCGCCGAGTTGACCGTTTGAAACCAGGAGAGATCGCGCTCCTTGACGGTGCTGCCGGGCGCCATTTCGAGATGCTTGTCGAGCACGCGGCGCGAATAGGTGATCGCGGCGTCGAGCTTGGTGCCCGACCAGGTTTGGCCGAACGAAATATCGAGATCGCCCAGCTCCTGGAACAGGTCGCCGCTGCGCGCTTCGCGGAACAGCTCGTTGTCGAAAAACTCTCCCGCCCCTTCGAACGAGGCGCCGTTGAACGAACCGATGCGAACCCAATTCGTCTGGGGCGGCGCCTCGGTTTCATCGGCGATCGTGCCCACGGGGAAACCGAGGACGAAGGCGGCCAGGGCGAACGATGCGAGCCGGAGGCGGCGCTTCGATCGCTGGCCCGGACATCGCAAGAGGGGGGCGGATGATTCGAGAGGGAGCGAGTTCGTGGTCATGGTCGCCTTCGAGGGAGTGCAGATCTTACGCCTCGCGGGCCTCAAACGAAGAGAGGGCGCACAAACGTCGAAAATCGGGTCGGCTCCGGCAAGTGTTGCGTACTTCTTCCGTCGAACGGGCGCAGGTTTTTCCGGTGCGCGGTTTGACCTCCCTGATATAGCATCCTCCTCCTCCAACGGAAAAGTCTTTGGCCGATCTCGAGCTTACCTGGTCGCCCCCGCGGCGCCGCTTTCGCAAGGTGCTGATCGCGATGTGCGGAATTTTCGGTTTGGCCAGCGCAAATTTTCTCTACGTTCGCGCCGCGGCGTCGTGGCTTCGTTCGCCCGAATTGGCGCGACGGCTCAACCATCGGCCGGAGCGGTTCCGCATCTCCTGGCGCGAGGCGAAAAGCCCGTTTCCCGGTTGGCTTGTGGTTCGAGATCTGGAGCTTGCCGGGCGGACCAGGAGGGCGCGCTGGAGCCTCCATGCCGACGAGGCCCACGGTTTTTTGAGCCTGCCGTCGCTCCTGCGCCGCCGTGTCGTCGTAGACGATCTCGTGGGGGCGGGCGTGGTGATCCGGGTCGCGCGGATGCTGCCGCCCGGCGCGCCGCCGATCGCGGGGCAGCCCCCGATCGTGCCGGACTTTCCCCAGAGCGCGGCGGAGTTCGAAGCGTCGCTGGATGCCCCTTCCGATCGCCCCCGATGGACGATCGAGCTGCCGGACGTAACCCTCGAACGGGTTCGCGAGCTATGGCTCGAACGTTGGCGGTTCGCCGGAGCGATGAAGGCCCACGGCGGCCTGCGTTTGCGCCTGCGGCGCGACGCCGAGGTGTTCGCCAGCCGGTTGGATCTCCTGCATGCGAATTTGACCGTCGTCGGCCGGCCGGCCGGTGTGCTGCGCGGCTCGGTCAAGGCGCTCGCCTCCCCTTACTCGCCGCGCGAAGAACGAGGCTGGGCGGCGGTTCGGCACGTCTCCGGCGAAGGGCGCCTTCGAGGCGAGCTTTCCTCGCTCAACTTTCTGGTCGGTTTGATGCCGAACGTGCCCTGGTTCTCGGTCGAAGGGGGGGTGGGGAGCTTTACGGCGCGGCTTCTCCTCGCCCGAGGCAAGCTCGGGCCGGGCAGCACGGCCAAGATCGAGGCGCGTAGCGCCAACGTCTCCTTCCTCGACTATCAGGCCAAGGGCCGGGCGCTCCTCTCCTGGCAGGTCGGGCGGCAGGGCGCCGTCGGCCGGGTGGATCTTTCCGATTGCGAGATCCGTCGCCGGGGGGCGGCGGCTCCGTTCGCCCGCGCGCCGAAGCTCCATGTAGGCGTCACCTCGCGCGATCTGGAACTCGACGGCCGGCTCACCGACATCGCGGGCGAAGCCGATCTGCCGCGCGCCGAGGTACCGGACCTCCGCACCTACAACGCCTATCTGCCCGCTGGATCGGGGGTTGAGATCACCGGCGGTACGGGGGTCTTTAGCACCCGGTTGAAGATCGCCCCTTCCGGCCGGGCAAGCGGCGCCATGGACCTCACCGCGAAGAACGTCGCCGCGACCGGCAGGGGCCTTACCCTACGCGGAGGCTGTCGAATCTCTCTGGCGCTCGCGAGCCGCGATGTCCGGAGCCGCCGCTTCGACCTCGACGGCAGCCGAATGCGCTGCGACGACGTCGAGGTCCGCGACGGCCGGCAAGGCACGGGGGACCCCTCGTCCACCGGCTGGTGGGTGGAAGGCCGGGTGCTCGACGGGGTGGCCGCCGCCGGGGCGGAAAACTACCTTTCCTTGGCCGGAAAGATCCAGGCGCGCGACGCGCTGCCGATCTTCGCCCTGTTCGGCGACCGGCCGGCCGCCAAGATCGCCGCGCTGTTCTTTCGCGAAAAGAGCATCGCCGCCACCGGCAGAGTCGATCTGGCGAGCGCTTCGTGGCGGGCGCAAGGCGAGGGGAAGGCCGGCGCACGGCTGACCGCCGCCGCCCGCCTTTCCGGCCGCCGCGGCCAGATCGACGGCGCGCTGCTCGCCGGGATCGGCAAACGCCGGATCGGTATCGAGCTGGACGGAGCGGAGCGAACGATCCACTGGCGCCATGCCGCGGACTGGTTCGCGGCCGGCGAATCGGGGATCCGAAAGAGCGGAGCACACCGGTGAAAAGACGCTACAGCTATTGGGCGAGCGTTCTGATGGCTGTCATCTTGCCCGTCCTGCTTGTCAGCCTGCGGCTGATTCTCGAAAAGGTACCCGAGAAGACCCCGTTCCTGCACTCCGGGTGGGTCACCCTTCTCTGCGCGTGGCTCGGTGGGCTGGTGCCGGGATTGATCGCAACGGCGACCATGATCACTTCCGTCTCTGTGATGCTCGTTCCGCCTTCGGCGCCGATGGCCGTCAGCTTCGTCGTCGTCTTTTTTCAAGGATTGATGGTGGCTTGCTTCGGCGAGGCCCGCCTGCGGGCGGTGGAACGATGGCGCCAGCTCACCCGAGAGCTGGAGACCCGGGTGGCGGAACGGACCTCGGCACTGTCCCGCTCGAACGCCAAGCTGGAGAACGAAGCCGCCGAGCTGGAGCGGGCGATCACCGACCTTACCGATGCAGGGCGCCAGCTCCAGGCGAGCAACCGGGAGCTGGAGACCTTCGCCTCGGTGGCCTCGCACGACCTGCAGGAGCCTCTGCGCAAGATCCGCACCTTCTCCGATCGCCTGATGCAGCGCCAATCCGACCGGCTCGACGAGGAAGGGCGCGACTACCTCGCCCGCTCGGCAAAGGCGGCGGAACGGATGTCTCAT
The DNA here is from genome assembly GCA_038248205.1 of Thermoanaerobaculia bacterium. Lineage (GTDB taxonomy): Bacteria > Acidobacteriota > Thermoanaerobaculia > Multivoradales > UBA5704 > DASYKS01. Next base: position 33,844 of record JBBRUC010000003.1, read on the forward strand.
CTGATCGACGACCTCCTTACCTATTCGCGGGTTACCACGCGCGGCCAGCCGCTGCGGCCGGTCAGCCTGTCGGAGGTAGTGGAGGGTGTGCTTTCGGACCTTGAAGACCGGATCGCCGAGTCGCAGGCGTGGATCGAGTTCGGGCCGCTGCCGTCGATTTGCGCGGACGCCGCCCAGATGCGCCAGCTGTTCCAAAACCTGATCGCCAACGCGCTAAAATTCGTGGCCCCAGGAGAGCCTCCGATGGTGCGGATCTTCGCGCGGATCGACGAAACGGTCGAACCGGCGATCTGTCACCTGTCAGTCGCGGACCATGGGATCGGCATCGAGCCCCAATATCGTGAGAGGATCTTCGAGATGTTCCAGCGCCTTCACGGCCGCGACGCCTATGAAGGGACCGGCATCGGCCTGGCCATCTGCCGCAAGATTGCAGAGCGCCATGGCGGTACGATCGGTCTAGAGGACAGTCCCGGCGGCGGCTCGATCTTCGTCGTGTCGTTGCCCGTCGTGTCGTTACCCGTCGACGCGCAATCCAACCAAGTCGAGGAAGTTTCCGATGTTGCGAGTTCCTGAAAGCGCCACGATCGTCCTTGCCGACGACGATCCGGAGGACCGGATGTTTACCCGTCAGGCGTTGACCGAGGGGCAGGTTGTCAATCCCCTGGTCGAAGTGGAGGACGGCGAGCAGCTGCTCGACTATCTGGCCGGGCGCGGGCGCTTTGCGGAAGCCGGTCCGGCGCCGGTGCCGGGGTTGATCCTGCTCGATCTCAACATGCCGAAGAAAGACGGCCGGCAGACCCTACGCGAACTCAAACAGAACCCGTCGTTGCGACGCATCCCGGTGGTGGTCCTGTCGACCTCGACGGCCGATGACGATGTCGCTTCGAGCTACGACTTGGGGAGCAATTCGTTTATCACCAAGCCCGCGATCTTTGCCGAATACGTTCATGCGATGGCCTGTTTGGGGCGCTACTGGTTCGGGGTGGTCCGCCGCCCCGACGAAATTCTTGCCCAGGAGGTCGGCTGACCGGTGCATCGGCTTCGCATCCTGCTGGTCGAGGACGATGAAGACGATTTCGTCGTCGCGCGCGACCTGCTCTCGGAAATCCCGGACCTCTCGGTGGAGCTGGACTGGGTGCGCGGCTACGACGAAGGCCTCGCCCGGGTGCGTTCCGGCGGCTACGGGCTCTGCCTGGTCGACCATTTTCTCGGCGATCGGACGGGGGTTGCGTTCATTGGCGACCTGCGGCAGCTGCCGGAAGGGCCGCCCGCGATCCTGCTCACCGGCACCGCCTCGCGCGAGGTCGACCTCGCGGCGATGGCGGCCGGCGCCTCGGACTTCCTCGACAAGTCGGGGCTCACCGCGGCGCTGCTCGATCGCTCGATCCGCTACACCCTCCAGAAAGAGCGCGAGGCCGAAGCGCAGGTGGACCTCGCCGTGGAGCGCGCCGCGCGAACCGCGGCCGAGGAGGCCAACCGGGCCAAGGATCAGTTCCTCGCCCGCCTGAGCCACGAGCTGCGCACCCCGATGGCGCCGATCCTCGGCATCTCCTCGATGCTGGAGATCGACGAGACGCTGTCGGCCGAGGTGCGGGAGCAGCTCCACGTCGTACGCCGCAACGCCGAGCTGGAATCGCGTCTGATCGACGACCTGCTCGACCTCACGCGCATCACCCGCGGCACCTTCGCTTTGAATCGCGAGGTGGTCGACCTCGAACGCCTGATCAAAGAGGCGATCGAAACCGCCGCGGGGGCGACGTTCGCCGCGGGCAAGCGCCGTTTGGTGATCGAGCTCGACGCGGAGGTTTCCGTCGCCTGGGGCGATCCGATCCGCCTTACTCAGGCGCTGTGCAACCTGCTGACGAATGCGGTCCGCTATTCCGCGGAGGGGGGCACGATCACCGTCCGCTCCTGGCGCAAGGCGCCCGACGGGGCCGTGATCGAGATCCGCGACGACGGGCGTGGATTCGAGGCCCACGATCTGCCGCGCCTGTTCGAGGCGTTCGAGCGCGCGGCCGGGTCCGACGGCGAGGGGTTGGGGCTCGGCTTATGGATCGCCCGCTCGATCATCGACGATCATGGCGGCGTCCTGTGGGCGCACAGCCCGGGGGTAGGCCAGGGGGCTTCGTTCTTCGTGTACCTCCCCACCACCCTCCCGGATGGCGAAGACGCCGAGCCAGCCGACTCTCGGCCGCGGCCCGAGCCCACCCCGTCCGCCGAAAAGCTGACGCTGCACATCCTCCTGGTCGAAGATCATTCCGATACCGCGTTCGCCATCTCCCACCTGCTCGCCCGTCTCGGGCATCGGGTCACCCACGCGGACAGCCCCGCCGCGGCGCTCGCCGCGGTCGAGGCCGAACCGACGATCGACTTCGTGGTGAGCGACCTCTGGTTGCGTTCCGGCAGCGGCCTCGACCTGATGCCCGAATTGGCGAGCCGGTACGGCCTGCCCGGCATCGCGATGTCCGGCCTCGGCGGCGACGGGGCGATCGCGCGCAGCCGGGCAGCGGGTTTCTCCCGCCATCTGACGAAGCCGGTCACCTTCGCCACGCTGCGCGATGCGATCCGCGAATTCGCGGACGGTCGCCGCAAGACCTGATCCATCCGCGGTCTTGGCACCGCGCGCCGTCCCCTCCTGGCATCTCGCTTGCTAAAGTTGGTTCCCACGGAGTTTGTTTCCACGCGGCTTGTACCTACCCATGCCCGTGGCCTACCTGAATATCGAAAGCGAGTCCCTGATGATCCAACAGCGCAGACGCAGCATCCATATTCTCCTCGGCGGGCTTCTCGCCGTCTCGTGGTGGGGCGCCTGCCCCCCGGCTCATGCCGCGGACCCCAAGCCCGCGTCTTCCTCCACGGCTCCCGCGGCCGCCAAGGCAACCGCCAAGCCGGGTGAGGTGACCCCGCTGCTCAAGGCCCAGATCTGGCTCGATCGCCTAGGGATCTCGCCGGGGGAGATCGATGGCGTCGAGGGGGACAATACGACTCGGGCGATCGTCGAATTCCAGCGCCGCGTTCGGCGCCGGAAGGCCGAGGGGCGGCTCGACTGGCTGACCCGGCGCCAGCTGCGGCGCAGGGCCAATGCCCCGGCCCTCACGTCCTACACGATCACGCCGGAAGATGCCGCCGGGCCGTTCGCTGCCATCCCAGCCGATCCTGCCGAGAAGGCGAAGCTCGACCGTCTGGGCTACACGTCCCTTCTCGAAGCGCTCGGCGAGCGCTTCCACGCCAGCCCCGAGCTGCTTCAAGAACTCAATCCGAACGCCCGGTTCGTCGCGGACGAAGCCCTGCGGGTACCCAACGTCCTGCCGTCGCCCCCGGAGCCCGCCCAGGAGGCGGACGCCGCGAAGAGCCCGCCAACCCTGGTCAAAGTGATCGTCTCCAAAAGCGCCCACAACATGCGGGGAGTAAACGCCGCGGGGGAGACCGTGTTCTACGCGCCGGCCTCCTCGGGAAGCGAGCATGACCCGTTGCCGATCGGTTCCTGGAAGGTCGTCTCGGTTACCCGCAATCCCGTCTTCCACTACAACCCGGATCTTTTCTGGGATGCCGAGCCGACGCAGGAAGAGGCTCTCCTGCCGGGCGGACCGAACAATCCCGTGGGGGTTGGTTGGGTGGGGATCTCGAAAGCGCACTACGGTTTGCACGGCACGCCGTCCCCCGGCGCGATCGGCCATACGGAATCGCACGGCTGTGTGCGGCTGACCAACTGGGATGCCCGGAGATTGATGGCGGGGGTCGAGGCGGGAACTCCGGTCGAGTTCGTCGAGTGACGGGCTCGCCCAAGGCTTACTTGGCGGCTGCGGACGACGCGAGGAAGGGGTACGGATCGATCGGCTGGCCCTCCCACCAATGCTTCTCGGGGGTCAGGCGAAAGATCTGAAAATGCAGGTGGGGGGTGTTCGGCGGGGCGTTGCCCGACGTGCCGACATAGCCGATCAGGTCGCCCCGACGCAGCTCTTGGCCGGCGACCACCCCGGGGGCGTAGGCATCGAGATGGGCGTAGTAATAGGCGTAGGTCCGGGTCGGATCGAACTGATAGAGGGTCGTGCCCCCGCGCTGGCTGAAGAACAGCTTCTCCACCTTGCCGTCATCTACCGCGAGGATCGGCGTGCTGCGCGGCGCCAGGATGTCGATCGCCTCGTGCTTGCGCTCGCCGCTCCGCATCTCGGTGAAAGAGTCGCGCAGATCGCCGGCTTTAACGCCGACGACCGGAATCGCCAACCGGCGCGGCCCTCGGGGGGTGGGCAACAGGTTCGCGTCGGAGAGGATCGGTACGGGCACCGCGGCCGGTGGCGCCCCGGGGGGGATGGTGCCGGCCGCGGGCGGCGCCGTCGCCACCTCGGGCGGCAGATCGCTCGCCAGATCACTGGAAAGATCGGCCGGAGCCTGCCGCCCGTCGGCAGGGGGAACGCTCGGCGCTGGCGGGGCGGTTTCGGCGACGGTGGCCTCGGCCGGCGTACCGGAAAGGCGGAACGTCAAGCCCTTGCGGGCGACCAGGTAGAGGACGGTTCCCGCTCCCAGCAGGAAGCCCGCCAGAAGGGCTGCAACCACCGCAAAAACGTACGGCGAGACCTTCGCTCGGTTCCTGGGTTCTTTCTTGGTATCGTTGGTGATCGGGTCTTGATCCATTCCGAGCCTCCTTCTGGCTGAGCCGCTGCGACCGGCACTCGGGGGTCAACCTGTCCGAACAAGGAGACAGCAAGATGAGTGCCTTGAACGAACTTCCGTCGGCCACACCCGACGAAAGCGAGAAAAAACGCTTGGATACCGCGTTGCTTGCGTCCCATCTTAGCGCCTTGCGCTGTCTCCATTCGTCGATGGAACACCTGCTGCGCAGCCCGCTCAACTCGATCGGGCTGAACCTGGAGCTTCTGGCGGTTGAAATTGCCGATCACGCCGCTCGCGGACCCCAGACCGGTACCGAGCGCGTGTCGCTCAACGCCGTGCACCAAGCGCTACGCGCCGGCTACGCCCGGCTGCTCCACAGCACGGACACCGTGCTGACGGCGATCCTCGCCCAGACCTCTCAGCGGGTAGAAGTGGTCGATCTCGCGGACCTCTGCCGCCGGATCGCCGACTTGGGGGAAACTGAATCGGTGCTGCTTCATGCCACCTGGAAGACGGAGATCCCGCCCGGGCCGCAGAATCTGGAGACGCGCCGCAACCTGCTGGTCTCCGCGATGCTGGGCGTCATCTGCACGGTGCTGGAGCCGGCGGGGGACGGCTCGAAGATCAACTTTTTCCTGCGCGCGAGCAAAGAGTCGCTCGACATCGAGGTCGATGTCGCACCGTGCCGGGAGCCGAAAGGCACCGCGTTTTCCCGGGAAGCCCGTCCCGATTTGCCCATGCTGATGGGCCTACTGGGAGGCTCGCACGCTGAGAGCACCCAAGGGGACGTGTTTAGGTTACATTTATCTCTACCTAGACTTTTCGGAGCCGCTGAATGCTGACTGCGTTGATCGTTGAGGACGACGAGATTTCCGCGCGCGCCCTCGAATCGTTGCTCAAGGATGAGGGTTTCGTGCCCTACACCGTGACGACGCTCGCCGCCGCCCGCCGCCGCATCGCCGAAATGCCCCCGAGCCTTGCGCTGGTGGACATGGTGCTGCCCGACGGCAATGGCCTCGACCTGTCCAAGGTCTTGGAAGAGCTGGCTCCCGAAGCGTCGTTCGTGCTGATCACCGGTTTCGCCTCGATCGAGACCGCGGTCGAGGCGTTGCGCTGCGGCGTCGCGGACTATCTAACCAAGCCGATCGACCTCGGCCGGCTGAAGCTCGTCTTCGCCCACCTGCGCCGCGAGCGGGAGCTTCACCAAGAGATCGGCGCGCTGCGTAGCGAGCTGCTCGGCCTCGGTCGCTTCGAGGGGCTGGTCGGCTCGTCGCCGCCGATGCAGCAGGTCTTCGAGATGATCCGCAAGGTCGCGCCGACCCAGGCTTCGGTCTTGATCCTCGGCGAGAGCGGAACCGGTAAGGAGCTGGTCGCCGAAGCGATTCACCGCCTGAGCAAGCGGCGCAGCCAGCCGTTCGTCGCGGTCAACTGCGGCGCGATCTCGCCCCAACTGATCGAGAGCGAGCTGTTCGGCCACGAGAAGGGGAGTTTCACCGGGGCCGAGCGGCAGCACCGCGGCTATTTCGAGCGCGCCTCGGGCGGCACGATGTTCTTCGATGAGGTCTCCGAGATGCCGCCGGAGCTGCAGGTCAAGCTCTTGCGCGTGCTGGAGACCGGGCAGGTTCTGCGGGTCGGCGGCGACCGGCCGGTGAGCGTGGATCTGCGCGTGATCGCTGCCTCGAACCGCGATTTGGAGCAAGCCGTCGCCGAGGGCAAGTTCCGGCAGGATCTGCTCTATCGACTGAAGGTTTTTCCCCTTTCGCTGCCCCCGCTGCGGCAGCGGGCCGAAGACGTCGATGCGATCGCCGATTTTTTTCTCTTGGAGCACAATCGCCGCGAGGGGCGCCAGCAGCGCTTCGCCGTCGCCGCGCTCGCTGCGCTCCGCTCCTACGCTTGGCCGGGCAACGTCCGCGAGCTTAAAAACGTCGTCCATCGGGCCGCGATCCTCGGCGGCGACGAGATCGGCGTCGGCGATCTGCCGGCCGAGGTCCACGGCGGCCACTGGCCGGAAGAGGCGGGCGGCGACCTCCGCTTCGCTCCGGGGACTCCGGTGGCGGTGGTCCAGAAGCGCTTGGTGCTCGCGACGCTCGACACGTTCGACGGCGATCGGTCGCGTACCGCCGAGGCGCTCGGCATCAGCGTCCGGACGCTCTACAACTGGCTCAAGGAGTACCAGGGCGATATGGACTTCGTCGATCCGGACCCAGACGACTCGCCGACCTCGGCCCGGGCGAACTGAGCCGCCCGCGGCCTTCCGGCAACGAGGTTGCCGCCCCCGGCCGATCTCGGTAGAGTCGCGCGCATGAGCTTCGCACCGTCCGGACGCCCCGTTTCCGAAATCCTCGAAGATACCTATGCCGGCCGCCGCATCTCGGCCGGCGATGCCCATACGCTGTTGCTCGACGGCGACCTGTTGGAGTTGGGAGAGGCCGCCAACGAGGTCCGCAACCGGTGGAACGACCCAGAGGTCGCCACCTACAACGTCGACCGCAACATCAATTACACCAACATTTGCGTCTACAAGTGCCGGTTCTGCGCGTTCTACCGCGCGCCCGGCGATCCGGAAGGGTACCTTCTGTCGAACGAAGAGATCGGCAAGAAGATCGAAGAGACGATCGCCCTAAACGGCACCGGCATCCTGATGCAGGGGGGCGTCCACCCGGATCTGCCACTCTCCTACTACGAGGATCTGCTGCGCTTCTTGAAGGAGCGCTACCCGAGCGTCCACCTCCACGCGTTCTCGCCGCCCGAGGTGAAGTTCATCGCCAAGAAGGAGCGGATGAGCTTCTACGACGTGATCGCCCGCCTCAAAGCCGCGGGCCTCCAGTCGATCCCCGGCGGCGGCGCCGAGATCCTTTCGGATCAGATCCGCAAAGAGGTTTTGGCCTACCCGAAGTGCTCGTCGGACGAATGGATCGACATCATGCGCCAGGCCCACGCCAACGGCCTGCGCACCTCGGCGACGATGATGTACGGCATGGGCGAAACGATCGAAGCGCGCATCGAGCACCTCCAGCGCGTCCGCGACCTGCAAGACGAGACGGGCGGCTTCACCGCCTTCATCTCCTGGACCTTCCAGCACGAGCACACGGACCTGCCCGACATCCCGGAGACCTACGCCGAAGAATACCTGCGCACGCTGGCGGTCACCCGGCTGTTCTTCGACAACGTCGTCCACCTCCAGACCAGCTGGGTCACCCAAGGCAAAAAGATCGGCCAGCTCGCCCTCTCCTTCGGCGCCGATGACATGGGCTCGATCATGATCGAAGAAAACGTCGTCTCCTCCGCCGGCACCGCCTACCGCATGAGCCAGGACGAGATGGAACACCTGATCGAATCGGGCGGCTATATCCCCAAGCAGCGCACCAACCTCTACGAACGAATCGTCAGCCGAGAAGATACGGCGGATCTGGCGAAGCAGTACCGGCATGCTTTGACACCGGCCAACCGGGATCTTGTCTCCGGGCAGGTCGGGGCGCTGCTGCCGGTCTTGAGCTAGTCCCAAGGAGATCCTATGAACCATCCCGAACGAAGATTTCTCCGTCTGTTCGCCTCCTGGGCGGCGACGACGTTGATCGCAGTAAGCACCGGATGGGCGGCGCAGGCCCCGGAGCCGGCGCCCGAACTCTCGGCCGCCGCTCCGGCGCCGCATGCGCTTCCCTCCGTCACCGGCACCATCGTTAAAGCCAACGCTTCGCGGATCGACCTCAAGCTCAAGGACGGGAAGACCCAAAAGGTCGCCATCAACAAGGATACGCAGCAGCTGGTGGAGTTGGAAAAAGGCGTCGAGGTGACTGTCGAGTTCCGCCGCAGGATCAGCACTTTCATCATCGCCGAGCGGGTCCTCCCGGCCCAAGACCCAGTGACGGAACCGGTGCCGGCTCCCGTCCTCCAGACCGCGATGGCGACCGGCAAGATTCTGTCCGCCTCCAGCGCGTCTCTCGTGCTGCGCACCGAAGAAGGGGACGTCACCTTCTACCTCGTCCCCACCACCGAAATCCTGATCCAGCCCCTCCTGCCCGAACTGCGGGTCACCGTGGAATATCGGGAAGACGCGAACCAGACCAAAGTGGCGGTACGCATCGTGGCTGCCGCGGCCGAGGAACCGACAGACCTTCCCGGCAATGTCGAGCCGCCGCCCACCCCAGTCGAGCCGCCGCCCAACCGATAGGCGCTTCCGGCACGGTCGGGATGCTTGGGGAAAGGCTCAATGACGAGGCCGGGTGTACTGCGCCACCTCTGGCTCAGCCCAGTGATGATCTGGCTCAGTTCAGTGGTGACCTGGGACAGCTCAGCAGTGATTTGAGCCAGATAAGTAGTGATCTGAGTCAGATCGGTAGTGACCTAGGCGAGCTAAGTAGTGATCTGGGCCAGATCTGTGGTGATCTGGGCCAGCTAAGTAGTGATCTGGGCCAGCTAAGTGGTGATCTGGTCCAGCTGAGTGGTGATCTGGTTCAGCTCAGTGGTGATCTGGTCTAGCTGAGTGGTGATCCGGTCCAGCTCAGTGGTGATCTGGACCCATTGCGGCGCCCGCAACTGCTTCATTCTGAATACTTTCCCGGGGACACGAACCGCCTGGCGGAGGCGGCGCCGCTGATGCTTAGGGTGCTGGCGATCCTCCTCGGGTATCGCCGATCGGGTCCAACACGGCCACACGTTTCTCGACCGCGATGTCGCCGGAACGAGAAATCGGCCCCTGACGGGCCGGCTTCTGCGTCGAACTCTGCCGCTCCCCGCGGCCCGTGGCGCCCGTCCGCCCCCTCCCCAAAAAAGAATCTTCGCGGCGCTATCGTTTTACCGGACACCTCTCCCTTAGGGTTCGTCCTGTGATGAGAACGACGGCAAGCCCAGGTCCTTCGGACACTCGCCGCGCAGCTTGGCTGGCGGCACTTTTGGGCGGTTCCCCGACTCATCGGTAGGGCGGTACCCGCTCGGCCGGAATTTCCCGGCTGGGCAATTTAGATGGAGGTGCTCGTCATGAACTCCCGCGTTGCTCCTGTGCCCACTCAGTCCCTGACCCCCGTCCCGACCCGCCTCAAGGCGGAGCGGATCCAACTGCGGCAGATGCCCGGCTGGAATCTTTCCCACAACAAGCGGCAGCTGCGGCGCTCGTTCCGCTTCCCGACCCAGAAGGCGGCGGTCGCGTTTCTGCAGCTTGCGCTCGCGACGGCGGAGGGCAGTCCCGGCTGCCACCGGGGTCCGACGTTCGTGTTTTGCGGCGAGGTGGTCACGGTGACCTTCTCGGCCCAGGGCCGGGCGGTCACTCGGGCGGAACTCGATCTCGCGAAGTCCGTCAGCCTTGCGGCTTGAGCCTCAGGGTATCCACGCAGCAGCCAACGACCCGACCGCATTTCGCGGTCGGAAACAAGAAAGGAGAATCGCCGTGCCTGATCTTTCGTATGCCGACAAAATCAACACCTGGCAGATCACCGTCCAGAACATCCAGGCGGTACTGCCCGACATCCCGGGGGTCGATCCGACGTTTACCGACCTCCGGCAGAAAGTCACCGAGCTGCGCACCGCTCACGACACCGTCCAGATGCTCACCGGCAAGCTGCGCGATGCGGTGGTCGCGCGTCGCAAGCTGGATAGCGACACCCGCCGGTCGGCGCGCCGCCTCGCGGCGGTCGCCCGCGGCCAACTGGGTTTCGACAATCCGATTCTGGAGACCTTCAAGGTTCGCACGGAAGGCATCCGGAACCGGAAGAAGACGGCAACCCCGAAACCGGAGGTGATCGCCGCCTAGAGAAACTGGAGTAGTACGTGCCGTGCGAAGGTCTTCCGGGGACCGTTCGTACGACCGGTAGGACATACCGAAGGCGCAGCAAAAAGTTGGAGGTGCACCTCCAACTGTCGAAGTTCTCACTTTCCGAGCCGAAGTTCTCGATCTCAGGTGCTGTTCAGAGGTGACAAATGCGCCGTGATGGCTTACGATCGTTGTCGGCAGAAAGATAGGGTCAGCAACGGCAAGATCGATGCAGGATCAGTCTTATCCTGTATCAGAGAAAAAAATTTACCGCTTCAGGGTGAAGCACCACCCATGAACCTGGATCTACGACGAGACTGCGGCGAGGCGAACCCATGAAGACTGTCGAGCTCAAGAAGCACCGCAAGCTGCTTCGGTCGAATGTGGATGACTTTGATGCGATCAAGGCTGCCCTGGACGCGGCGGGCCATGCTTTGAAGAGCGTCCCGGGTATGCGACAAAAGCTCCAGCTGCTCAAGGTGGCCGACGAAGCGCTCCAAAACCTTGGAAACACGGTTTCGATCGTCATTGAGCTGACCGACGAGCTTGAGTGGCTCCAGGAAATCGTCGATGCCTATCGCGAATCGATCAAAGATACTGGAGCCACGATCCGGTTCGATCGCGACATCGGATCAGGAAAGGTCACCGTGAGAATTGGGCCGCCTGGGCCTTGCAATTCCGCTGATGAGGCGGGAATGGCCTGCGAAACGTTTGGCGCTGTCTAAGGTGGCGACGGCCAGACACACAGCGTGCCGCCTGGCGCTAGGACCGTGCCTTGCAAGAAAACAGGGAGCGTCAATGAATCTCGATTGTTGAATCGGAGCGTGGTTGTTACAGTGTAAGTGTGCATCTATATGTGAGGACGCATGGCTCTCAACATCAGACATCGTGAGACGGAAGAACTGGCCCAAGCGCTGGCCAGCCTTACCGGCGAGACGAAGACCGAGGCGGTCCGGCGTGCTCTTCGCGACCAGTTGGTGCGGATTCAGCGTGAGCGGAAAGAGCGCCGCCTTGCCGACGAGCTCGATGAGATCGCTGTCCATTGTGCCAATCTGCCGGTACTCGACTCGCGGCCGGCTGATGAGATCTTGGGGTACGACGAAAACGGCCTGCCCAGCTAATGGTGATCGATACCTCGGCCTTGGTCGCAATTCTCCAGGATGAGCCGGAACGCCGTACGTTCAACGAGGCGATCGAGGCGGCCTCGTCGAGGAAGATCTCGGTGGCGAGCTTCGTCGAGTGTTCGCTGGTGATCGAGTCCCGCCAGGGCGCCGAGGGGTTGCGCGATCTCGATTACTTTCTCGAACAGGCAGGGATCAGTCTGGTCGCCGTCGACGCCGAGCAAGGGAAGGCGGCACGCCGGGCGTTCAGCCGGTTCGGCAAAGGGCGCCCCTCCCGGCGCTCTCACCACTGAATGGTTTCGGAGTTGCCGCCCAGACCTACGACAAGTAGAGAGCCGTGAAGGCCGTGATCTGTGACGACCCCTCGAACCGATACCGGAGGAACGGCAGTGCGGACGGCCGAGTCGACGTACTGCCTCAGCCTGGCCAATTGCCGTAGGTCGCCGCCGACCGTGATTTGAACTTGTGCTGAGTCGAGTCCCCCGGTCGTGATCGCGCCAGAAAACGGTACCACCTCACCATGGGAAAGCTGCCCGGTCTGTTCATCGTAATAGCTGTCGTGAAGCAAGCCCTGTACGGGCCCTACGACCCAACCACCAGACTGTTCGAGTGCATCGATCAGAGAGGCGACATAAGGATTGCGTCCCTCTAGAACCTGCGCCATCGCACGACCCTTGGACAGAGCTTCCGAATCGGCAGCGAGCTGCCGGTCCGAGGTATCGGCAGCGGCACACCGGGCCGAAGGATTCTTCGCCGGCCCTGAGACTCGACACCAAGAAGAATAGGTCTCGCCCGACCATGGCAGGGCCGCGCTCTGACACTGGCAGAATCCCTCTGTGGAAACCGCTTCTCCGCAACTCACTTGCCTGCAATCCTTCCCGTTACAGCTCTGTAAGCAAGCGGCGCCGTCGGCTTTTGTAGGCAGAGGCGTATACGCTAGGGTTACCAGCAAGATCGCCGAAATCCTTGGAAAACTTAGAGATCGAAACGATCTAGCGCTCATTTGGTTCCCCGCTCGCGTTGGGCGCGTTGTTCTGCGCTGCCTTTTGAAGGGACTGCGCATCGTCCGGCGTCACCGTGATTAAGCTGAAACGGCCTCCAAAAACCTGATCGTGCCGGGTGGGCCAAGCGATGACTCCGCGGCCTGTGCTGTTGATCGCCAGAACGGGTCCGGCCGATATCTGATCCGCCGCTACGAGGATCGGCTCTCCCAAACGTGTACCGGAAGCATTGATTTGGCGCAGATAGACCGCTGCTGTTGCGCCGCCTTGTGAGAAAACAAGCCACGAAGCAAGGAACCCTCCGTCGCCGGTGTTTTCGAGAATCGTCGTGCTGATCGGATCGCTGCCGGTCTCAGCGATTACCATCGGTGAAGCTGTAGGCATACCACTGCGATTATAAGGTCGCATGAGAAACCGGAAGTCGCCTGCCTCGAACCCCTCGATCCAACTCAGCAAGTAGGATCCATTGCCACGGAGGCCGACGTGAAAGCTTACCGCTCGGTCAGGTCCAGAGGAGAGTTGCTGGATTCCCTTGGTCGAGAAGGCTTTGAGGACACGACCGGCTCGATCGAATACTTGAACGCCTCGCAGGCAGGGTCGCTGCGACCAAGGACTCCCAGGGCACTGGAGCGAGACCACGAGAAACCGCCCGTTGCCATTGATCGCCAAAGCTTCGATTTCGATCGTTCGATTCGCCGAGATCGGTTTAAGGTCGAACGCGGCTCCCAAGGGATGGGCTCGCCGGTCGAAAACCTGGACGATCGGCTTGAAGATCGGACGGTCCGAGCTGTCGGTCCCGACTTGGCGGAAAACCAGAGGCAAGATAGGGTGGCTCGGTTCAGGTGCAAATCGGTACCAGCGAGGGAAGTAGGATGCCTCCGAGCGCGGCCAGGAGAACGGTCGGCCTAGGCGCTCGCCCTGAGAGTCGTAAAACCCGGACGTCGTCACCCCACGGAAATTCTCCCAGGTTACGAAGTAGCGGTCACCCACCGACCCCACGCCGCCCCGCGGAACATAGGAATTGCCTCCGGGAGAAACCGGCTCCCCCAGGGGCATGCCCTCCGGGCTATAGAACTGCACGGCGAAACGAAACCGCGGATTGCCTGGCTGGAAGGGCCGAACCTCGTTCGCTCCGATCGCGAAGCTCCCATCCTCCAGCATGGCAATGCTGAGCGAGAAGGGATCGCTGGTTCGCAAGAGTGCGATATCCTGTGAAGGAGCGACCGCGACTTCGGCTCGAGCGTTGCGCGAGCCGATTGCGAAAAGCACCAGAACGGAAAGAAGCGCGAGGCTTTGCCGACGAGTCATTTTCAGCCTCTCCTAGAGCCCCGTGGGGCAGCTGTGGGTGACGAAGAACAACATGTCGTGAGTGAATCGAGGGATTGTTACCGGGGTGTTCCAGATGCTGGTTGCGAGATTGCTCCGATAGGTTGACGCTTTTACGAGACCGGTTTTCGGATCAATCCATCTTTCAGCCCAGCAACCCGCCTGAGGAACTCGATATTGAAACGGTTGAGGGATCGGTGCAACCGGCAGGCGATATCCAGAGGTCGTTCCATTTCCACATAGCCTGGCCTGGTACGCGTCGAACTTTCCTCCAGACAGATCGCTCTGAAAAACTCCATGATGAACGTAGAGGGCGAAATCGGTGCCGGACTTCATGCTGGACCAAAAGATGCGCGCTCCAGACCCACCGCAATCGCCCTCATCCAAATTGCCCCACTGCGGTACGCCCCGGCACCAATCCGAAGAGCCGTTGCAGCTCGTCTGCTGCATGGCATCGAGGCTCTGAAGCCCGATGTTCCCCGAATAGATGGGGTTCAGGAAGGTAGTTAGAACGCCGAGCTGAGGAACCACTTTCTTGCTCTCTACGCCGGCCCGGTCAAGGGTATATCCGTCGAAGGCTCCACCTCCATTGAGCATGAATTCCCAGGCCTCGGAACGCACGCCATCAGCGGTTCGATAGAGAGGGTTAGTCGTTGAGACGCCGAGGATCGAGGCCCACCGGTTCTCATTGAAGGCCAACACTCGGGTGGCACGACCGCTGACGATCGAGGCGGTCGTGCTTAGCGCCGTTTCGATGGCGCCGTTGAGAGAGGAATCCCGGACCACCTGCGTGTAGTGCGAACTGGACATCTGGGATGCCGGTACGGTCCATGCGAACGACGAAGTCGTATGGCCGTTGATCTCGATCATGTGGGGGGGAGTGGAATCGTTGGCCTGGACAATCGCGAGCATCGCGTTCTGCCAGTCCATCACGTTCGCGATGGTGACGCCCGTGATCGGGATGAAGTCAGGTTCGTTGGCGATCTCAAAGATTACGTTCGGATATTTTCGCAGAGCGAGGACGGTTCGTGCGACAGCGTCCTTTTGGGCGTTCCGGGTCAGTAAGTAGGTAGGGTCAGTCTTCGTCGTCGTGTTTTCGAACGAGGCGAAAAGGCGCCTTCCTGTACTGTTGGGAAACCCCAACTGGGTGCCCGAAGAGGGTGCTACCGTGTTAGCGCTATTGAACGGGCTGCTGGTCCACGGGTTGCACCATGGGTCGAGCAGCGTGACTTCGACAATGATGCCTCGGTTATAAGCCTCGCAGACTACTTTCTCCAGATTTGAGTAGAAGGTGGGATTTGCCTCGCTCAAATCCCATTTTCCATCCATCAGTATAAAAGGCTGCTCGTCGGGGTAAGGTGTCAAAGGGGGCATGCGGTCCGGAAAGGCGACGCCAGGACTGTTGTTGAGTACCGACCAGAGGCGAAGCAAGTTGTTCTTGTTGGCTTGCATCGTATTGAGAATCGCGACGTAGTTGTCCAGCGTACAGTACTGCGCCGCGCGATCGGGCTGAGTGACGTGACAGAGGTACTCGTTCGACTGACCCAGCAGCGGGATCGGAGCGCCGAGGTAGAAAGCATATCGATGGCTGGCGCTCCAGGTAACCGGATTACCGGGCACGGTGGTAGCTGCGGGACAGGCAACTCCACGAGCAGGTTCGACCGAGCCTAGAAGGAACAGGAACGACACGAAGAGAGGGACGATCACTCGCTGACTTTGGTTGGTCATTTCACGTAGCCCTCATGTGAAGAGATTCTACCAAAGTTCGGGCCGAAGGGGGGCTACTCTTCGTTTCTGCCAATCGCCCCCAGGTTTGTGGCGCTTAGCCGAACGCCCCCCTTACTCCCAAGGGATATCCGGCATTCGAAGCCGTTCCACCTCGCGCCGTTCGAGTACGCTCGCTTGGAGAATCTCTTCGACGTCGTCGAGCGTCACGGCGCGATACCAGAGGTTGAGCGGCCAGATCGCGACGGTGATGCCCTGGCTGCAATGTTTGAGGCAGCCGGTGCGGACGACCATCACCCGGTCGCGGATGCCCAGCTCTTTGACCCGGTCTTTGAAGCGGTGATAGACCGCGAGCGCGCCGCGCGGTGCGCAGCTCGGTTTCGCGGCCCCTTCGGGGCGTTCGTTCAGGCAGACCAGGATTTGGATCTCAGGGCGCGACATAGGCGCGAGCCTAGCAGGCTGGGTGCTACGGCGGAGCGGGGCGTGGGTTTCCGCAGTAAGATCCCGCCCACTTTTCCATGCTGCGATTTCTCGTCAATCCGTCGTCGGGGCGCGGTGCGGGCGCCCGGCACCTCGACCGCCTGCGCATTCTCGCCTCCCGCTACGGTGCGGGGCTGGCGGTGTCGCGCACGGCGTCCGACTTGCCCATGCAGGCGTACCGGGCGGCACAGGATGGAGTGGAGCGTCTGATCGTGGTCGGCGGTGACGGCACGATGCACTTCGCCCTGCAAGGGCTCGCGGGCTCGGACTGCGCGTTGGGGGTCGTCCCGCTCGGCAGCGGCAACGACCTCGCCGGAAGCCTGGGCGTTCCGGCCAAGCTCGACGAAGCGGTCGAGCGCGCGATCTCGGGCCCGATCCGCCGGATCGACTTGATCCGGGTCGGTCCGATCGTCAGCGTGAGCTACTTGGGCGTCGGCTTCGACAGCGAGGTGACCCGGACGGCGAACCAAGTTCGCCACCTGCGCGGGCCGCTGATCTACGTCTGGTCCGTAATCAAGACGCTCGCCACCTTCAAGGCGCCCCACCTGCGGGTGGAGCACGACGGCGGAGTGTTCGAGGGAAAGGCGATGTTCGCGGTCGCCGCAAACCTCCCGCGCTTCGGCGGCGGCATGAAGATCGCGCCGGATGCCCGATTCGACGACGGCCTGCTCGACCTGGTGATCGTCCGCGAGGTCTCCAGGCTCGGTCTCCTGCGCGTCTTTCCAAAGGTCTACCCCGGCAAGCACGTCGGACACCCGGCGGTCGAGATCCTCCGCACCCGCCGCGCGGTCCTCTCGATCGACCGCCCGCTGTACCTCTACGGCGGCGGGGAGCCGGTCCGTCCGATGGCTCCCGGCGATCGGGTCGAGCTGGAGGTCTTGCCTGGCGCGTTGGCGGTAGTGGGGTAGACGCGTTTCGGAAGTCGGTTGTGCCCGGTGGGAATGAAGACCCCGCCGCGCTTGTTCCACGAGCAGCATCCCCGGTGGGGAGTAGCCACCCGAAGCTTTTCGAAAAGCGATCTTTCGGACGTTTCGGGGCCAACGGTCGTCAACACGGAGCTTCGCCAAGATGCTCCCGGCTGTTTGCGAGCGCTTCGGATTCAGGTCGAAGCGCTACGGCGAGACCACCACGACACGAACCTTCGTGCCGTGGCGTCTCGTTTTCGGACCCCACGGCCGATCTGCAGGTAGGAGATTGGCGCCATGTTCGACACCCCCCTCTGGCTTTGGATCGGCTTCAACGGCGCCGTGCTGGCGATGCTCGCCCTCGATCTCGGCGTCTTCCATCGAAAGGCTCATGCCGTTTCGGTCAAAGAGGCCGCGATCTGGAGCGGCGTCTGGATCGCCCTGTCGCTGTTGTTCAACGTCTGGATCTGGCACGCTCGGGGGTCGCAGGCCGGGCTCGAATTCTTCACCGGCTATCTGATCGAAAAATCGCTCTCGATCGACAACATCTTCGTCATTGCCCTGATCTTCGGCTACTTCAAGGTTCCCGAGAAGGTCCAGCACCGGGTTCTGTTCTGGGGCATTCTCGGCGCGTTGGTCCTGCGGGCGATCTTCATCTTTGCCGGGGCGGCGTTGATCGAGCAGTTCCACTGGATCATCTACGTCTTCGGCGGCTTCCTGATCTTCACCGGGATCAAGATGGCGTTCTTCGGCGACGAAGAGATCCATCCGGAAAAGAACCCGGTGCTCCGCCTCGCCCGCCGCCTGATGCCGGTGACCTCCGACTACCGCGAGGGGAAATTCTTCGTCCGCGAGGGGGGCAAGCGGTGGGCGACTCCGCTGTTCATGGTCCTGCTGCTGGTCGAGAGCACCGACCTGGTCTTCGCGGTCGATTCGATCCCGGCGATCTTTGCGGTCACCCGCGATCCGTTTCTGGTCTACACCTCGAACATCTGCGCGATCCTCGGCCTGCGCTCGCTCTATTTCGTCCTCGCCGGGGTGATGGGCAAGTTCTCGTACCTGAAGCTCGGCCTGGCCGTGGTGCTGGTGTTCGTCGGTGTGAAGATGACCGTGGTCGACCTGTGGAAGATCCCGACACCGATTTCGCTCGGGGTGATCGCGGCCGTGCTCACAATTTCGATCGTCGCCTCCCTGATCAAAGACCGTCGAGCGGCGTCGGTCGTGCGAGAATCCGCAGGAAATGTCGAGAATCCACCACCTGTCTGACACCCTGATCTCGCAGATCGCCGCGGGCGAGGTGGTCGAGCGCCCCGCCTCGGTGGTCAAGGAGCTGGTCGAAAACGCGCTCGATGCCGGGGCGACCGAGGTGCGGGTCGAGCTGGAGGCGGGGGGCAAGCAGAGGATTACGATTTCCGACGACGGCTGCGGCATGGATCGCGACGATGCGCTGCTCGCCTTCGACCGCCATGCGACGAGCAAGATCGGCAGCTTCGAGGATCTGGAGCAGGTCGGCACGCTCGGCTTTCGCGGCGAGGCGTTGGCGACGATCGGCGCCGTCTCTCGGGTCGCCTTGACCACGGCCGAGCGGCCGGGCGAGGGGACGCGCGTGGCGATCGAAGGAGGGCGGGTGACGGCGGCCGAGCCGTTCGCGCGCACCCGCGGCACGACGATCGAGGTGCGTTCGCTGTTTTGGAACGTGCCGGCACGGAGGAAGTTTTTAAAGACGCCGGAGACCGAGCTGCGGCGGTCGCTCGAAAGCGTCCAAGGGTACGCGCTCGCGCGGCCCGACGTGCGCTTCACCGTCCTCCACGACGGCCGGACGCTGCTCGACGCCCTCGTGGCGGACCCGGCAGAGGCAGGAGACGAGGCGGGTTCGAGCGCGCCGGGAGCCGCGCGCCGGATCGGCCAAATCTTCGGCGAGCCGTTCGCCCGCCAGCTGGTGGAGATCCCGGCCGTACCGCTCGGCGATACCGTGAACGGCCGCGACGGCGAGGTGATTTCGGGGTTGATCGGCGCGCCGTCCACCGGGCGGGGCCGGCGCCATTTCACCTTCGTCAATCGCCGCCTGCTGCGCGATCGGGCGATCCTCGCGACGTTTTACCGGGCGGTTCGCGAAGAGTGGCGGAGCGAGGATTTCCCCGCGCTGTTCCTGTTTCTCGACCTGCCGCCGACCGAGGTGGACGTGAACGTCCATCCGCAAAAGGCGGAGGTCCGCTTTCGCGATCCCGGTTTCCTCGGCCGGGTGGAGCGGGCGCTCCGGCGCGGGCTCGAACGGGCGCGCGGCGAAGAGGCGGCACCTCTGCGCGATCTCTCCTCCTCGCCTCCCGGGGCGCTGCTCGGCTCGTTCTCCTGGCAAGGGCTCGGCGGCCGGTCGCCGTACGGCTCGGGCGCGACGGGAACCCAGCCGTCCGAAATCGCCGAGCGGCCGCGGGCCTCCGAGCTGTGGGTGCCTTCCGCGCCGGGTGCTCAAACTTCGGGTCCGCCAAGTCCAGACGAATCGCGCCTGGCGACCGCCGCCTATGCCCCGATCGGCGAGCGCGCCGCCGTGCCGCTCTCCGGGAGGAGCGGCGAGCGCCGGCCGTTCCGCCTGCTCGGGCAATACAAGGGGACGCTGATCCTGCTCGAAGGGCCGGAGGGGCTCTACCTGATCGACCAGCACGTCGCCCACGAGCGAATCCTGTTCGAGCGCCTCCGCCGCTCGTTCGCGGCGACCAGCCGCTCGGCCCAGCGGCGGGTTCATCCGATCCTTCTGGAACTGTCGGCCGCGGAAAGGCTGCGCCTGCTGGAGATCGCTCCGGCGCTTGAAAAAGCAGGGTTCGAGATCGTCGAGATGTCCGGCTCCGAGGTGGGGCTCACATCGCTCCCCGCGGTGTTGTCGATCGATGAAGGGGAAAAACTCCTCCGCGCGCTCGCCTCGTCGGCGATCGGCGGCGGCGAGATCTCCGGCGCAGAGGGAGCCGAGATCTTGAGCCGCCAGATCCTCGACGCGCTCGCGGCCACCCAGTCGTGTAAATCAGCAATCAAGATGCACCACCCACTCGCCCCGCTCGAAATGGAAGTCCTGGTCGCCGAGCTGTTCGCCGCCGAAAACCCCTACGCCTGCCCCCACGGCCGGCCGATCGTGTTGCAGATGACCGATTCGGATCTGGAACGGCGGTTCGGGCGGCGGTAGCCGTCAGGTCGTTCCTGGTAGCATTCACCACGATGTTCGGACGCCAATCTCTCCCTCTCGAAGAGCGCCTCAAGTACCGTTTCAAGCGACCGGAGCTTCTGAAGCTCGCTTTGACCCATCGTTCCGCCGCGAACGAGCATGGGTTGGAGCGGCATTATGAACGCCTGGAGTTTTTGGGCGACGCGGTGCTTGGGCTGGTCGCGGCGTCGTGGCTATACGACCGCAATCCCACTTTGCCCGAAGGGCAGCTCTCGAAACTGAAGGCCCAGCTGGTCAGCCGGGCGACGCTCGCGCCGCATGCCGAACGGTTGGCGCTCGGGCCGGAGCTGGAGATGGGGATCGGCGAGGAACGCTCGGGCGGCCGGACCAAGGCGTCTTTGCTCGCCAATTCGCTCGAAGCGGTGTTCGGCGCGATCTATTTGGACGGCGGGCTCGATCCGGCGCGGACGGCGATCGAGACCATGCTCGAAACGGCATCCACCACCGGTGCACCTTTGCTCTCGGTGGACGCCAAGACCCGCCTCCAGGAAGTCTCGCAGGCGCACGACGGCGAGCTACCCGAGTATCGGCTGATCGGCCAGAAAGGCCCCGATCACGACAAGGTCTACGAGGTCGAAGTGTGGGTATCGGGGGCTCTCGCCGGAAGCGGCGAGGGTTCGAGCAAGAAAGCCGCCGAGCAGCGGGCAGCGGCCGACGCCTTGGAAAAAATGGGCAAATAGCCGCCGCACGGGTCCTGGGCGCACACACAGGTGCGCCCCTACAGCACCCGAAACGCCCGCCGCACCGCCGCGTACCGCTCGTATTCCGGCGTTTCGAACCGCGCCGCAAGCTCCTCGCGAGTCGGCAGAATCATCACCATCGGCCGCCAGGCGAACGGCTCGCCCGTCTCCGCGTCGACCACCTTGCCTTCCGCGACTAGGCGGGTCGCCTCTGAAAGCGACCGATCGCCGAGCGCTTCTTCGAGGCTCGCGATGCGCGCCTCGTCGTCCGGATCCAAAAGGCGCAGCAGGCGCCTCCCTTTGGCCGCCAGGTGGTAATACGAGGGGACGAACGAGATCCCATCGAGCCCCAGTCGATCGCAGGCGGCGACCAGGAGCGCCATCACCTCGGCGAGCAGGCCGAGGCCCGGGTGCTGCTGACCAGGGAGCCCCGCCTTGCCGGGAGGAAAGCTCGCGCGCGGATCTTGGAGCAGCAGCCATTCGAGATGGAGGAGCGGCACGCCGGGCAGCAGGCGGCGGTCCAGGCGCACCCGAATCTCCATCAGCAGGTCGCGCTTCGCCGCATCGCCGTAGAGGCGCGCCGTGTCGCCTGCCGGTTGGCCGAGGTCGAGTTCGATCGTCGGCCGGTCGTAGCCGCGGGCGCGTAGGCGTTCGAGCAGCCCCGCCCGTTCTAGTGCCAGCTCGACCCCCGAGCGCGAATAAAAGCCCAGGAAGCGGCTCGGTTTGCCCAGCCCGGTGCCGGGTGCGGGGGCCAGATCGTCCGCGGTGAGCCCCCAGTCGTCGAATTCAGGGGGGGCGTCGGCCTCGCCCGCCGCCCTCGAACCCGCCGAGGGGCGATCCGACTCGTCCTCCGCCGTCAATTGGTGCGCCGAGAGGGTCCTCGCGAGCGTGCGGAAACGGAACAGGAGCGCCTCTTCCGAGCTGGGCGGTTCAATCTCTCGGCCGCTCGCGAGCCAGGCGAGGAAACGCGCCGGGTAGCGCCACGCTCCCTTGCCATAGCCTCCGGCGAGAACGATCGCGATCCGCGGCGGTGCCTTCAAGGCGCCCAGCCGCTCGATCACGAAGCGGTCGCGCGCGAGCATCCCCGCCGGGGAGAGCCGCCAGTCGCCGATCGCGTCGCCCGCGGCCGGATCGGCTCCCGCCAGGTAGATCGCGAGGTCCGGGGCGAACTTCTCGGCGAGTGGCGGGAGGGTCCGCCGGAGCGCCGCGAGATACGCGTCGTCTTCGACGTTCGGGCCGAGCTCGACGATCGTCGAGTTCTCCGTCGCGGGCGCCGTGGTCAGGTTGTGGATCGAGAGCGTATGGGTCCGGGGATCGCCCACGAGGATCGATCGGGTGCCATCGCCGTCGTGCAGATCGAGATCGACGACCAGGATTTTGCCCGGATAGCCCCGGACGCGCAGCGAGGCGATCGCCGCCGCCACGTCGTTGAACGCGCAAAACCGCTCGCCCCGGTCACGGAACGCGTGATGGAACCCGCCGCCCAGATTGACCGCCGGCCGCGCCGGCCCTTTGAGCGCCGCCGCCGGCCATTGCGCGGCCGTGTCGCCGGGCGCGGCTCCTCCGAGCGCCAGCTCCAGGGCGAGCCGGGTGCCGCCGGCCATCGTGCGCTGCGCTTCGAGAAACGCCTCGGCAAGACCGTCGGGCGGAGCGAAGCCGAGGATCGGTACCAGCGCCCCCGGGCGGCTCAGCGCTTCGAGATAGTCGTCCGAGTGGACGCGCCGCAGGTCGTGAAACGACATCGACTCCGGCCGCAGGACGTCCTCGCTGCCGATCAGCCCTTCGGCCGAAAGGAACCCGAGGATGCGCTCGCCGCGCCGAGGGTCGTAGCCGACGCCCGAAAGATCAAGCGCGTAGCGCGGCTCGTAGATCAGTTGAAGCGTCGAGCCCGCGAAGCGCCGGGATAGACGTCGTAGCGCGCGACGCAGCGGGCCGGCCGGTGGGGAGGCCATGGTGATCTGATCCTAGGCTCGCCTAACTCAGCTCGACCCAGGTGGCGCCCCAGCCGCCCGCTTCGGCGGGCGGGTCGCCGAAGGAGACGACCCGCGGATCGGCGGCCAAAATCTTCCGCGTGATGTCGCGCTGCACCCCTTTGCCCTTGCCGTGGATGATCCGGACATGGCGAAAGCCGGCTCGGTGGGCGGCGTCTAAGTACTCGCTTACTACGTCGGCCACCTGGTTGGGCCGAAAGCTGTGCAGGTCGAAGACGTCGGAAAGGGCCAGGACGACCGTTTCCGGGAGGTTCTCGTCCTCCTCAAACGGTGCGGGCTCCGGTGACGGGAGATCGGAGGGCCGCTTGTCGGCGAGCCCTTCGATCCCTTCTCGTACCCGCTGCCAGATCCCCGCCATCGATCGCGCGCCTACTTGAACAGCTTTAAGAAGACCACATAGACCACGAAGCCGTCGTCCGGCCCGGCGACCGGAACGCCTAGGTCCATGCTGACGATCGTCTTCCACGGGCCGATGAAGGTACCGGCGATTCCGGCTCCGGCGAGCAGCTCGTTGTCGAGCCCGGTGTCTTTATCGGTCGCCCAGGCGGCATCGCCCAACACGTCGAGGCGGAACAGGTCGCCGAGGGCGAAGCCGTACGAGACGTGCGCGGCCGAAACATCGGTCGCGCGGACCCGATTGCTCTGGTAGCCGTGGACCCGGGTCGCGCCGAAGAAGCCGAACTCGTACTTCGAGAAGCGATCGAGATCGCTGCCCGAGAGGTAGTTGACCTGCGCTGAGAAGCGGGTGAATTTCGGCAGGTTCCAGGTCTTCGCCAGCGACGCCTCCCAGCGTAGGTAGTCCTTCTTGTCGGGGTCGTAGTCCGAGTTGTCGGCAAATCCCCACGGCTCCCACTTCGAGCGCCGGTGGTAGCTCCCGCCGAGGTCGAGCCGGTAGCCGCTCCGGGCGTAGCGGCCGGACAGCTCGATCCGCTGCGCGATGTTGTTGCTCGGTAGGCGGAAGGAGGGATCGGCGGTGTCGACCTTGGAGTAGGTCGAGGAGACCAATCCGTACCGCAGGCCCCACTTGAAGAAGTTGCCCACCGGATGCCCCAGGTTCAGGGTGAAGCTCGCCGGGCGAACCTCCACCTCCTCGGCCGTCACCTCGCGATTGTCGCGGTACAGCTGATCCGAACCCGCGATCGCCAAGCCAAACACGTCGGCGCCGAAGTCGAACTTAGTGCCGAACAGACGAGGCTGGGCGATGTTGCCGATCAGCAACAGGCCGCCGAAAAACAGGTTGACCTGTTGGCCGGTCCCTTTGAAGTCGAGCGAGAAATAGTTGATCCCGGCCAGCGGCAGCGGGTAGTCGAACGAGTCGTCGTAGAACAGCCCGCCGGCCAAGAACAGCTTGTCGCGGTCGAACCCTTCCTTCACCACCCGCTCGCCTTTCTCGTCCTTGACCAGATAGCGCAGGCCCTTGGCGGTGTCCCGTACGATCGTCGCATCGGAAGCGTTGGCGGCTTGGCGCGCCTCGCCAAAGCCGTCGGCGTTGACCTTAACTTCCGTCAGCTTGGTTTCGCGTTCGACGATGGTCGCCGTGTTGACCACCGAGAGGATCTGCTGCGCGAGGACCTTGAGCGGGAGAATAAAGCTCCCGGGCTCCCAGGGGGCGGGAGCGCCGTCGGCTTCGATCGGGGAATAGAGCAGCGTCTCTTCGTTCGACAGCACCTCGCCTTCCAGGCCGAGCTGAACGGCGCGTGTCTTCAACCGGGACGACAACTGCTTGTCGATCCACACGGTCCCCTTGTACAGGCGACCCTGCGCCGCGATCGCCTCGCCGACCGGTTCGAAATCGACCAGCCAGGCGGCGCGGCCGTCGATCGTGTCGCTGCCGCGTAGGCGGTAACGGTATTTCTTGTCGAACGTGATCTCGCCCGGCATGGTCGCCGCCTTTTCGGGCTGAATCAGCGGGATCTCGGGGATCTCTTTGCTCCGCCAGCGGACGCCGTTCAGGTACAGGCTGGTCCAAACCCAGTCGGGCGGCGTGTCGCGCTCGACGAAGTACGGCCCTTCGAGCGTTACCTCGATCGTCTGGGTGCCCGCCGCGGGGAAGCGTAGCGAGGTCGTGTTGATCGCCTGGTAGTGATCGATCCGTCGGTTCTGCGCGTCCTCGAAGGCTTGCAGGCGGCGGAGGATCTCTTCCACCGTGATCTCGCGATCGCCCGAGACGGTGAGCTTTTCGGCGATCCCTTCCCGCTCCGCGGCGGTCGGCCGTTCGAGCGCCAGGATTTCAACCGGCGCGGGCTCGGAGAGCCGGATCTCCAGGCCGCCGCCCGCCAGTTTGCCGTTCGGCGCCCCGACCTTGCGCGCGAAGTAGCTATAGCGAACCGGCCGGCGCAGCTCGGCGTCGGGAAACTGGAGCACCAGCTCCGGGGAGCCCGGGGGAGTGACGGCGATCACCCGCAACCCGAGATCCTTACCGCGCACGAAAGCCCAAGCGTCGGCGCCCGAAGGGGTGGAGGTCGGGTCGTAGGAGAGATCGCCCGCAAATTCGCGCGCCAGCAGCACGAGCGGAGCCAGGAGCGGGTTCGTGCCCGGCGTTTCGCCATCGGCCGGTTCGGGAGCCGCGGGGGCCGCGATCAGGGTGAGGGCGAGGCCCCGGGTGAGATTGCGCGCCGCTTCGGAGAGCACCGCGCCCGGTTCGTCCGGCGCGGGCGCCGCGTCGAGCACCACGGGGCGGCCCGGATCGAGTTCGGCGAGCTTGGCCGTGGCGGCCTCGATCGCCGCGGAATCGGCCGGCGCGAGCGCCACCGCTTCGAGATAGGCGGCGATCTCCTCGGCGTAGAAAGCGGTCAAGAATGCCGGGTCCGCCGGTAGCGGCCCGGCCGCCACCTTGCCCTCCGGCGCGGCACCGGTCAAAACGACCGCCGCGCGCTTGAGCAGGAATCCGTATTGGGCCGGGTCGAGCGCCGTCGTTTCGCCGGGCGTTCCACCGTCCGGACGCCAAGACACTTCAAAATACGCGCCCGCCGGAGCCGCGGCCGCGATCTTCGCCGCCTGGCCGAGTTCCCCCTGCAAGCGGTCGAGATTCTGGGTGAGGGGGGCCGGGGTACGAAAGACGAGCGACATCCAGGGGGTCGCACCGATGCCGAACAGCTCGGCGGCCGGAGCCGGATCGGCCGTGCCGTCAAGTTCCAGATCCCAGGCGACGAACAGGGGGCTTCCCGGTTCGAGCGTACCGGCCGAGAGGGTGGCGATGTCGCCTTGGATGGCGGCGAGGTCGGTCCCCGCGGGAACGCGAATTCCACCGCACGGCTGACAGGGCAGCGAGATCGCTCCGAGCGGGCCGGAAGCGAAAGCGATCAGGGAGAGGAGAGGGAGGGTGAGCGAGAGCGTGCGCTTCATGCGATCAAGCATATCTAGATTCCCCGACGGCCTTCGACCGAGATAGACTCCGTACATTCCTATGGAATTCTCCGGACGCATCGAAGCATTCCCACCGGGCGATCTTCTCCAGTGGGCGAAGAACGAGCGCAGCTCCGGCGCCCTCGTCTTCCGGAGGAGCGATCGCGAAAAACGGGTCTATTTCAACCACGGCGAGATCGTCTCCTGTCTGTCGAACGATCCGGCCGAATATTTCGGCCAGCACCTTCTCTTGAGCGGCGCGATCACCGAGGACCAGCTGTTCTCGGCGCTCACCCACTGTACGCGGAAAGGGGGGCGCCTCGGCTCCGCCTTGTCCGATCTCGGCATCCTGGAGCCGGAGGCCGTGCAGGCCGCCCTTCATGAGCACATCCACGACCTGATCTGCGATCTCTTCCTCTGGGAGCACGGGGTTTTCTACTTCGAGGCCGAGCTGCCCCCGGAGGAGGAGATTCTGCCCCACCCGATCGACTCGATGGGCGTCGTGCTCGAAGGCACCCGCTGGGTGGACGAGCGGGGGCGCATGCGCAAGGTGTTCGTCCACGACAACGTGGTCCTTCGCCGCGGGCGCAATTGGCCGGGCAAGAACCTCTCCGCGGCGCAGAGGAAGATCTCCGAGGCGGTAGACGGCAAGCGCACCCTGCGCGAGCTGTACCAGGTGGTCCGGGGCTCGTATTTCCGCTTCCTGGAAACCGGCTTCGGCCTGTGCGTCAATGAGACGCTCGACATTGAGGACGTCGGCGATCCGGTCGAGTCCGGGACTCTTCAACTGTCGGTTCTGGACCTTCTGCTCGAACGCGCGGCCGAGGAGCAGTCGCTGATCGCCCGCAGGCACATGGCGATCCCGCTCGACCTGCTGGAGCGCGCGGTGCCGATCTGGGTATTCGAGCCGGCGGAGGAAGAAAAGAAGCGGATGCCCACGCGGGCAAGAGAGTTCTACGACCGGATCGACGGCGTCACCGCTCTCGCCCAGGCGTTTTCGGGCGATCCGCGCCTTCGCGGCAAGGAGATGGACCTGTTGCTCCACCAGATGCAAAAAGGGCGCATCGCACTCCTTCCTGCCCCTCTGGCCGAACTCGATCGCGGCGCCGACGAGGTCGACATGCCGCAGCCGAAGCGGTGGTGGCGGCGGGTGTTTCCCGGTTCCGCGAGCTGATTCGCGCGCACGTTCCCGCCCAGGGCGTGTCTTTCCCGTCGAGACGAGGGAGAATAGACCCGACACCAAGACGCTTCCGGGAGGACGAAATGTCCGGCATGCTGGTCCAACACCTGATGACAACCGATGTTTTCGCCCTTTCGCCGGACGACGACCTCGCCGCGGTGCGCGACCTGATGGTCGAGCGGCACATTCGCCACGTACCGGTGCTCGACATCGAAGGCGAACTGGTCGGCCTGGTCACCCACCGCGACCTGCTCCGCTTCACCCGCGTACCGCCCTCCGGTCCTCCGGCCGCGGAAGGCGATCCCCTGACGCTCGTCTCGATCGAAGAGGCGATGGTGCGCGAAGTCCGTACCGTAACGCCCGCGACCGACCTCCGCGAAGCGGCGCAGATCATGTACGAGAACAAATTCGGCTGTCTCCCCGTGCTCCACGGCCGGCAGCTAGTGGGAATCCTGACCGAGGCCGACTTCGTGCAGCTGATGGCTCGGGGGAATTGAGGGGCGGCCGAGACTTCAGCCGTAGCTCTGCAGGTGCTCGTCCAACGACCAGATCCGAACCGGCCGGCCCGGGTTCAGTTGGCGCTGGCGCTCCCACTCCTGGACGATGCTCAAATCTCCGAAGCCGCTGCCGCGCCCGCGGGAGTCGGTTCGCTTAACCCAGTCGGGGAACTGTTCCAACCAGGCGAGCACCTGTTCGGATTCGAAGAACGGAGTGGGCCGGAAGGGTGCTTCTCCCTGAATCGCCTGGCGGACGAGCTGCACGAATCGCTGGGCCGCCTGCCTTCGTTGGGTGCCCTTGCCGTTCTGCCCGATCAGGTTGCCGGTCTCGAAGATCGAGGTCATCGGCAGGAGGAGCGTGTCCCGACGTTCGATCTTCCTCTTGATCTCGTCGCTGATCTCCCGGTGCCGATCCGAGCAATTCGGCACCTGGAGCAGCTCGCAGAGGATGCTCGTATCGAGCAGCCAGATGTTCACGAGGCGATGCGAGCCAGGTTGTCGACCCAGGCAAGGTCGCGCCGGATGCTGGCCTCGTCGTCGGCCGGCATCCTTAAGTAGCGGTCGAGAATCCCTTTGGTGACCAAGCGTCCGATGGTGCCTTGGGCGATCAGTTCCGGATAGCGCGACAGATCTTGCAATCGAACCAGGCGGCTCTCACCGCTCTTGGGATCGCGGTAGCAGGCGGTGGCATCCGGGATGGCATCGACCGGGATCGCGTCGAGCAGTGCGGGGTTGTGCGTGGTCAGCAGTACACGGAGCTTTCTTTTCGCCGCGACGTTGCGGATGTTCCGGAGCAATTGTTCGGCCCGGCTCGGGTGGACACCATTGTCGATCTCTTCGACCACTACGGTTGTGCCCTCGGCGACCGAGAGAAGCGCGGCAGCCACCGCGAGAACGCGAAGCGTACCGTCCGAAAGGAGCGCCGCTTCGCGCGCTTGGGTTATTCCGCCGAAAGTCTCGTGCAACTGAACCATCACCTCGTTGCGCTCGGTTTCGAGGAACGTGATGTCGGTGATGTCTTGCTCCGGAAGGGAGCGAATGAAGTCGAGCAGGCGGCCCTTCGAGGTCCGATCCTGGCAAAGGCGGTAGAGTACCGCCGAGAGCGCCGCACCATCGCCCGAGAGATGCTGTTCCTCTTTGAAGCTGTAGCTTCGCATGCGCCGTGGCGAAGGGTCGAGGAAGAGAATGTCAGCCAGATTGGCTCGAACAACGGCTGCGGCAAACGGTATCGCCCGCTGGGCCTGGGGATGCGCAAAACGGGTGGGAGTGGTCAGCTGGGTAAAGACAGGCTGTTGATCGATGCCCAGGATGCGAGGTTTCTTGCCACCCCGAGCGAAGTTGTTATAAGCGATCGAGATTTCGTTGCCTCCCGGGCGTGCCGGCTCGGCGATCTCGTAGAGAGGGACACTCGAATCTGAGGCCCGATCGTGGAGTGCCTCCGCACTTACTCGCATCCCCGAACGATTGATCGCCAGCTCAAGATCCAGGTTCAGCGGAGGCCCATTTCCACCGAAGGTGCAGGAAAAAGCGATTCGTCCACCGGCGTGTTGCAAATCTGAGAGCCCTCCGCGGATGTTCAACTCCTGCTCGCGGATTGCATAGAGAAGATCGGCCAGGCGCCGTCCGGATGCCGCCCAAGAGAGCAGCTGCATCGCTTCGAGATAGTTGCTCTTGCCCGAGGCGTTCGCGCCGATCAGAACCGTAAGGGGCGCGAGATGAAGCGTCGCCGCCTTGCCAAAGCTCTTGAAGTTGCGGACGCCAAACGATTTGAGCATGGCGTTTAGCTTACCAGGCTCAGTTCAGCTTGTAGCGCTCGGTGGGTTCGGCCGAGGAGTCGAATAGCACCAGGCTCCAGAGGAGGGGGTCGCTCACGGCTTCGCCGGCCGCTTTTGCGGTAGGGATTTCTGGATCTTTTCGGCTTCGGTGGCGATCGCTCCGAGTAGTTTGTCGGTCCGTCGTTTCCAGTCCGCCGCGCTCATCCGTTCGACCGGGGCGCTCACCTCGACTGACCCGGGCTGGTTCGGTTCTCCCGCGACCTTGATTCGCAGATCGCCCCAGAGGATCGTCCAGCCGCGACCGCTCTCAAAGGTCGGTTCGAGCTTCTCGCCCGCCGCGCGCATCGCGAGGACCACCGCCTGGACCAGCCGGCCGTCTTCCGAATAGGGGAGCGGGTAGGTGCGGCGCACCGAATAGGCGCCTGGGGGTAGCTGGTAGGAGTCGGTCGCGAGCAGATCGAGATAGGCCTTGTTTTCGTCCAGCGTTGAGAAGTTGGGGTCGTTCCTCGCCCGCACCCGGATGCGTTCGTCCAGCTCGACCGCGCGGCGCAGCGTCTCGACCGCCAAGGCGGCGTAGCCGGCGAGGGCATAGTTGCTCGCCACCAGGTAGTGCGCCTCGGCCGAGCTCGGTTGCGCTTCGAGGTAGCGGCGGAAGCGCTCGCTCGCGCCTTTGAGGTCGCTTTTGAGCAGTAGTACCGCTCCGACATTGATGTCGTTGTCGGGGGCGTTCGGGTCGAGCTTCTCCCCCTCTCCGAACGCTTCGAGAGCCCGGTCGTAGTGCTTCTCCGCCAGATCGAGCGCGCCGCGGTTGAGCCACGCCTGGCGCTGCCTGGGATCGATCGCGAGGGAGCGCTCCAAGTCTTTCTTACCCCCAGGGAGGTCGCCGGTCTGAAAGCGCGCGGTGCTGCGCAAAAGGAGCGCCAGGGCGTCCGACGGGTTTGAGGCGAGGACCTGATCGAGCAGCGGCAGCGCCTGGCCGGCCCGACCCGCATCGATCAGCTCGCGGGCGCGCGCGAGTTTCGGGTTGACCGCCTTTACGGGTTTGACCGTCTGGGGGGCCTTTTGCGCCACGGCCGGCGTAGGGATCGCGACGACGGAGGCCGCTGCGAGGGCAAGGTGAAGTGCGAGCGCGGGGAGCGACGGCTGAAGCTTCAACGACCACCTCCGGAAGCGTGCGGTTTGCGGTGCGATTTGGGCTCGGCGGACCCGGCGGCGAGGGCAGCCTCCACCTCGGGTAGGTCGATCAGCAACGAGCCCTCGCTCGCCGACCGCTCGGGCTCGAACTCGTAGTCGCGGATCACCCGGCGGAAGACCTCTTTAAGCGCCCGGGCGCCGAGCCGATTTTCCCGCGCCGCTTCGACGGCGATCCGGCGTGCCGCCGCGGGCGAGAGCGCGAGGTGCAGGCCGCGGCTCTCGAAATAGGCGCAGCTCTGGCGATAGGCGGAATCGGGGGCATCGAGGAAAATCCGAATCAGCTCATCGACCCCGAGATTTTCGAGCAGGACCACGGCGTCGAACCGCGACAGGAACTGCGGCGACAGGCCGTAATCGAATAGATCCTCGTTGCGCAGATAGCGCCGCAGCTCGAAGCGCATCTCTTCGCGGACCTTTCCCTCCTCGACCACCGTCACCGGCTGGAGGGTTCCTTTATCGCGGCCGATCGTCACCCGGTCGTAGACGTCGTCGTACAGCCCCTCAAAAGCCCCGGCGCAGACGAAAAGCAGGCCGGAGGAGTCGATGATCGTGGTGCCGCCCCCGGACCACTCGGGCAGCTCAAACGGCACCGCCTCGTTTTCGATCAGGGTGAGCAAGGCTTCCTGCGCCCTCAAACCCGGGATGTTGACCCCGCCGCCGATTTGG
>JBBRUC010000004.1:0-64414 GCA_038248205.1 Thermoanaerobaculia bacterium
CGGCTCTAAAGCCTTGGCTTGCAGCATGATACAACCCGGTTTGCGCGAAGTGGGGTGATTCGCCCCTTGATTTACCTGGGACGATCGCGAGGTCGTAGCCGATGTCGTTGAAACTGCGGAGCTTACGGGTTGCGCGAACCTCCGTGGGTAAGCGATGTTCGCTTCCGGTTCGCGCGTGGGGTGGCGGCTCGATCGTCAGGCGAGCAACGGACCTTCCGGATCGAGACTCGGTTTCGTGCCGTGATGCACGATCCGGCCGCGCTAGTTCTTGCCCAGAGAATAGATCCGCAGACTGTCCTCTTCCGGCTCGATCTCGGCGAGCAGGCGGTGGCCCAGAATGGCCCATTGGGTCGGATCGATCAGGCATTCGAAGACCGAATTCTGGACCCGTTGACCGGAGTCGGGACAGGTTTTGGCCATCCGCCGGATGGCTCCGCCGTCCCTCCCGGGTGGTCGTCGCCACGTCGTGGCTGATCAGCACCAGCACGGTAGATGCCTAAGGCCTCGTCAAAGTCGGAAGTGGCTTGCCGCCTCAGCGCCCGTCCCCTCCGCCTTCCACTGCCCGAGAGAGGGGCGCCCCCGGCGCACCCGTCCGGCCCGTTGGGCCGGAACCGTCGCCCGCGACAGCCTGGCGTGGAGAGGCGGCGAGCTGACCTACATCTGCACCCCACCTCACCCCGCAAGCGCGGACTTTAACGAGGCCCTGCCTCTGGCCCTCTTCGAGGCTCTCCGGTACCATGGCAGTTCAGATCGAACCGAATCCTTGAGCGCCAGCTCTCCCGGCCTTCATTTTCTTGTGCCGCTCGTGCAAGGTCTCGCGGCGCGGAGCGTAAGAGACTGCCGATGAATCACATCCATCCGATCGAGCCCATCGCGACCATTCTGTTGATCGCAGTCCTGATCTACCTGCGCTACAAGCGGAAGGCGGCGGACGGTCCGCCGAAATCAAAGCCCCAAGAGCGGGCCGTGATCGAGCGGCCGGCGAAGGTTGAAGATCCGCCGGAAGTAGCCTTTGCCAAGCTGCGCCGCAGGGCGTTTGCAACGACCCCCGAGGCGCTCGGCGTGGCCAACGATCTGACCGATGGCGATCCGTACGTCGTACTGATGGAAATGGGGATGCCGAGTTCGGCCGTGACGCTCGCCTGCTTCGCGGACGGTGACGCCGGGGTCTACTACCAGTCGGGCGGCGGGATGATCGGCGGGCGAGCGCACGAAACGGTGCGGACGGCCGCCAAGGTCTTCATCGCTCAGATCAAACCCCTGGTGGTGGGAATGGAGAAAGTGGCCGATCCGCCGCTTCCCGACGAAGGTCGGGTGCGATTCTCGGCGCTTACCCTGGAAGGAACCTTCACCGCCGAGACCGACCGCGAAGCGCTCGCCGATCCGGACTACGTTTTGTCCCCCCTGTTCTACAGCGGCCAGGAAGTCGTCAGCCAGATGCGCGAGGTGCTGGCCCAGAAGGATTAAGGGAGGAGCGACCGGCCGGTCGCGTCCGGTAGGGCGACGCCCAAAAGCTCCGCCAGGGTAGGTGCCAGATCGTACGGAGCGCTCGGCTCGGTCCGTTCGGATGCCCGAAAGGGGGCGCCCCAAAAAATCAGCGGCACCTGCGTGTCGTAGTCGTACTGCGAGCCATGGCCGGAGCCGCGTTCGGGATCCCAGTGCATCAGGACGTTCGGCTTCGGGATCAGGAACGCATCGCCCGAACGTTCGGCATCGAAATCATTGCGGGCGAAAAAAGCCGGGGTCTTGCCCCCTTCGTCGGAGTCGTCGGCCGGCCAGGAGGAGCGTTGGGAAGTGAGCAGAACATCCTCGATCTCTTCGCTGAACAACTGGTGGACCACCCGCGGAAACACCTGATCGAGATTCTCGACCGTGACGGGTCGCCCGGCCGGCCCGCACGGACCTTCGATCGAGGTCTTGGGGAACGCCGGTCGATCGTAGGCGACGCTCCACCCCTCCACGCCATAGATCGGCTGGCTCGTCGACGCGAGGCAAAGCGCCTCGGAGAGTGCCCGGTTCAGCCGTTCGCGTAGGCTCGGGAACGAGCTTTCGGGTGCCTCGTCGCTCATCAGCCGTCCCCCGGTTCGGTTTCTGCCTTCGAAGCGGACGACCTCAGGCAACGGCGCGAAGCCATGGTCGGCGGAGAGAGCCAGAACGACCCGGCCGGCCGGGGCCTCCCCGGCGAGTTCGTCGAGCGCGGTGAGCAGCCGGCCGAGTTGGCGGTCGAGCCGGCGCAGGGTATCCAGCTCCTCGGCCGATTCATTGCCGAAGTTGTGGGACACCACGTCGTGGGCCGAAAACGACAAGGCCAGCAGATCGGGCACCCCGCGCCGACCGAGCTTGAGCCCCGGATCGGCGAGGGTCGCGAGGGCGAGATCCGCGAGCAGCTGATCCTGAAGCGGGCTGCCGTAGATGCCGCTCGTGTACCCGCGCGGATCCCCGGAGAGGTCGTGATCGAATCCGATCCCGAGATCGGGAACCTGGTAGCGGGCAAGGTTCGGAGTCGGCTGCGGCAGCTCGGTTTCCGGATTTTTCATCCCGGCCGGCGGCGGCAACGGTTTCCAGAGCGTACCGAAGCGGCGGACCAATTGGGCACCCGCTTGCGTCGTATTGAATCCCTTGACCAGGTCGCGCAGGGCGCTGCCGGCGATTCCATCCGTGTCGTAGGCCGAAGAGCTGACGAACCGGCCGCTGTCCCGGTCGTACCAGTAGACCAGGTGGCGAGGGCTCTTTCCCGCGAGGAAAATCGCACCGCGATCTTTGCCCGACAGTGCCACCACGCGCGAGGAAGGACTCGCTTCGATCAGCCGATCGCCGAGCGTTGGGATGCGTAGGTTGGCGGAACCGGCCACCGTTCCCGAAGGGAGGACCGGCTCCTCCGCTCGACCGTGGTGGAGGTTGTAGAGGGTGATCGCGTCGTCGCTGTCGAACACGAGCGTCTCACCTTTTGGTCCTTCGCCGATCCGGGTGGTCGAGGCGTTGCCGATCTCACCCGAAAGTTGCCACAGCTCCATCGTCTTCTTACGGGCAAAGACGAAAAGGCGCCCGTCGCTTTCGATCTCGCGGAAGAACAGGGGCGGCTGGCCCGGCACCCGCGAAACATCGGGTTGGTCGGTGCAGTAGAGCCGGCGCAGCCCCTGACCGTTCGGGTTCGCTTCGAACCAGCGGTTGGCGACGATGCCATGGACCCGCGGCGGCGCGCCCGTGCCGAGGGAGGCGTGCCCCGGCCCGGTCTCCGTGTTGAGGTGCTGGTAGCGGCACGAGGTCTCGACCTGTCCCTCGGCGAGGAGGCGGGCAAAACCGCCGTCGAACCATTCTCGATAGCCGGCCAGGCGCGGCCATCCGAGGCCGTCCACCGAGACCACCCCGACGAGCTTGACCGGCGGCGGGGCATTCGCCGGAGCTGCTTCCGCCACGGCGGAGAAGAGGAGCGCAAGGGAAGCGATCCAGGTACGGCAGAGCCTGGAGGAGAGAGGGCGCGGAGCCGAGATCGGATGGGTGAACATACCGACCAACCTATTCGATGGGCTCGGTCGCCGGGGCGACGACCCCGTGTCCGTCGTGTGAACGTCGAGAGCTTCGAGCGGGCCGTCGCCCCCTAGTCCCAGACCTGTTGGACGCCGTCGCGTTCGACCCGCCAGACGCCTTCGGTCCGGCGTAGGAAGAGGCTCCCCCGGTAGTGATCGTTGCCCTTCCGGCCATCGAGCGTCAGCTCGGCTTGATCCCCTTTCGAGCGGCCGCCGGTGATCTCGATCGTCGGCAGCGCGAGGGAAGGGAAGGTGGATTCGAGGTCGCCGCGGAAACTCGCGGCTCGCTCCTCGGCCTCCGTCGCTTCGAAGCTGTCGAGCCGGGCGGCGATCGGTTCGGAACAGGCCTTCGCAAGCCCTTCGCGGCTCGGCTCGGCGATCGCCTTCCGGCAGGTTTCAAGCCAGGTGCCCGCCTCGCCGCCGCCCGCGGGGAGCGCGGTGATCCCCGTCGGCCGGGTGATCGGCACCGCGAGGGTGAGGTCGACGTCCAGCCCGTCTCCGTCGTGGGCGTCGGCCGGCTGGGTGCGGATCTTGCCTTTGACGACCCCGTCCTCGATTCGTAGATGCGACTGGGCGGCCTGCGCGCCGGAGCTGCAATAGCCGCAGACCGCGCCGCCGGGCAAACGATAGGCGACGCCCTCCCAAGCGGCGTCGAGCGCGACGTCCAAGGTCACCGCGCCGGAATCCTCGCCGGTCTGGCGCGCCAGCTCGCCTTGCTGGTCGAGGGCCGCTTCGAGCGCCTTGCGGTCGAGCTTGGCGCCGGTCAAGCGAACTTTGATCACGGTCTCGCCGCCGTAATATCCCGTCCCTTCGTAGGCGAACCCGTCGCCGATGACGAACTCGTCGCCCGCCTTGGCGAAGGTTCCGGTGGCGGCCGTCTCCGGGGCGGACTTGGCCCGCGCCGCCGCGAGCGGCGTACCCGCCAGGGCGAGCGAAAAGACGAGAAGGGCGGCGGCGAACGGAGCGGGTACCAAGGGCGGCAAGCGGCGCAATGTGATCTCCAAGGGTTGGGGGGTGGCCGCCGAGATTGTGTTCGGCCGTCCGCGGACGTGTCAATCGGCGTCGGCCGGAGCGACCACGGCGAGCGCGGAGCCGAGCAGGCCGAGGACCAGGTAGAAGTAGTTGGCGTGGGCCTGCTTGCTCCAGGTAAAGAACGCCAACAGGGTAACGGCGGCGGCGGCGGCGAACCCGGTCGCTGTACGCGGTGCCCGGGCGAGCGCCAGACAGAGCACACCGAGCGCCGCGAGGGGAGAGAGGATCGTGAGCGAACGGGCGAGGGCCTCCGGCAGGAGCGCCAGAAAGGTCAGCGAGTCGGGTCGGTAGGGCTGCGCCAGATGGACCGCGACGACCGAAGAGTAGAACGCGGCGGGATCCCACAAGACAAATGGCAGGGTGACCGCGGCGGCGACCCCGAGCGCCTGGAGCGCCAAGCGCGGCAGCCGGCGGGCGGGCAGGCTCCACGGGGTGAGGAGCGCCAAGAGGGGCGCGATCAAGAGCAGGTACTGCTTGGATGCGAGCAGCAGGCCGAGCAGCCCGCCGAGCAGCCGGTGCCTGCCGCGCGGCGCGGACACGGCGGAGCGCAAGAACAGCACGAACAGCAAGACCGAAAACGGCTCGGTCCAACCCCGCTCCAGCACGTCGAACCCGCGCGGAGTGAAGAGGAAAAGGGCCGCGGCGAGCGTACCGAACCGACCCGGACGCAAGAACGCGAGCGTGGCCCCGGCCCCGGTGATCGCGAGCAGCTGAGCGAACCGATGATCGCCGCCGAAGAGAAAACCCGGGAACGCGAGGAGCAGGCTCACCGGCGGATAGGGAAAACCGAAGCGCAGCCGGTCGCCGGACCACCAGCCGGGTGCGTACAGTTTCGCCGACTCCTGCTCGTCGTAGATGTTCGGCATCGCCAGGCGGTAGGGATTGCCCCCGGCCGCGAGTTCGCGGCTCGCCTCCTGCTGGAAGACGAAGACGTCGATCTTGGGTTGCGGCCGCGAGCGGAGGATCCAAGCGCCGAGCGCGAGGTGGATCGCGAGCAGGAGGATCGTGAGCCCCTTTTGCCGCCCGGGCGGCGCGTACAGGGCGGCCAGGCCCACGGCACCGGCAACCAGGAGGGCGCAAGGGAATCCGTAGCGATCGAGCCAGGAGGCCGGCGGCCCGCCCTGGCTCGAAAGGCGAGCGAGGCTCGCTTGGGTCAGCTGAAGGATTTGCGCCGCAAAGACCGCGGCGCCGAAAGCGACGACGACGCGCTCGGCCGGCTCGCTCCGGCTCCGATCGGTGATCCCGGCGACGATCGTCAGTCCGAGCCCCAACGCCACCGCCGTCCAGAGCAGGCCGAAGGTCGAGAAACCGGCCCCGCCCGCCAGGGTCGCCTGGCCGAGGGCGAAGAGGGCGGCCACCAGAGCCCAGGCGGAAAGGCGCCACGCGGCGGCCGGCGCTGGGTCTTGGGTCAAAACGTGAGCGAGGCGCCGAAGGTGATCACCGTCTCGTCTTCCGACGTGCCGGTGAGCGACGGATCGGCCTCGCGCCGCCGGTCCAAGCTTTCGAGCGCGATCGAGCGCTGGACCGAGCCGTGAATCGAGAGGTTCTCGCGGATCTGGATCGGTACGTCGATCCCGAACAATGCGTCGTTGAGAGTGCCGTCCGTCACATCCTTGTTGTTGTAGCCGAAGTCCCAGCCGACCGAGGCCGAAAAATCGAGGCTCGCCTTGCGGCCCAAGGCGAAGCTGTGGCCGATGCCGAACGTGCCGTAGCCCCCCTTGACCTTGTCGTTGTCGTACCAATAGCTCACCGTGGGCGACAACGGTCCCTCGAAGCCGAGGCTGCCGTAGACCTCGTAGGTGTCGAGGAAGACCAGGATCCGCTCGGCATCCTGGTTGAACTGATAGCTGACGGCGCCCAGCGTGAGGGTGGCGCTGCCGATCGGAATCGCGTATTCGGCGCCGAGGTCGATCTCGCGGTAATCGCCGCCTGGGATATCTCCGGCATAGCCGTAGCTATAGATCGAAAAGTTGCCCAGGCCGAGCACGATGTAGGGGGTGAGCACCGTCTCGTCGTCGAGCAGGTCCGAGCCGCGAAACAAGTATTGGCTGCTCCGATCGACGCCGGCCGAAAAGCTCCAGCTCTTCTCCGCCCCGTTCTGGGCGAAGCCGGGGGCGGTACTTGGCGCAAGGGCGAAAAGCGCAAGAATCGGTACGACACGCGAGATCTTCATCGGGGTATCCCCTCGGAAATAGGCAATCCGAAGCGCGTTCTTCGACGCTTCGAGGAAGGTAAGGTTCTGTCCAGTCTACGTCAGCGCCCGCGCGCCGTCTTCATCGCCGCGGTGGCCTCGCGTTCCGCTTCCTTCTTCCGCTCGGTCTCGCGCTTGTCGTAGAGCTTCTTGCCCTGGGCGAGCACGATCTCCACTTTGATCCAGTTGCCCTTGAGATAGAGCGACAGGGGAATGACGGTCTGCCCCTGCATCTGGGTCCTGCCGTAGAGCTTCTCCAACTCGCGGCGCGACAGGAGGAGCCGGCGCGGGCGCTCCGGCGGGTGGTTCTCGCGGTTGCCGTGGCTGTAAGGGCTGATGTGGGCGCCCACCAGATACGCCTCGCCGTTCCGGAATTCGACGTAGCTGTCGCGCAGTTGGACCTTGCCGGCGCGCGCGGCCTTGACCTCCGTGCCGGACAGCTCGAGGCCGGCCTCGAAGTTTTCGAGGATGTGGTATTCGTGGGTCGCCCGCTTGTTTGCCGCGAGCGGCCGGATGGCCTGTTTTTGATTCGTCATCGCCGGCTCAGTCTAGCAGCGCCCGCTCCTCCCCGCCCGGTCGCCGCCCGCCCCTCCGAAGCGGGCGGAAGGGGCCGTTTGTGGGGAGAGCCTGCTAGGATCGGGCGACCGATGAGATCGAGATCGGCGCTTTTTTGCGCACTCCTGTTCCTGTCTCCCGGGCTGCTCGGTCTTGCCGCCCACGCCCAAGGCAGGATCAAGGGGCTTCGGGCGACGGTCGAGGGCGACCAGGTCCAGGTGTCGCTCCGACTCGAAGGGGGGATCGACCGGCGGATGCTCGACCGGATCGACAGCGGCCTGCCGACCCGGATCGTCTACGAGATGGAACTCGCCCGGGATCGTAAGCGGTGGTACGACCAGGGGATCAAGCGGACCACGCTCGAAGTGACGGCGGTCTACGATGCGGTCGCCCGCGAGACCAACCTGCACTATCGGCTGGCCGGCGAGCTGATCGAGAGCCGCACGGTCCGCGACCGGCCCGCGCTGCTCGACGCGCTGCGCAAGATCGAGCACGTACCGGTCTTCCGCACCCAGGGCCTCACCCCCGGGGTGCGCTACCTGGTCATCGCCCGAGCCCTGTTAGGCTCGCGCATGGTCTTCTCGATCATTCCCACCGACACCCGCACCGAGTGGGTGGAATCGAACAAGTTCCGGCCTCCGGCCGTCCCGTAAGAAAGCAGCGGCCTGGGTTTGAGTCTACGCGACCGGCTCTACGAGCAGAGCAAGAACACGCGGACCCTGCTGCTCGGTCTGGCCGGGCTGCTGTTCGTCTTCACCGCCATCTTCTATTTGCTCCAGCGCGACCGGGAAATGCCGGCCTACCTGGTGACCAACCGGGTGCTGCTGTTCGTCCTCTGGTACGTCAACATCGTTTTGATCTTGGCGATCGTGTTCGTCCTGATGCGCGATCTGTTCAAGCTGTTTCTCGAACGCCGCCATCGAATTCTCGGCTCGAAGCTCAAGACCAAACTGGTCGCGACCTACATCGGCCTGTCGCTCTTTCCCGTGCTGACCCTGTTCGTCATCGCCACCGAGCTGCTCCAGGGGTCGATCGATCGCTGGTTCGCCACCCCCGTGCGCCCCGTGCTCGAACAGGGCAACGCCGTGGCGCAGGCGCTGTTCGACCAGATCCAATCTTCGTGCGCCTCGGCCGCCCGCCGAACGCTGGCCGATCTCGGCCGGGTTGATCTGTCGCGCGAGAGCGAGCGCGAGCGGCTCGGCGGCCGGTTACGCGCCCTCCTGGCGGAGAACGACCTCGATTTTCTCGCCGTCTACGAGGGGACCGACTTCGTGCAAGGGGTGGTGGACTCCCGCTCCGGGATTTCCGATCTGCCCGAACCCGGCCGCGACCTGCTCGGCGAGGCGGTGACCGAGGGGCGCGCGGTACGCACCGTCGAGCCCCCCGGCTGGCGCGGCCGGCTGGTGCTCGCGGCGGTCTCGGGCGCCGCGGCGGGGGAGGCCGAGGCGGGCGATGGCGGAACGACCGGCGGCGCCAAGCTCGATCCCCTGGCCGCGGACCCGGCCGAGCCGAAACCGCGCATCGTGGTCGCCGGCACGTTGCTCGATCCGGTCCTCGCGGAGCGCACCGAGCGGCTGATCGAGGCGTTCCAGACCTACCGCCAGCTGGAGGTGCAGAAGGAGGATCTGCGCGCGAGCCATCTGCTGATCTTCCTGATGGTCACGCTGTTGATTCTGCTCGCTTCGACCTGGACCGGGCTGTTCCTCGCCCGGCGGGTGACCGTGCCGATCTTGGCGCTCGCCGAAGGGACCCGGCGGATCAGCAGCGGCGATCTCGATCACCGGGTGGAAGCGCCGGCCGACGACGAGCTGGGCGTGCTGGTTGCCTCGTTCAACCGGATGACCGAGGAATTGCAGCGCAGCAACCGGGCGCTTCAGACCACCAACGAGCGGCTGGCCGAGGAGCGCGCCCTGCTCGCCGCGGTGCTCGAAAACGTCGCGGCCGGTATCGTCTCGATCGATGGTTCCGGCCGGATCTTCACTTGCAACGGCGCGGCGCTCCACATGCTCCAACAGCGCGAGGAGGAGGTCGTGGGGCGCGCCCCGGCCGAGGCGTGGAGCGATCCGGAGCGGAGCAAGCTCGCCGCCCTGCTCGCCGATCTACCCGAGGCCCCGGAGGCGGACGCCGGCCGCCGCGGCCGTCGCGCCGCGCGCGAAGTCCAGATGGTGATCGGCGGCGACTGGAAGACGTTCGAGGTCAAGGTGACGCCGATCCGCGACGCCGCGGGATCACGCGGCCGGGTGCTCGTGCTCGAAGATCTGACCGAGCTGATCCAGGCCCAGCAGCTCGCGGCCTGGAACGAGGCGGCGCGGCGGATCGCGCACGAGATCA
Organism: Thermoanaerobaculia bacterium; assembly: GCA_038248205.1. GTDB lineage: Bacteria > Acidobacteriota > Thermoanaerobaculia > Multivoradales > UBA5704 > DASYKS01. Next base: position 9,637 of record JBBRUC010000004.1, read on the forward strand.
AGAACCCTCTCACGCCGATCCGCCTGGGCGCCGAGCGACTGCTCGAAAAGCATCGGCGCGGCGATCCGGCGCTCGGTCCCGCGATCGAAGAGGCGGCCGACATCATCGTCCGCGAGGTAGAAAACCTCCAGGAGATGGTGGACGAGTTTTCGCGCTACGCCCGCATGCCCCGGCCGCGGCCGACCCGGCTCGATCTCACCCGGTTGATCAAAGAGACCTGCCATCTGTATCGCGACGTCAAGGTCGGCGTGCCGGTGGTCTTCGCCTCCGGCTCGACCGATGACCTCTCCGCGGTGGACCTCCCCACGGTGTGGATCGACGGCGAGCAGATCCGCCGCGCCCTGATCAACCTGATCGACAACGGGGTCGAGGCGACCGACCCGCCCGGCACCGTCACCGTCTCGGTCGATCGGGGCGAGGACACTCTCGCGATCCACGTCGCCGACACCGGGCGCGGCATCCCGCCCGAGTCGAAAGAGAAGCTGTTCCTGCCCTATTTCTCGACCAAAGGGCGCGGCACCGGGATGGGGCTCGCGATCGTCCACCGCATCGTCACCGACCACCACGGCGCGCTCCGGGTGGAAGACAACCGGCCGGCCGGCACGGTGTTCACGATCGAATTGCCGCTCGGTTGAGGGCGGGGACATCTTCCCTGCGGGCGGCTCCTCGTAACTCGCTTCGCTCAGACAGACTCGGAGCCGTCCTCGGAAAGATGTCCCCGCCCTGCGGACAGCTCCTCGTAACTCGCTTCGCTCAGACAGACTCGTAGCCGTCCTCGGAAAGTTGTCCCTGCCCTCTTACGAGGCCCCCCGGCCGAGCAGCACCACGGGAATCGTCTTGAGCAGGATTTTCAGATCGAGCGACGGCGACCAGGAGTCGATGTATTCGAGGTCGAGTTCCATCCAGCGGTCGAAATCGACGTTGTTCCGGCCGCTGATCTGCCATAGGCAGGTGAGGCCGGGTTTCATCGACAGGCGCCGACGCTGCCACCGCTCGTAGCGCGCGACCTCTTCCGGGATTGGCGGACGCGGCCCGACCAGGCTCATGTCGCCGCGCAGGACGTTCCAGAGCTGCGGCAACTCGTCCAGACTGAACTTCCGCAAGAAGCGGCCGATCCAGGTCACCCGCGGGTCGCTCTTGAGCTTGAACACCGGGCCGTTCATCTCGTTCAGGTGCATCAGCTCGCTCTGCTGCTCTTCGGCCCCCACCACCATGGTGCGGAACTTGTAGAGCGTGAACGAACGGCCGTTCAAGCCGCATCGGGTCTGGCGAAACAGCACCGCGCCGCCCGAGGTGACCCGGATCAACAGGGCGACCCCGGCGGCGATCGGTATCGCGAGCACCAGGAGCGACGAGGCGACCGCGACGTCGAGCGCCCGTTTGGTCATCAGCTGCAACGGATTGGTCGGCGCGGTGGCGAACGAGACGAGCGGCATGCCGTCCAGGTCTTCCAGCTCCACCCGCGCCCGGGTGTGGGGGAACAGGTTCATCGCGAACCGGGTGCGAATTCCCTGCTCTTGCAGCGACAGGAACAGATCCTCCAGCCGGTCGAGTTCGTTGCGGTGGACCGCGAAGATCACGTCGTCGATCACCCGATCCTGGACCAGATCGGGGATGTCCTCGATCCGGCCGACGATGCGATAGCGGCGCGGCCAGTTCGCGGGGATCGCCTCGTTCTCGACGAAGCCGAGGATGCGATAGCCCCAGAAGCGATGCTGGTCGAGCGAGTCGGCGATTTGCAGCGCGCTGTCGTTGGTGCCGACGATCAACACCGTCCGGTAGTTGAAGCCGATGCTGCGGACGTAGCGCGAGGTGAGCCGGACCGCGATCTTTTCCGACAGCAGGAACAAAAGGGAGAAGACCGCGAACAGGAGCACCCAGGAGCGGCTGACCCGGTCGGAGCCGAGAATCTCCTCGTCGATCCGCAAGGCGTAGAGCGAGAGGGTGAAAATCACCGATCCGGAAATACAGATGCGGATGATCACCCACGCCTCGTCGAGCAGCGGGACCGTGCGGTGCGACCGGTAGCGGCCCGACGAGAGCAGCAGCGTGCCCCAGATCAGCAGGGCGAGCGGCAGAAGCGGCAGGTAGGCCGAAAGCGGATAGAGCCGGCTGGGGAAGGCGTGCGGCGCGATGTCCGGCAGCAGCCAGCTACGGAGGAGAAATGCGCAGACGAACGCCCCGGCGACCAGGGCGAGATCGACGACGAAAATGCCGACCGCGAGAATGCGTGCGCGTTCTTTGAGCATTTAGATTGTTGGGTCTCGCCTGCTCCGAAATGAACCTCGTGGTGATTTTAACGGATTGGAACGAAAAAGCGTCCAATCGCCAAAGATCGCGGTGGAGTGTTTTTTCAGGCCCGATCGGAATTTAGCTGAGCCGAACCTAGAATTCACCTGAGCTTCGGGCCTGACAACCGGACAAAAAGGGCGGCGTAGCGGTCGGCGACCGAGTCCCAACTGAACCGCTCGGCCGCGCGGGCGGCGGCTTCCCTCCGCAGCGCCTCCACCTCCTCAGGGTGCGCCAGAGCCCATTCGATTTCCGCCGTCAGGGTCATCGGCCGGTGGGCGTTGAACCGCCGTGCCGTGCCGCCCGCGACCTCGCGATTCTCCGGCGTGTCGTGGAGCAGCACACAGTTGCCATAGCCCATCGCCTCCACCAACGCGGGGTGGGTGCCCCCTACTTCGGTCGCGTGAATGTAGGCGTAGGCGTGGGAAAGCAGCTCGCGGTACCCCTCGCCGTAGATCGGCCCGGGGAACTTGATCCGCGAATCGGCGTCGGTCGTGAAGCTCGCGATGAACCCTTGGGCATACGGCGCGCCGCCCACCATCACCAGCGGCATCTCGCCCGCCGCGCCCGAACCGATTCCGCGCGGTACCTCGCGCCACGCCGCGGCCACCCGATGCGGGTTGTTCTCCGGCTCAAATCGACTGACGTAGAGAAAATACCGCCGCGAGGTAAGGCCCAGCTGGGCGAGCACCCCGGTCTCACGGGGCGGCCGGGGGTCGACTCCGTAGGTGATCACGTCCGACGCGGCACGGTAGCGGGCGAGGTAGTGCGAGCGAATGACCTCGGCATCGGTGATCAAGGCGTCGGGCAGAAAACAGGCGAGCCGCTCCGACAGGGCGTAGACCGCGCGCCCGAACGCCCCCCACTTCGCCCGCCGCTTTTCGATCCCGTCGACATTCAGGGCGACCGGCGTGCCGGCCAGCAGCGGCAGGAACATCGCGTTGGCCGAGTTGACCATCAGCGCGGCGTCGTACCCCTCGCGCCCGGCATGCAGGCACGACAGGAAGGTGTGGACCGGCGTGTCCAGGTGCTTGCCGCGGATCGTCGGCAAGACGACCAGCCGGGCGCCGAGGTGGGAGGCGAGCCCCTTCGGCGTGTAGTGCGATCGGCAATAGACCGTGACCTCGAAGCCGCGCGCGATCAACCGCGGCGCCAGCTCCTCCATCAAGGTCTCGTAGCCGCCATAGCGGCCCGGAATGCCGCGGCTGCCGAGCAGGGCGACGCGCAGCGGCCGGCCGGCGGCGGTCACAGGGGAATCCCTTCGATGCCAAACCAACGATCGAGCGCTGCGGCGCCTACCGTCCGCTGCCCTTGGATCGCCCGCCGCCGCGCGAGGATCTCGCGCCGATGGCGCCAGAGCCAGGCGTAGGCGGGCAGCGAGGTCCGTTCCTTGAGGATCGCGTAGCCGAGCGCCAGAACGTCGCGGCCGAGGGTGGGCAGGGCGGTGCGCAGGAAATTGCTCCCGGTCTGGTGGTACACCCTCAGGAGATAGCGATTTTTGAGCGAGTGGCGGTTCACTTCGGGCGGCATCGCGCTGCGCCGTTCGGGCAGGTTGTACCGCTTGTGCAGGGCCACCGCCCCGGGCTCATAGAGAATTTCCCACCCCCGCTCGCGCAGGCGAAAGCAGAGTTCCGCATCCTCCCGGAACGAGTGGAACGCGGGATCGAAGATCGCCCCTTCTAGCGCCACGTCGTCGAGCGCCGCACGACGAAAGAGCGACGCCGCGCCGGTTGCGCCGAACACCCGCGCCGCCCGAGAGTACTGCCCCGCATCGACCTCGCCCGATCCCCGGTCCAGATGCCGCCAGGTCCGGGTGAGCCGCATGCCGCAGGCGTCGAGAACCGGGGGAGGAGCGTCCGTTCCCGAAGAGGCGCGGACCAGCCGGCCGGTGACCGCGCCGACTTGGAGATCCGGATGCGCCGCCACCCGTTCGAGCAGCCGATCCAGGTAGTCGGGCGCCGGAAGTGCGTCGGCATTGAGCGTCAACACCCAAGGCGCCGACGTCTTGGAAAACGCCACGTTCATCCCGCCGGCAAACCCGAGGTTTTCAGCGGACGGTACGACGGTCCCGGGAATCTCGGACGGCAGATCCCGCGCCAGCCGCTCGGCCTCCGCGGCGCTGCCGTCGCCGCTCGCGCAATCGACCACCACCAGCTCGATCGGCCGGTACGTGAGCCCGGCGATCGCCCGGAAGCAAGCGGCAAGATCGCCGGCCGAATTGTGCGTGACGATCGCGATCGCGACAGCGGCATCGTGATTTTCAGTCACGTGCTCGCTCCGCCGGGCTTCCACCCCTGCCAGATCGTGCCGAGTATCGCGACCAGGCCGCGCGCCGCCTCGCCCCGGCTCGTCGCCCGAGCAGGCCGGCGGAACGGCACCACCAGGAGCCGCAGCAAGATCCCGAGCGCCAGTGTCCCGCGCGCCAGGCCGGCCCAGAATCCGCCGTGATGCTTTTTCAGATACCGAAGGAGGTTGCCGTAGTAGATCGAAAGAAACGGCCCATACCCCAAACGCGGCACGCTGCTCCCCAGCCCATGGCGAAAGACCGAACCGGGCCAATAGTGGAGCGTCAGGCCCGCCTGGCCCATCCGTTTCGCCAGGTCCACGTCCTCGAACCAGGCGGGAAAGAACCCGGCATCGAACCCGCCCACCCGCTCGAAGGCCGAACGGCGAATCGCCAGCGCGGCGGCGGCCGGCTGCTCGACGCGCGCGCCCGCGGCCGGTTCTTCTCTGGGTCCATTTCCCGCGGGGATCAAAAGCGTCTGGAGCAACAAGGTGGCGGGAGAAGGAAGCGGCCGTAGCTGCCACCGATGCTGGGAGTTACCATCCTCTCCCAAAAGCTTCGGAGCGAGCCCGGCCGCATCGGGTAAAGCCGCGAAGCCCTCGACCAACCGATCCAAAGCTCCGGGCTCCGGATGGGCATCCGGATTCAAAAACAAAAGAATCTCCCCGCGAGCCCCCGCCGCCCCCTCGTTCGCACCCCCCGCAAATCCCAGGTTCTCGCCCGGAGCCACGAGCCGGTACGCTCCCGGAGGCAGCACTCCCTCCGAGCCGTTGTCGACCACGATCAGCTCGAACCGTGGATCCCCCGGCCAAGCGGCGACCAACTCGGCTAGCTCCGTCTCATTCCGCCAATGGACGACGATTCCAGAAAGAAGAGGGGAGGAGGTAGACGAGGAATCGGGCAACATGAGGGGCGGAGCGATCATAGCGCCGCCAGCGCTTTCCCGCTTTCCCTGGGAACGCCGAGCACCAGCTCGGCATCCGAAGCGGCCCGCAACAGCCAAGATCGCCAAAGAGACCGAGCGGGACTACAATTCCAATCGAGGTAGGACCATGGCAGAGCCCCAGATCAAGCCAACAGCACCGGCCGCCCGAGCCGACGAATTCTTTCGCCACGAGAGTTTCGAAGCACTGGCTCGCGCGCAAGGAGTTCGCCCTGCAACCCGCCTCGAAAGCTACGAAGGGGGTTGGCCGGCGGATCAGCTCGACGACGGTTTCGAGGAAGCGCTGCTCCGGGATACACCCTCCAGCGGCAACGTCTTTCTCGACCTGGGCTTTGGCGAGGAGGAGGGCGAGCGCCTGCGGATTCGGTCGTCCCTCATGATCGCGATCCGCAAGCTTATCGAGGAGCGGAGTCTCACGCAGGCGGATGCGGCGAAGCTCTTCGGTGTGACCCAGCCGCGGATCAGCAACCTGGTTCGCGGCAAAATCGACCTTTTCAGCATCGATACCCTGGTCGACATGCTAGCCCGTGGAGGAGTCCGCGTCGAAGTCTTGGTCTCCGAGGCGATGAAGCGCGGAGCCGCATAAGGCCGCCAAGAACGAAACCCGCCTCGACCCAGGGAGCCTTTCCCTGGGAACGCCGAGCACCAGCTCGGCATCCGAAGCGGCGAAAATGCCAAAGCAGCCGAGTCGCTGCTCGGCGAGCCGTGAGATGATGAACCGCAGAACCCGCTCGCGCGTAGCGCGGGAGCGTACGGTGGAGTTCCCGCCGGTGGCGCGCGGCTCTGGATAGCGGAGGACGCGGGGATCCGCGGTCTTGGCCACAGTAACGATGCGCGGAGCTGGCTTCGACTTCGCTCAGCCAGCGGGTAGACCCGAGCCCTGAGCGTAGTCGAAGGGCGGTCGCAGGGTGCGGAAGATGCGAGACGAGATTTTGTTACTGGGAAGCGGCTATCGACGCTGGATAGCGGCTATCCGCCCGGATATCCCCTTCCGGAGTGGCAGGAGACCCACGCTTTCCTCTTTCATCGCAAGGTCTCCGACCCAACAACCAGCAACGCAGATCGCAAGCACATCGGCTGAACGGCGCCCTCGCCTTCCGCTCGATCGGTCATCAGGACGCCGTCCAGATGGTCGATCTCATGTTGGACCAATTCGGACAGATCCGGCGGCAGATCCTCCCACATCGATCACCAGCAAGGCGACCACAGGAGGGCGAAGAAGCCGACCCCGAGCCGGCATCAAGGTGTCGATGCGCTCGCGGCGGCCTTGGTTTCGTCCGCCGCGATGTCAGTGCTCGGGACTTCCTTCCAGGGAGCCTCGTCGAGGGCATCCCACGACAGCTTCCAGCGACCCGCACGAGCGTTCCACGCTGCCAGGTAGAGCCCGTCTCTGCCCGCAGCGATCGTGAATCGGCCAGGCTGGGAAAGCGTGAGGGGTACCCTCTCCAGACGCGTGAGCACCGGGTCGTACCGATCGATCGCAAGGCCGGAACCTGCGCCGCCAGCGGCTGCCAGGAAATACATTTTGTGATCGCGACCCTCGGTGAGATCCAAGATCGCCGCCTCCGCCCGAAACGCCTGGAAACCCGCCGGGCGCTTCGGATCGGGAGCTGCGGGCTTCGTCTCTCTGACTTTGCCGCCATCGACCGCGATACGCAACCTGGTTTGGCCGGAAGATCCGAGCTGTTCGACCACGTAGGCATACTGGCGCGCCACCCAAAGCCGGCCGCTGGAATCGGAGGTGACGAACGCCGCGTGTTGCGCTACCGCGTCGTTGCGGCCGCGCGGGTTCGCCTCCGCTTCCTCGGCCGCAGAGAGATCCGAATATTCAGCCTCGACGTTCCAACGGTCGCCATCGAACTCCATCAGACGGGGAACCTGCCCTTTGCGCTCTCGAAACACAAGATCGTCGGATACCGGAAGCGGCACGATCGAAACCACCGGCTGGTCACGATGGAAGCCGATCCCGGAGGGCCGCCAATCGAGCGCCGGAATCGGCTTCTCTTTGCCGTTGACGAATCGCCTGACTCCGAGGTCAACGGACAGGAACCACACGTCTCCGCCGGGGCTCAACACCGCATCTCGGACGATTTGGGGCGCCGCCCCGACACGCTCCAGGCGCTGCGCCTCCTGCAGCTTCCCGGATCGGGCGAGTGGATAGACGTCCAGAGTCTCCGGACGGAAAAAGAAGACATTTCCTATCCGGTCGGCTCGAACGAATTGCGAACCGTCCCAGCTATCGGCCTCGCCGCTAGCAACCGGTTCCGCAACGAGCCGGCGCTCAGCCGGCGGTGCGACCGCACCCGCTGCGATACCGAAGGTACACAGCGCGACGAGCCAGCGAGCGAAGCGCCGCGCCAACATCAGTTGGGATTTCATTGCCCCTCCCAAAGTAGTACAAGGCGTTAGCGCTCTCTTACTCTAAACTGAGGTGCTTGCCAGCCGATATCCGAGACAAGAAAATCCGCCATCCGAAGCCGGCAACCTACCGGACGCCCAGATCGAACGCGTACCTTCGCTTTCAAGCTCAGCCGACGGGAGGCATCGAGCAGTCCCGCCGAATCGAGAAACGTTTCTTCGCTCCGCCAGATCGATTACTCGGAGGGTGCGCCCTCTTCCCCCCAATCCATCTCATCTTCCATCTCTTCGAGGTACGGCGGTGGATCAACCTCAGCCTCGTCCGCCAACTCGTCGAGCGTTACGACCGAGCCGTCGTCGAGCAGCACGTCGCCACGGACGATGAACTGCAGGCCCCAGCAGAGGGGCTCAGGGTAGCCCTCGCCGCCGGTGCGGGCGGCGGTTTCCAGGAGAGCTTTGTCGTCCGCATCGCTTCGTCGCGCGATGTGGCGCGCAAGCGCGGGCCAGAGGGGATCGAGATGGGGGTCGGGTTCCAGCAGGTCGGGGGTAGGGGCGCGTTGCGGGTCGATCGAGCACCGACTCGCTTCGGCAAGCAGGTGGTCGAGAGATGTCTTCGGCTTCTCCCTCTGCGCCAGAAGACCACGCGCGCCCGCACGGCCCAGGGAATAGAGTTCGGTCAGCACGAAATTTTCCACCCACGCGGAGCGTGGGTCGAAATCAAATTTCTCGGCCCAGTCGCGAGCCCAGTCGCGAGCCCAGTCGCGAGCCAAGTCGCGAGCCAAGTCGCGAGCCAAGTCGCGAGCCCAGTCGCGAGCCAAGTCGCGAGCCCAGTCGCGAGCCCAGTCGCGAGCCAAGTCGCGAGCCCAGTCGCGAGCCAAGTCGCGAGCCCAGTCGCGAGCCCAGTCGCGAGCCCAGTCGCGAGCCCAGTAGCGAGCCCAGTCGCGAGCCTGCGGGTCTTCCTGAGAGAGAGCCAGGGCTCTCCGCGCGAGAGCGAGTAGCGATTCGCGCGGGGCACCCGCGGCTACTGCCGATTGCAGTTGCAGACCCGCCCGGCGGCGATGGCCGGGCCAAAGGTGAAGAGCGCCGAAATCGTGCTCGGCGGGCCAGAGTGGATACGAGCCCACAAGGAGCCGACCCGCTGCGATGTCAGAGCGAGACACCCGATTTTCGCCCTGGATCGCCGCGAGGAGCGCATTCGCGCCGGGCCGAACGGGCGGGTGCGCCAACTCGGCCCACCCCTCACCGAATATCTCGCATCGCTGCCACCCGAGCCAGCACTGCCGCGCGGCGGCCGCGTCGAGCGCGTCCGCTAGAACCGCCTTTCGCTCCTCAAGTCGTGTCGCTTGCCAAGCACGCGAACAGAGGTCGGCACCGTCCGGCCAGGTCGAATCGAAAAGAGGTAGATACAAGCTCATCCACGATTCAAACAGCGGCTCATCCCCAAGCCGGTCGGCGAAAACCGTCCCAACGAAGGAGAGAGCTTTATCCTCGGAAGGATTGTGAATCAGCTCCGTCAGCACGGCGTCGAGCGTTGGCGGATGGGGCCCGTGAATCTGCGCCGCGAGGAGGCGCAGGGTTTCCCACCAGTTGAATTCGCCGAGCCGCTCGCGAAAAGCATCGATCCGCAAGGTCTCGTTGTTCGCCGTAGCGGCGAGGTGGTAAGCCGTCAGATACTCCTGAAAGCTCAAGTGGGCAAAGCTGAGGGTGCCGTTGGCATAGTCGACCAACAGGCCGGCGACCTCGACGAGCCAGACTAGAAAGCCTTCCGGATCAATGCACTCGGCAGGAAGAAACTGGCGTATCTCTTCCCGCTTTCGCACGATCGGTGCTCGGGCTATCTTTTTATAGCCCTCGGTCTGTACCCGGAACGCCAGCTCCGCCACCCAGCGCTTCCGCGGCTCGATCTCGGCTGGACACCAGGCAAGCGGCCCGACCTGGGCGCCCTCTTTAGCTTTGGCTGCCGGTCGGGTATGCAGAAACGCCTTAATGCACTGCTCGTACAGCTGGTGCCGCCGATCCGGTAGAGGCTCCGATTCGCCGACCACCAGCATCATGGTCAGGAGAATCGGCGTCCGGGCGAGGTCGCGCGCCTCGGGGCTGGCCTGTAACGCCACGCGAAAATGTTCCGCGTCCCGCGTCGCACTCTCGCTGCTGGAAAAGCGATGGAAGTAGCGCCCCGTCATCTCCTCGATATCGGCATCCGAAAGGGGCTGCACCTCCAGAACCTCGAACGCGTCGTAGTGCCCCGGTCGTCCTTCGCCATACGGCCGGCTGGTGACCACGGCGAGGACCCGAGGATGAGTCTTGAGAAAGCCGGCGAGCTTGGCGCGAAAGCTTTCTCCCAGAGGACCAAGTTCATCCCAGCCATCGACGAGCAGAATCGGTCGGGGGCCGTTCTGCTCGCGTAGCAAGGGCAAGATCCGCTCCTTCCAACCCGTGCCCATCTGCTCGCCGATCCAGTGGCCGATCGCCGCCTCGATCGATCGCTCCGCGCCTTTTACTTCCGGGCCTTGCCAGCGGCGCGCGACATCACGCAAGACGATCATCAACGGCAAGGCGCTCGGTTCATCCAAGAGTTGCCGAAACGTGTAGCGCGACCACGTGGTCTTACCCGCCCCGGCAACGCCGACGAGCGCGAGGTGCTTGTTGCGGCCGAGGAGATTCTTCGAAAGAAGGGGTTTCCCTTTCGCGGTCTCGTTAGGATCGAAACTCTCATCGAACCGCAGTACCTGATACATCTCGTCGAGTTGAGCGTCTTTCGCTCCGCGGATTCCTCCTGGCCTTATGGTGCCGAGAGAACCCAAGTCCCAGCGGTCGAAGTGACCCTTGAACGAGCGGCGAAACTCTTCGACGAAATCCGGGTCTGTGCCGGCGGATTTCGGAGTTGCAGTGGAGGCGGGGACGGGTGTTTTGGCGTAGCCTTCGGGTAGATCGAGCCGCTGATCGATCGTCTCCTTCAGGTTGAGCGCGAAGTTTCCGGCCTCAACAGATCCGGTGACTCGGTACCGAGCGGAGTACTCCAATCGAAACGCGCGGATTCTCGCGCTCTCAGGCTCCAGCAGAATTAGCTGCGCCGAAGCGGGCTCGTCCTTGGGCAGCACGTCGGCGTTCAAGGCAAGGCTACCGGCCGAGATCACGTGCGTATGGCCAAGGCGATCCCACGGCCACGAATGATCGTCCGTCGCGTGCTGGTGCCCGTGGAGAAGAAGCTGCACATGAGCATCCTTCGTCACCTTCACCAGATGCTCTCGGACCTCGATTCCCAGCGCGTCGCTCTCGTAGCGCGCGAGAAGCGCGTCATCGAACGACTGCTTTTCCTTGAGGTAGGTCCGCCATTCATCGAGGACCGGGCGCTTAGCGCGGTCGGGATTGTGGTGAACCGCAACGATCTTCAGCTGGCTCGCCGCCTCGACTTTAAGAAGCGCGTCCATCGCAGCCTGCGCTTGCTTCGGGCCGATGACGCCTCGATGAATCTTGTGCGACTCCTCCTCGCAAGAATTGAGCGCCGCGACGACGAGTCGATGGTGCGGAAAGCGATAGATCCGCGCACCGAGGGTGAGGGGGTCCGAGATCTCCGCGAGGTCGTCGACGCCGTAGAACTCGCGCAGGAAGCTTTCATAGATGTCGAGCTTCACCGCGTCCAGCCGATCTCGGAGGCTCTCCTCGGTGAGCAGCTCCTGCTCCTCCAGGTCCGCCTCCGCCTTTTTGCACGATGCCCAATTCACGTCGTGATTGCCTGGGACGAAAACGAAACGTTGCCGCTCGATCCCGATCGCGCCCGCAAGGCCTTCGAGGAACACACGCCCCTGCGCGAACTCCGACTTCTTGCCCGCCTCCGCGACGTCCCCGGTGACGAACACCAGATCGATCTTCTTGTCAGCGAGCCCGACCTCCGTTTGCGCCACGGCCACCGCTGCGTAGAAGCTCTCCCCGAGCGCCTTGGGGTCTTTACCCTGAAAGCGGCTGTGGGGACCGAAATGAAGATCGGATAGATGGAGCAAAAGGATCGACGGCATGTCCCGGCCTTTCGGAATCAAGGATCAAGAAAGTATGCGGCGATTCTATGCGAGACGGCGGGGGCCTGCGCCGTGAGCCGGCCGCAGAGGGCGAGGAGCGTCTTCATCTCGTTGAAAATGTCGGCGATCCCGGGGTACTTCGCGACATCCGGCTCCAGGTTGTCGACCTTGTCGGTACGACCGAAACGGCGCCGTAGAGCCGCTATCGGCGGCGGATAGCGAATTCGCGGCGGTGTAAAGCGGCTTCCTGGATCGGATAGCCGCTCTACGCTCCAGGAAGCCGCTTTCTCCCCCTGGGAAGCGGCTATCCGCCGCCGATAGCCGCTTCCTGGCTCGGAAAGCGAATTCTCAGTCGCGTAGAGCGACTATCGCTCGTGGATAGCCGCTATACGCCGGAGAGTTCACACGGCGGGTGGCGCATTTCTCTTGCCGCGCCGGCAATTGCGGAGCCGGCTCGGCAAGCCGCTTGCCCCGTTCACGCCGCCATCGCGGCCGGCGTTTGCCGCCCGTCGGACTCGCAAAGCGCGCGCGGCCGAACAGTCGGCGTGGGTAAACGCCGCCAACTCCTCCGAGGCGGACGATTACCGGTGCCCGCCGCCCCCGGCGAGAAGCCGCGTACAATCCACCGCCATGTTCCTCGTCGACCTCCTCGGCGCGCTGCTGACGCTTGCGGCGTTCTCGTTCCTTGGCCTTTCCGGCTACTTGGCGGCGACCTCCCTGCTGGGCGAACGGGCGCGGCGAGATGCGCTCGCCCTCTCGGTCGCCTGGGGGCTTTCGGCGCTCTCGATCGCTCTTCTGATCGGCCTCCTTCTCGGATCGATTGGCCAACTCCGGATCGACCTCGCGCTCTCAGGGTTGGCGCTGCTCGCGATCCTGCAACTCCAGCGGGCCAAGCGGGCGGACGATCCGTGGGGACCTGCCCGCCGGCTGGGGTGCCGCGCTTGGGCTCATCTGGCCGAGCGGCCGGCGCTGGCGATCCTCACCGTCCATGCGGCAGGGAGCGAGCTGCTGCGCGGGCTGCTGCGGCCGCCCTTGAGTTGGGACAGCTTGATGTACCACCTGCTGCTCTCCGCCACCTGGTTGCAGGAGAAGAACCTGGCGCCGGTGTTCGGGCCGGCGCCCACCAACTTCTATGGCTTCCAGCCGGGCAACGGCTCGCTCTGGTTCTGGTGGTGGATGGCCCCGTCGCACAGCGAATTCTGGGTCAACCTGGGTTCCGCTCTTCCCTGGCTACTGCTCGGCCTCGCGGCCGGTGCCGTGGCGCGGCAACTCGGGGCGGCCAAGAGCTGGCCGGTGGCAACGTACCTCACCCTGCTCACCCCGTGCATTCTGCGCTTCGTCGGCGCGCAGTACGTCGATCTGCTGGTGGGGGCGGGCATCGCCGCGGCGGCGTACTTCGCGCTCCTCTGGCTCGACGAGCCGCGCTGGGGAACGGCGCTCCTGGTAGGGGCCGGGCTCGGGATCGCCTCCGGGGCCAAAGTGCTGGCGCTGCCGTACGTCCTGGCCTTTGCCGGCGCGCTGCTGCTCGCGGCGGCGTGGCGCGGCGGATGGCGGGTGCGGGCAGGGCAGACCATCGCCGCGATCCTCCTCGCGTCGTTGCTCGGCGGCTACTGGTACGCACGGAACCTGGCCTACGGCGCCGGGCCGCTCGGTCTGCGCTGCGAGGGGACGGCGGCGGGGGCGGAGGCCGATCGCGGCGAGAGGCCGACGATTCCGCGGCCCAATAGTGTGCTCGACCAGTTCGGCGCTTACCTCGGCTCGGGCCAGTTGATCGACGCGGGCCTCGGCGTCGTACGTCCGCAGTCGCTCGAATTGGGCCTGGGACCGCAGCTATTTCTGCTCCTTCCGCTGCTCCTTCTTCCTCTAGGCTTTCCGCGCGGGCGCCGCCCTGCCGTGCTCTTGATCTGGAGCCAGATCGCGGCGCAGGCTTTCGTTTGGGCGACCGTGCCCTACGCCGATCACGGCACGATCTACGCCAATATTCGATATCTGGACGGCGCGGTGGCGCTCGCTTGGGCCGGCGGGGTGGCGCTGCTCACGCTGCGCTCGGTCGCTTCGCGTTGGATCGAGGGGCTGGCGCTCGTGCTCGCGGTCCAGGGGCTGCTCCAACTGCATGCCGAAATGCCGCGCGGTGTCCGGCTCGCGATGGCGGTGGCGGATGTCGCGTTGGTCGCCTTGGCGCTGTCTCCGGCTTTGCGCCTGCGGCTTCGCCTACGCGCCCGGGGTTTGGCGGTCGGCGGGGTTGTTTTGATTCTTGCGCTCGCGCCGATCCTCACCGCCTTCCGGGCCGCCGACCGCGGCCGGGCGATGGCCTACGAGTTGACCGTCCACAAAACGCCGATCGAGCTGTTCGCCCGTGCTTGGAGCTGGCTCGATCGCTTCGGCGAGGACGGCACGGTCGCCTTGGCGAGCAGCCCGCTGCACTATTTCGTCTATCCGGCGATGGGACCGCGGCTCGAACGCAAAGCGATCTTCGCCAACGTCAACGCTGCAGACCACGCCAACGTCGCGGAGTATCCCGCCTGCGATCCGCGCGTCGACCTCGATCCCCAAGCCTGGCTCGCGAACCTTGCCAAGCACGACGTCCGCTGGCTTCACCTGATGCGCTACCCGGGCACCGAATATCTACCCGAGCGCACCTGGGCCGACGCCCTGCCGGATCGCTTCACGCTCCGCTACGAGGACGACGGCAGTCGAATCTACGAGGTGACCGCGCGAGGGAGGTAGGGGCGTCCTACTGCGGCCAGGCGAGTCCGAGCATCTGATCGAAAGGCATGCCGGTCTTTTTCGAGCGCGCGGCGACCAGGCGCCAGGCGTCGGGAATCGGCGGCCCTTGGCGCATCATCTCTTGGGATTCTTTGTCCCCTCCCCAAATCGAGAACGCGAGACCCATGGCGACCGGCCCGCCGGTGGGAACCGGAGCAGGAATGGTCGCGAGCTTCTTTTCCAGCTCCAGGCGCAGGTTCGTGGGCAGGCGCCGGGTCGTCGGGAACGCGAACCAAATCTTCGGCGAGCTGCCCGGCCGGACCGTCGAGATCAGCACCCCCGAGGTTCCGAGGCCGCGCGGCGCGGTGGCGAGGATCTTCTTCGCCTCGGCTTCGACCTGCCGCAGATAGAACGTGGCGATCAACCCGTCGCCGCCGAACCGCTCTTTTAGAACCGGATCGGGTTGGTACAGAACCGCCTGGTGGACCACGAACGCCTCGGGCGTCTTGGCCGGCGTTTTGGTCGCCGGAGGAGCCACCGAAGTCTGCGCCGAAACGGCGGCCAGAGCGCTCGAAAGGGCGATCACCGAGCCCAACGCCAGGGCCGCGGCGAGAACGAGTGGGGAACGCTGGGGGAGGGTATTCATGGATTTCAAACCTCGTGGTCTTCTTCGGATGGCTCCCTCACCGGGGAGGGGGTGTCATTTTTGCGCCTTTACGCCTTGGCCCTGCGCGCTTTGGCCAGCCAGCGCACGACGAACGGCAGGGCAAGCAATCCTAGGACCACCGCAAACCAGAGTGTCGCGGCGCGGATGATCAGCGTGGCCGAAGCCGCCGCCGCGGTGTCGAGCCCTTGGCTGGCGAGCAGGCCGGTGAGCACTCCCTCCGCCGCCAGCAGGCCGCCCGGCAGCATCGACAGCGAGCCGGCGCAGGTGGACAAGCTGTAATTGAAGATCCCGGAGAGAAATCCCGCCTGCGGCGCGTATTGCCGCACCGCGAGGGCGAAGCCGATCCCCTCGGCGCCCCAGGCGACGACGCCGATCGCCAGACCGAGCGCCAGCAGACCGGGGGAGAGCAGGCCGCGCAGATCGTCGTAGATGCCGCGAATCAGGCCGACGCGGCGGCCGATCGCCGGGATCTTCGCGAACAGGCCGAACAGCATCTCGGCCCCGCGCTCCCAGGTGAGGACGGCCACCGCCGCGGCGACCGCGACAAAACAGGCGGCGGCGATCCAGATTCCACCCCGAAACGGCAGCGCCCCGAGCCCCAGAAGGACGAACACGCCGAGCAGGTCGGCCGCGCGCTCGGCGAGGACCGCGGGCACCACCCGGCGAGCCAGTCCTCCCCCCAGCTCGCGCACCAGCCAGGCCTTGCCCAGCTCGCCCGCCTTGCCCGGGGTTACGGAGAGCAAGAAGCCGACGAGGAACACCGCGAGGCTCTTGCCCCACGAGAGCGTCACGTCGAGGCGATCGAGATAGATCTGCCAGCGGACGAAGCGGAGCACGTAGTTGACCAGCGATAGCCCCAAGATCGGCAGCAGCAGGGCGAGATCGAACTCGCGGAGCCGTTCGGCGACCTTGCCTGCATCGGCGTACAAGGCCAGGCCGACGCAGGCGAGAACGCCCAAGAACGCCGGGATCAGCAGGCGGCGGCCCAGATGCTCGAAGCCGCGCCCGGCCTCGTCCATCTCCGCCGGGGTGGCGGAGTGGGGCGAAGGCGAGAGCGCGGCGGCGGGCGGTTTGGAGGATTTGGCGGAGCGGCTCAAGCGGCCTTCCGCTCGACCGGTGCTACCTCCGGATACTGCTCGAACAGGCGCATCCACTGGCTGTTCTTGGTGTACTCGGCGGTGCGCTTCTTGCCGATCGTCGGGTACCAGATGTAGTCGTGGTAGAAGTACGACCCGAATACGAACAGATTGACCAGCGGGGTGTGGAAGAACAGGTTCTGGAGCCCCTTAAACGGCCCGAACCAGATCGCGTCGCCGATCCGGGAGGCTGAGTTGTCGCCCACCGTGAACTTGAAGTTCATGTTCGAGATGTCCATGCCAACCACCTCGATGTCGCGCGGGTCGCCGCAGCCCAAACCCGCCTCGTGAGCCAGACGGATGTACTTGATCGACATCGGGTCAAAGCCCATCAGCTTGGCCGCCACGGCGTCGATCGCCACCTGATCGCCGGAAGCGAGCATCAGGTTCTTCTCGACCGGAATCATCGTCCGCGGTCCCGGGCCGTTGCCGCAGGTCGTCCCGTCTTTGACCGCGAAGATTCCGCTGTGGATCTCTTTCTGGATCGTCAGCAGATCGACCAGCGTCTCGTGAATCCAGCTATGGGTGTAGTGGCGCCGGGTGTTCAGCAGGCCGCCGAACGCGTTCTTCATCGCGCCGGTGGTCGTCGTGTAGATATGGCACTTGACGGTCGGCAGGTGGACGATGTTCTTGCCCAGGAAGAACTCGGGGATGGTGATCCCCTCGGGGTAGATCTTGGGCAGAACCAGCATCTTCCCCTTCGGCTTGTAGGTGATCCACTTCAAGTCGTCGGCGAAGCAGTTGTAGCGCACCGGCACGCCGTACTGGTCGAGAATCGGCAGGTAGCGGTTCAGCCGCTCGCCCTTTTTCGGGTCGGTCACCACCGTGTTGTTCTGGACGCAGACCAGGTCCGAGTAGCCGTCGGCCCGCAGCTTTTGGATCGTCCCTTCGAGCTGCCACGGGGTCGTGTTGGCGCCCGGGAACGGGAAGTGCCAGGAGATGTTGTCCTTGAGGATCGTCGTGGCCTTGGGATCGAGGTACTTCTTCACCTCGGCCAATTCCATCGTGCGTCCGACGTCTTCGAGGACCGTGTCCGGCTTCGTCTCGAGGATGGCGACGCGAGCTTTCGTAGGCATGGGGTTCTCCGGTGCGAGACCACGAAACGGCGCTCCCTCGAACCGTGGGGCGCCGGACAAAGGAACAGGGGACGGTGGCGGCTCGAAAATCCCGTCGAAACTTGAACGGGAGCCCGATTATAGCGGGTCTATGAGAAGCTCGACTCCAATGCCCCCCGCGCTGGCTGTTGAGAACGTGGTCAAGGTCTACCCCGAGGGTACCCGGGCGCTCGACGGGGTGTCGTTCGAAGTGGCGGCGGGGGAGACGGTAGCCCTGGTGGGCGAGAGCGGCTCGGGCAAGACGACGCTGCTGCGCCTGTTCAACCGGCGGCTGGAACCGACCTCCGGCAAGGTCTTGGTGGCCGGCGAGGACATTGCGGGAGTAGACCCCGTGGCGCTCCGGCGGCGGCTCGGCTATGTGCCGCAGGACGGCGGCCTCTTGCCGCACTGGACGGTCGAGAAAAACATCGAGACGGTTCCCCGGTTGCTCGGGTGGGAAGCGCCCCGGCGGCGCGAGCGCGCCCGCGAGCTGCTCGAGCTGGTGGGCCTCTCCGATTCGGCCTATCCCGGTCGCTATCCGAGCGAGCTGTCCGGCGGCCAGCGCCAGAGGGTGGCGTTTGCCCGGGCGCTCGCCGCCGATCCGCCGATCGTGCTGCTCGACGAGCCGTTCGGCGCGCTCGATGCGCTCACCCGGCGCGAGTTGCACCTGCAATTCTCCGCATGGACCGCGGCGCTAGGCAAAGCCGCCGTTCTGGTCACCCATGATCTCGGCGAGGCGTTCCGGCTCGCGGTCCGGACGGGGGTGCTGCGCGCCGGGCGGTTGCTCCAGATCGGCACGCCCGAGGAGCTGGAGCGGCGGCCGGCCGACCCGTACGTCGAGGCGCTGCTCGATCTCGCGCTCTCGCGGCGGAGCGCGCATGAGTCATGAGTAGAGCCGCCGAGAGAGAATTTCGTAGGGGGGCAGCTTGCCTCCGCCCGGGGGCAGGCACGCTGCCCCCCTACGTCTTCGCCTGGCTGTTGCTGGGTCTGTTCGCCGCTTTTCCCCTCGCCGCGCGGGACTCGATCATCGTCGGCTCCAAGAACTTCGAGGAGAGCCGCCTGCTCGGCGAGGTGTTCGCCCAGCTGATCGAGGCGCGGACGGGGCTTCGCGTCGAGCGGCGGTTGGGGATGGCCGGTACGCAGATCTGCTTCGAGGCGCTGCGCACCGGGGCGATCGACGTCTACCCTGAATACACCGGGACCGGCTTGGTCTCGATCCTGGGCGAAACCTCGACCGGTGGCCGGGCGGCGGCGCTCGTTCGGGTTCGCGCCGAGTTTCTCGATCGTTTCGACCTCCATTGGTTGGTACCGCTCGGCTTTGAAAACTCGTTCGAGATCGCGGTGCCCAAAGAGTTGGCCGAACGCGAGGGGATGCACACCCTCTCGGATCTCGCGAAGATCGCGCCGCGATTGAAGGCGGGGTTCGGCCAAGAATTCGTCGGCCGCGACGATGGGCTGCCGGGGCTTGAGAAGACCTACGGCCTGCACTTCGGCTCGGTCCGCTCGCTCGAACACGCGATCAAATACCAGGCGGCGGGCAGACGCGAGATCGACGCGCTCGATGTCTATACGACCGACGCCCGGCTGATCGAGCACCGCCTCGTGGTGCTCACCGACGATCGCGATTTCTTCCCACCGTACGAGGCGGCGGCGCTCGTCCGCGGCGAGACGCTCCAGAAACACCCGGAGGTCGGCGCGGTGCTCGGGCTGCTCGCCGGGGCGTTCGACGAGGAGCGCATGCGGGCGGTCAATTTTCGGCTCGAACACGGAGAGAGCGAAACGGCGGTCGCCCGCGACGTTCTCGCCGAACTCGGTCTAGGGGCCGATCCCTCCGCGGCGCGAGCGCGCCCGCCGGAAGAGGGAAAAGCGCGCGAGCGGGCGGGGTTTTTCGCTTATCTGGTGGAAGAGCGCGCGGCCCTCTGGCGGCGGACTCTGGAGCACCTCGGCCTCTCGGGCCTCGCGCTGCTGCTTGGCGTCTTGGTCGCCGTGCCGTTCGGTCTGCTGCTCGAACGCCGCCGCCGCCTGGCCGAGCCGGCGATCCGCCTGCTCGGCATCACCCAGACGATCCCCTCGCTCGCGCTGCTCGCCTTCATGCTCCCCTGGCTCGGAATAGGAGCCCGCCCGGCGATCGTGGCGCTCTGGATCTACTCGCTGTTCCCGATCGTCCGCAATACCTACTCGGGAGTGCGGGACGCCGATCCCCGGGCGGTCGAAGCGGCGCTCGCCCTCGGCATGACCGAGGGGCAGGTGCTCCGCCAGGTGCGGCTGCCGCTCGCTCTGCCGATCGTTCTCGCCGGAATCCGCACCGCGGCGGTCTTGACGGTCGGTACCGCGACACTGGCCGCTTTCGTCGGAGCCGGAGGCCTGGGCGAGCCGATCATCACCGGCCTCCAGCTCGCCGACAACCGCCGCATCCTCTCCGGCGCGCTCCCGGCCGCCCTCTTGGCCGTAGGAGTCGACGCCCTGTTGGGAGCGCTCGAACGGGCGCTCCGGCCGCGCGGGCTGTAACTGGCCTCGGCAAAGTCCTCGGCCGCCAGCGACTTTGGCAAGGCCGCGGGGGCTGTAGAGGCCGGCAGGGCGGATAGAAGGAGCGCCGCCGAAAGAAAGATCCGACGACTTATCAAGGCTCCGCCGAGCAGCTATTCACCGGTGCCGCCGCCCAATCGAATCCCTGGTTCCAGGCGCTGTCCCGCAGCAGGTCGGCCCAGTTCACGTCGGCTTCAAGGATGTTGAAGTCGCTTACGACATCATCTACGTTCAGGAATGCCGCTCGTCGAAACTCCGATTCGCCCTGTTGATCCACGCCCGGCCGGATAGGGGGAAGTACATAAACACCGAGATGCGGATTCTGAGATTGCGAGCACCCGATTTGATCTTCAATCGGGCCACCCGTGCAAAAGGGTAGGGCTTGAACGTCACCGATCGTGAGGCGCCCGGCCGAATCGACTTCGAGGTGGAACAGGAAGGCCGTATCCGCTTCGCCGTAGCTGCAATTGTCGTCATCGTCACAGGAAGCGAAGTAGGTAAAAAGGTTGATGCGATAGGAAAGGGGTTCTTCTCCACGGAAGATCACGCTCTTGTGGGGGAGGGGCCCAACCGGGCAACTGAACGGATCGCTCCAACACTCCGAAGCCCGTACGGTCCGGGCAAGGATCGAGAAGACGCGCAGATCGAACGGCGTGACCTCGTGGTGGCAGACCGACAAGAGGTCCGCGGTCACAAGGCCCCTGCCCGCGCGGTCGCTCTGCCCTTCGCCTGCGGCACGGCGACTGGTGATCGTGATCGGCAAGAGGAACTCTCCGGAGTCCGCGAGCACGGGCGCCAGATCGAAACCCACCCAGGTGTAAGGAATCGGAGCGTCGGCCGGGCGTAGATTCGATGCCGCATCCCGGCGGACGAGAGTCGCCTGGGGTAAAAGACGCCGCGAGGGATTGAGGAAATCTTCCTCTTGCTTAAGGATCAAGTCAAAGGCGACTTGCTCCTCGGTGCGTATTCTTTCTCCCAAGTTATCGTGGCGGAGAAAGCCAAAGCTCGCAACGCCGGGATACATTCCCCCGCTCTCCGCACCTCGCCAGAGATACAGGTTTGTGTCAAAGGCAGAGCCGCCGACGCTCATGCGAATGCGGCGAACCAGCCGATTGAGCTGGCGTTCCTCGCAGGCGACCTCTCCGGGAGTCAAGGTTCGGCCGAAGGGCTGAGCGGCGGCCGGTAGGGCGGATAGAAGCAGCGCCCCAACGATAAGGATCCTTTTTCGGTTCGTCATTGTCGGCCTCTCGCGGGGAGTCTAGGGTAGTTGCGCCACATCTAGGAGAATGTCGAAGTCGTAGGCTGGTGACTGAATGGCGCAGTTGGCTGCGTTGGTGCATACCATGCACGCGGGAGCAGTGCAGGTTGGGTCGGTCTTCTTCCAGACCACCTTCTGCTGCTTCAGCTGAACCGTTGAAGCCGGATCGATCCATAGCACGACGAAGCTGCCGGGGCTGGCCCCGAGATTGACTGCGAAGGAGTCCTTGTAGCGCTTGGTGGCCTGGGTCCAGATGCGGCTGTCATATCCACCGAAGGAGAGGAACCGCGGTAGCCCCGTAATGACATCGCGGGGACATCCTGTCGAGATATAGTCCTGTTCCCCATTGTCCGAATTGGCCTTTCGACATCTGGGCGTACTGTGGTGGCTGTAGAGAACGTATCGGCGTCCGTTTGTCCAGTCTGGTGTTTGGAGGCCCGCCTAATACCTGAACGAGCTGGTGTTCGACTCCCAAGGCACCCCATCCTTGGGATAGCGTGAGATGTTTGTCACCCAGGCGGCGGGAGGTTCGGGTGTCGTCTGCGTGAGCTTGTCGAGGGGCAAAGTGTCAAAATAGGCTTGAAGTTTAACGAGCTGGTCGCGGATCTGTTGGGTCACGGGGGAAACGAACCCGGTTTTCGAGTTGTAACTCCAGTTGTCGTAGGTACCCCCCTGGCCGAGCAGGAATTCCCATGCCTCGGCCCTCGACGAATCCGGGCGCGGAGTGGTGATGTTGTTCTGGAGTACGCCGTTTAAATGGCTACGGTCGCCCGCGCTGCCATCCACAGGGGTGATCTTCGTTTCGTTGAAGCCCAGAACTCTCATCTTCAAAGCGTAAGCGCGAGAGAGAAGGATTCCTCCGAGGTCCAGGGCTCGACTCGTCCCGCTCGGTAGTGTCTCGAGCCGGTCGGTCACCACGGTCGTGTAATGGCTGCTGACGATCGAGATCCGCGGATCCTGAAAGGCCAGGGTTGCGCCGGTTGCTGTCCACGGCTGAACCGCGATCAGGTGGCGCCGCTGGAGCGAGCCGGTGGGGTTGGTGCCAGATTTCAGGTAGTCCTTCTCGATCTTTTCGACCTGGTCGATCATCGTCTTCTGCCAGGCGGCGACGGCGATCGGGTCGACTTTTTTATCCTCGGGCTCGTTGGCGATCTCGTACCAAACATTCTCGAAGCACCAAAGCTCGCGAATCGTCCAGAGGATCACGTTGCGCTGGTAGTCGCGCATTCGCAGATTGCGGGCCGCGGCGACGCTGTCGTTCGTCGGGCCGGCGACCACGAAAAACTCTTTCTGGCTAAAGCCGACTCGATCGAGCATGCCTTGGGCATTCAGTGCCTTTGCATGCCCCCCCGCGAAGGACCAGGGGCCACCATCGAAAGGCTTGCCTTGAAACGGCGCGAAGAAGGTGATCTCGACGACCAGGTCGAGCTGCCGCGCTTTGTTGACCACGGTGCGCAGGCGGTCGAAATAGTCATGGTTGTAGCCCTGTCCATCGGCGCCTCCGTCGAGCCGCCAATAGCCGGTTGCGGTCGCCGGGTCGCCTACCGTCTGAAATGGCACGTTCGCGGGATTCGTGTCCCCCGCCAGACTGACCCAGAGGCGCAGCTTGCGTAGCTGCGGAGGGGCGGTAGATGCAACGGGGCCGCGCAACTTGGTGAGCAATTCGGAGTAGTTGGCGGGCACCGCCGCCTGGGGTGGGGTCGCCGCGGGGTTGGCGTCGATCGCGGCGTGGCAGAAGTCCGGGTTGTTGAGCTTGTGATGGCAGGCCGCGTCCGCGGACCAGCCGACGTAGACGTTCGACTTGCCGCGGAACGAGAGGTAGCGAGGGTTCGATGCCGAGAGGCCGATCGGGGTGACCGACCGGCCGGTGCGCTGGAAGGTCTTGCAGTCGGGAACCTGTGCGGCAGCGTCTTCGACGGTGAAGAGGCCGAACGAGGGCCCGGTGCCGACCATCTCGGGGGGGTAATTGTTGGGATCGTCGAGCAGCGAGGGGTCGCCGTCGTAGGATTCCTGCGGCTCGCCGAGCTGCGACGTGTATTCGAGGAACGTCGGATCGAGCGACGAGCCGGGGTCTTCTTGGGGCTCGCCGGGATAGGGATCGTAGGTCGGTGGATCTTCCTCGGGGCCGGGAGGGGGCTGAGCATTAGCAGCCGAAGCCACGGCAATGAGCACGAAGAAAACAAGATGGCGTGGATAAAGCATTGGCCTTCCTCTCTGGCGGGCTGGCTGGAGCGTCAGTGATTTTTGTTGATCAATAGTTCCTAAGTCGTAGCGTAGCACATTTTCCGTCGACTTCGCGCGGCCCTAGATCCGCGAGCTAAATTTCGACAGGGCTTGACTGCGAACGCAGCTTTTGCGTAATATCCTGGGAGAATCACTGAACAGAGGAGCCGTAGCCACGCTCAAATCCGTTCGCGGGTGAGTTGGTTCGTGGGCCTGGCTCCGCACCGAGGAGCAATGCCATGTTCAATCGGCGTTCGATTTTCGTAGTCCTTGCCTTCACTCTGGTTCTGTTGCCCTTCTGGGGCTGCCCCAAAAAGGGGCCGGTCCAAGACGAAGCGATGCAGGCCCACCGCACGGCGGAGACCTTCCCGGCGGCTGACGAAGATTATTTCCACGACATGGACGGCGGCGTGCCCTTGACCCCGGCCGAGGTCAAGGGGCGCAACAACTGGATCGTCTGGACCGGCGGCAACGATCGCTTCTGGGACACGATCTCGGGCGACAGCGTCGGCACGCTCGACCTGCTGAAGACGATCTCGTCCAAACCCGAGCTGGGCTACGGCCGCTCCAACCGTTGGCACTATCTGGGTCTGGTCAACGAGCCCTGCTTCGAGGAGGCGAAGGGACCCGATCCCGAACATCACGGCCTCTGGCTCGATCAGCGGCGTCCCGACTGTCCTCCGGATCCGTTCGAGAACGAGGCCAAATACGCCGGAGTGAAGCTCGGGGCGCGCGGCGATACCGTGCCGGTGGGCTCGTACTACGGCGAGCCGACCGGGATCGTCGGGCTCCGGCTCTTCCCCAATCCGGCCTTCGACGAGAAGGCGAAGGCGGCGTGGAAGCCCGAGGAGTACTACAGCGACTCAAAGTATTTCCTGCGCAAGGATCTGGTGAAGCCCTACCGGGTCGGCATGTCGTGCGGCTTCTGTCACGTCGGGCCGAACCCGGTCCATCCGCCGGCCGATCCGGAGAATCCGCAGTGGGCCGATCTCTCCTCGAACGTCGGCGCGCAGTATCTTTGGATCGACAACATCTTCAACTGGGACAAGACCGACCGGGATTCGAGCTTCGCCTACCAGCTCTTCCGCACCTCGCGGCCCGGCGCCCTCGATACCTCGCTGGTTTCCACCGACAACATCAACAACCCGCGCACCATGAACGCCGTCTACGGCGTGGCTTGGCGGCTGGCCAACGCCCAGCACCAGGGTAAGGAGACGCTGGCCGGCGGCGGCTTGAACAACCGGCAGTTCCACGAATTCCCGCAGACCACAGCGCTCAGCGCGTCGTTCCAGGCGCCGGACACCGTGTTCACCCCCCGGGTGCTGAAGGACGGTTCCGACTCGGTCGGCGCACTCGGCGCCTTGAACAGGGTGTTCTTGAACATCGGCCTGTTCAGCGAGGAATGGCTGCTGCACTTCAAGCCCTTGATCGGCGGCAAGCCGATCACGCCGATCGAGATCGCGGTGATGCGGAAGAATTCGAGCTATTGGCTGGCGACCGAGCAGCAGACGCCGGATCTCGCCCTCTTCTTCTTGAAGAGCACGGCGCCGCACCTGCTGAAGGACGCGCCGGGAGGAGCGGCCTACCTGAGCACGGACGCCAAGGTGCTCGATCGCGGCAAGGTCGTCTTCGCCGAAACTTGCGCGCGCTGCCATTCGAGCAAGCTGCCGGAGGGGGCACCGGTCGCCGATGTCGGGATCTGCGCCGGCCCGGGGTACCTCGACTGCTGGAACCGCTACTGGGAGTGGACCCAAACCGAGGAGTTCAAGGCCGCGATGAGGAAGATCGTAATGGAGCCGGACTTCCTCGACCAGAACTTCCTGTCGACCGAGCTGCGGGTGCCGGTGACGCTGTTACAGACCAACGCCTGCAGCCCGCTGGCCACCAACGCCATCGAGGGGAACATCTGGGACAACTTCTCCTCGCGGTCCTACAAGGATCTGCCGTCGGTCGGCACGATCACCGTGCATCATCCATACACCGGCGAGGAGCGCCAGTTCAAGATGCCGGCGGGCGGCCGCGGTTACACCCGTCCCGCTTCGCTGATCAGCCTCTGGTCTACCGCGCCCTTCCTGCTCAACAACACGGTCGGGCCGTTCGACCCCGAGCCCTCGGTCGAGGGGCGCATGCGCTCGTTCAACGCCTCGATCGAACAGATGCTCTGGCCCGAGAAGCGCGACAAGGACAAGGTGTTCGGCGATAGGGTGTTCGGCGTCATCGACCGCACGGAGGGCAGCAGCTATCTGCGGGTTCCTTCCGGCTTCGTCCCCGAGCGGCTCAGGAAGCTGCGCGGCGCGGTCGGGGCGATCGCCCCGGCGGTGATCGGCAAGGACGGCATCGAGATCGGACCGATCCCGGACGGCACACCGGTCAACCTGCTCACCAATCTCGACCTCTTGGGCGAGCCCCAGAATGCCGCGGAGCGGGTTAAGCGAGACGTAGCGATCCTAGATCTCCTGGTGCGCATCAAACACGATCTGAAGAGCCTGCCCAAGGGCGCCACCGACGAGCAGGCGCGAAAGGCCTTCGCCAACCTGGTCGAGCCGATGCTCAAGTTCAGCAAGTGTCCGGACTTCGAGGTCAACCGCGGCCACTATTTCGGTACCGGCAAGGTGCCGGGAGAACCGGCTCTGTCGGATGACGACAAGCGGGCGCTGATCGAGTTTTTGAAGACGCTCTAGGGGCGAGGAGGTTTAGGGGCGAGGGGGAGATCGGCATGGACGAGGAGTTCGACTACATCGTCGTGGGGTCGGGGGCCGGCGGCGGCCCCCTGGCCGCTAATCTCGCTCTCGCCGGGCACCGCGTGTTGGTGCTGGAGGCCGGGGGCGGTCCGCCGAGCGAAGGCTCGCAAGAGGCTTACAACTACCAGGTTCCGGCCTTCCACCCGAACGCCTCGGAAGAGCCGGGAATGTCCTGGCAGTTCTTCGTCCGTCACTACGCCGACGAGGCACAGCAGAGGAAAGACACCAAGTACGAGCACGAAAAGAAGGGGATCTTTTATCCCCGCGCCGGCACACTCGGCGGCTGCACGGCGCACAACGCGATGATTCTCGTCTACCCGCACAACAGCGACTGGGACGGGATCGCCGAGCTGACCGGCGATTCCTCGTGGAGCGCCGAGTCGATGCGGCGTTACTACGAGCGGCTGGAGAACTGTCAATACCGACCGATCGTACGCTTTTTCCATCGCCACTTCGGTTGGAACCCGAGCCGCCACGGCTTCTCCGGCTGGCTGTGCACCGAGGAGGCGGACATCAAACTCTTGTTGGCCGACAAGATTCTGAGCTGGGTGGTCGAGGGGTCGGTGGTGAGAAGCCTGTTCAGTTCGGGCGCCGGTCTCGGGCAGGTGATCAAGCACGTCGTCTTCTGGCTGTGTACGTTCGGCGATCCGAACAGCTGGCGGTCGGTGACGGGGCGCTCGGAGGGGTTCCGGCAGGTCCCTCTGTCACGCGCCAAGGGCCGGCGGACGGGAAGCCGGGAGCGACTGCTGGATGTCCAAAAGCAGCATCCGGATCGACTGACCCTGCGCACCGGCTGCCTTGTCACCCGCGTGGTGTTCGACAGCGACAAGCGGGCGACCGGTGTCGAGTACCTGGAAGGGGAGCATCTCTACAGTGCCGACGCGATGCACCAACCCGAGGCGCAGGCGACAACGCGGCAGGTTGGTGCTCGGCGCGAGGTGATCCTGGCTGGCGGCGCCTTCAATACGCCGCAGCTCCTGCAGCTCTCCGGCGTCGGCCCGGCCGAGCTGCTCAAACAAAAGGAGATCCCGGCCGTCTTAGATCTCCCCGGGGTCGGCGCCAATCTCCAGGACCGCTACGAGATCTCGGTCGTCCTGCGGATGAAGAAGCGGTTCTCCTCGTTCGAGCGCGCGACCCTGAAGCCGCCGGAGCCGGGTGAGGAGCCCGATCCGCAATTGAAAGAGTGGCAGGAGGGCCGTGGCGTTTACACCACCAACGGCGCCGCGATGGCCTTCATCCGCCGCTCCTCTCCCGACAAAGTCGACCCCGATCTCTTCCTGTTCGGCCTGGTGACCCATTTCTACGGCTATTTCCTCGGATACTCGAAAGTCATCCAGGAGGCGCGCGACTACTTCTCCTGGACCGTGCTCAAGGGTCATACCAACAATACCGGCGGCTGTGTCGCGATCCGCTCAAAAAACCCGCTCGAAACGCCGGAGATCAACTTCCACTATTTCGAGGAAGGGACCGATACCACCGGTGCCGATCTAGAAGCGGTGGTGGACGGGCTGGAATTCATCCTCGGCATCACCAAGACGTATCAATGCCTGGTCGAGAAAGAAGTGCTGCCGGGCGAAACGCTCCACAGACGAGAAGACCTCAAACAATACGTGCGCGACCAGGCCTGGGGGCACCACGCCTCCTGCACCTGCAAGATCGGTGCGGACGACGATCCGATGGCGGTTCTCGACAGCAAATTCCGCGTCCGCGGTACGAAGGGCTTGCGGGTGGTCGACGCCTCGGTCTTCCCGCGCATCCCGGGCCTGTTCATCGTGTCGGCGGTCTACATGATCGCCGAGAAGGCGAGCGACGTGATCCTCGCCGACGCCTGCGCGGCCCCATGAATCTCTGAAGCTCAAAGGCTGCCGCGAAAAGGAGGAGTCATCGTGTCGAAGCCCGCACCGGAAGGTCCGCAAGGTCCGATCCACTTCGTCCAGGTCCTCTGGGACGAGCTGCTGCACCTGAAGCGCCGGGAACCCGAGGAAGCGACTCCAGAGCTCAAGGATCTCTTCCATCGCATCGGCGGTTGGACGCGCGAGAAGGGTCTGAGCGCCCTCTGCTTTTCCGGTGGCGGCATTCGCAGCGCGACCTTCAACCTGGGGGTCATCCAGGCCTTCGCGAAGATGGGGCTCCTCTCGCGCTTCGACTATCTTTCCAGCGTCTCGGGAGGCGGTTACATCGCCGGCTGGCTCAAGGCCTGGCTGTACCGTCGGCCGATCGAAGAGGTGCAGAAGGAGCTGGTCGATCCGGCGGAGCGCAAAGGGTTCGATCCGCTCTGCCCGGAGGCGCCGTCGCTCACCCATTTGCGCGAGTACAGCAACTATCTCACCCCTCGGGTCGGCCTGTTTTCCGCCGACACCTGGACCGCCGGGGCGCTGATCGTGCGGAACCTGCTGCTCAACTGGTTGGTCTTGCTCCCCGCCCTGGCGGCCGTGATCAGCATTCCGCAGGTCGGTCTCATCGTGGCCAGCGGAGCGACCGAGTCGGTGGAATGGGCGCAGTGGGGGCTGTGGGCCGCCGCGGCATCCGCCCTGTTTTCGGGCACCATGATTTACCACTTCCGCAACCAGCGTCGGGTGCCGCCGGACGAGCGCCGGATCGTCCTCTTCGGGGTCGCCCCGCTCTGGCTGTCGAGCCTCTTCCTCGCTCTCGTCGGCCTGTGGTCGCCGCCCGTCGAGCCGGAGCCCCTCTTTCTCTTTTGCCTTTTTTGGTGCGTGGGTATCCCGCTCCTCGGCTGGGTTCTCGGCCGTCTGACGGCCGGCCGCCAGGAGGTCAGGGAACCCGCCTCCTCCGACCTGCTCGGCCTGGTCATTTCAGGAGTCGTCGCCGCGATCATCTTGCAGGGCATTACTCTCTCCTGGCTGCCCTGGCTGCGGCAGAAGCCCGGCTTCTTCGTCGTCTTGGCAGTCCCCATCCTGCTCGGACTCTACCTTTTGGCGCGCTCTCTCTTCGTCGCCTTCGCGAGCCTCGGGGAGGCCGACCAACCGGCCCAGCCGGGTGAGACGCCGCACAGCGAAATCGGGTACGCCGACAGGGAGTGGTGGGCTCGCCTCTCGGGGTGGGTCCTGCTGTTGGCCATCGGGTGGATGGGGGTCAGCGCACTGGTCGTTTTCGGGGGGTTCCTTGATGTGAGCGGGGCCAGTCTCGCGAGCTTAGGCAGTACGGGGCTCGTTTCGACCCTGGTCACCATATTCATGGGCGCCAGCCGCAAGACGGGAGGGCGGCCGACGGAAACCGCGAAGGAGCCACCGTCGCCGGGGAAAGAGTTGGCGCTCCGGCTGGCCGCGCCGCTCACCGCGGCCTTCCTCGTCGTCCTGCTCGCGCGGTTCAACGTCTTCGCGGCTGGAAAGTTGCTTTGGGGCACCCTTGGCCTCAGGCTCGAAAACCTCGCCAAACTGTGGGAGCCCGCGCCCGAGGCCAGGCTCCAGGAAGCTGGGACGCTGCTCGAGGTCTTCTTGGTCTTCCTCCTCGTCCCCTTCGGCTTCGCCGCCCTCTCCTGGCTGCTCGGCTGGGTGGTCAACGTCAACCGCTTCTCGGCCCAGGGGCTCTATCGCAACCGCCTCACGCGGGCC
Organism: Thermoanaerobaculia bacterium; assembly: GCA_038248205.1. Classification (GTDB taxonomy): domain Bacteria; phylum Acidobacteriota; class Thermoanaerobaculia; order Multivoradales; family UBA5704; genus DASYKS01. The sequence continues at coordinate 39,450 of JBBRUC010000004.1, forward strand.
TATCTCGGCGCTTCGAACCTCGAGCGCAAACCCGATCCGTTCACCGGTTTCGACCCCAAGGACAACCTGCCGCTCCACGAACTCGCCAAGGGTGCGACCCCCTCTCCGCTGCCGGTGATCAACGTCACCTTGAACCTCGTGGGCAGTGCCAAGTTGGCCTGGCAGCAGCGGAAGGCCGAATCGTTCTCCATGACGCCTCTGTACTGCGGCAACTTTCAGGAAGGGTATCGCCGCTCGAAAGATTACGGCGGTCCCGACGGCATCTCGCTGGGAACCGCGATGACCATCTCCGGTGCGGCGGCGAACCCGAGCGCCGGGTACCACTCCTCGCCGTTCATCGCCTTCTTGCTCACGCTGTTCAACGTCCGTCTCGGCAGCTGGCTCGGCAATCCGAACGAATACGGAGCGAAGGTGTTCGGCCGCTCCGGTCCGCGGCACGCCTGGAAGCCGCTGTTCGCCGACCTGCTGGGGATGACCGACCGCAAGCACGCCTACGTCAGCCTTTCGGACGGCGGTCATTTCGACAACCTGGGAGTCTATGAGATGGTCTTGCGCCGCTGCCGTTTCATCGTGGCGAGCGATGCGGGGCAGGACCAGGACTACAACTTCGAAGAACTCGGTTCTTTGGTGCGCAAGGTGCGGACCGACTTCGGTATTCCGATCGATTTCTCGGACGAGATCCGCATCCTGTCGCGCAACGCGGACGGCTCGGGGCTCTTCTACGCCCTGGGCAAGATCCACTACGAATGCGTCGATGGCCCGACGGCTGAGCCCGGCTGGCTGCTCTACGTCAAGCCGACCTTACGCGCCGAAGGGGCGCCGCTGCCTCCGGATGTCCTCGGCTATTCGCGCTCTTCTCCGACCTTTCCGAATGAACCGACCTCGGACCAGTGGTTTACCGAGGCCCAGTTCGAGAGTTACCGCGCGCTCGGTTATCACCTGGTACACCAGCTTGGCGGTGCCGGGCCATTCCCGGACCTGCCGTCCCTTTTCGCGGCGATCGCGCCGTCGGCGCCGCAGCCAACCAGCGGCTAAAGGAGCGAAGCCATGGTCACCTTTTACGGCGAGGAAGGGCTCACCGCAGAGGATCTCGCGTTCCGTGGGTCCCGCTTTTCGGAGGTACACGAAGCGGCCTTCTCCAACCCCTATCAGAAGATTTGGGGGGCCGCCGGAGTGCCGGCTTTGCCGGTCCACAAGGTGGCTCTCGGCGGGGTCTTGCGCGGCATCCTTCCCGGGGGGCGGCCGTATACCTTCCGCCAGGCGGCCGTGCGCACGGTCTCGACCCGGAACGATCTGCGCTGGGGACCCGACGACAAAGGCTACCGGCGCCTGCTGCACACCAATGGGATCATCCTGTTCGGCGAGTGGGAGATCACCGAAGCCACCCCCTATTCCGGCTACTTTCGCGAGGGGAGCCGGGCGCTCCTCGCGGCGCGCTATTCCACCTGCTGCACCGAAACCCGGCGCGGCTCGGGCCGCTCGCTCTCGCTGGTGGCGCGCCTCTATCCCACCGCCGACCCGGAGCATGCCGCGCCGCTGCCCACCGCCGGTTTGATCACACAACAGGACATCGGCGGCGATTTCTCCACCCACATCAACGACGCCGAGCTGAGAAACGCGCCCGACGTGACTGCGCTGCGCCGCGGCGGTGGATTGCCGATCATCCTGATCACCGGCCTGCTGTTCGGCAAGGTGAACAAAGAAAGCTCCGTGCGCCAACTCTACGAAATCGCTGAGCTGGGCAAGAGCCCCGCCGAGCCCACCCTCTCACCGCTCTACATCCGCCTCTTGGTCGCCGATGAACAGCCGCGGATCCCCGGCGAGCGGCTCGATTTCCGCGACGAGGTGATGGCGCAGATCTACGACCCGGGCGATCCGGCGCCGAAGCGCAAGTTGGTTTTCCATATCGAAGTGACCGATCAGGCGAAGTTCGGCGGCTTCACCGACGCCTACCGTAGGGTGACTTTCGAGAACTGGCGGCGGATCGGCAAGATCACCTTCGACTGCGCGGTGGCCTCCTACAACGGGGACTTCGTCATCCACTTCCACCACCCCCGCTGGCGGACGGACGCCAACGACCCGAAGTCCGAGCTGCCGGTGAAGGGGGAGAAGGGCTGAGCCAAGGCTTTTTCGGCCTCCCTTTGGGAGGAACCCAAGAGCCCTCTCCCGCTTTCGGAAGAGGGCTCTTTGAAATTCAGAGCACTTTCACTTTGGGCAACTCGCCCGTGTTCGTCTCCCAGCTCTCCCACATCGGCAGCTCGCGAATGCGCGGCCCGCCCGCGGCGACGATCGCGTTGGCCAGTGCGGGGGCGACCGGGGGGACCGGGGGCTCGCCGACGCCCGTCGGCTGCGTTCGAGGATCGTCCGGCGGCAGCTTTTCGAGATCGTGCAGGATGATGTGGATGTTGATCTTCGGCGTCTGGTAGAGGCGCAGGACCGGGTAGTCGTCGAAGTTGTGCTGCTCGACCGCCCCATCCTTGACCGTGATCTCCCCGTGCAAGGCGAGGCTCAGGCCATAGACGATGCCCCCCTCCATCTGCGCGACGATCCGATCCGGGTTGACGGCGACGCCGCAGTCGATCGCGGCGTGGACCTCGTGGATGGTCAGCTCGTTCATGTCGTTGACCGAGACGTCGATCACCATGGCGACGTAGCTCAAGAAGCTCCGGTGGGCGGCGATGCCCAGGCCGCGGCCGGTGTCCTTGTACCTCTTGACCTTCTCATCCCAGCCCGCCTCCTGCGCCGCCCTTTCCACCACGGCACGGAGCCGTCGGGTGTCGGGCGGGTAACTTGACATCACCTTGACCGGTTCTCCACGAGGCACCACGGGAAAACCGTTGTTGTCGAAGTGCTCGACGCCCTCGGCTTTGAGGTCGAGAACCTTTCCTTCGCCGATCAAATCGAGCAGATAGTCCTTGGAATCGCGTCCGGCGGCGATCGCCAATTCGTCCGCGAAGGAGCCGATGGCGAAGGCGTGGTAGATGTTGCTGACCGAGCGCATCCAGCCGCAACGGATGTGGGAATCGGCCGGGCAGTTCTCGAGGCGCAGGTGGGGCACGTCGAAAGGCATGTCTTCGAGACCCTGCCCACGTTCGATGGCCGAGAGATAGGGGTACTCCCCGCCATTGTGAGTGAGGGCACGCGCTTGCGTGAAGAGCTCCCGGACGGCTTCGGGCAGACGGGGGTCCGGGGGCGGAAAAAGTGTCGCGAAGAACGAGGGAAAGGCGCTCCGCTGCAGCCAGGCTGTCGCATGCCCATCAAGGTCGAGAGCCGCCTTTAGATATTGCAGGCTGCACGCTTGGAAATAGCTGAACTGGATGTCGTCCTCGCGAGTCCACTGGACCCGGATCGGTACGCCGGGGAACTTCTTGGCGAGGAAGGCCGCTTCGATCGCGTAGTCGGGTTTCGACTTCCGCCCGAAGCCGCCACCGAGCAGCGTCACATGGACCTTGACCTTTTCTTCGATCTCCTTTTTGAGGTCTCTTCTAAACTTGAGCTCCGCGGCCTCATCCCAACCGAGCGCTCTTCGGAGCCCTTCTCTGAAGCTACGGTTGTCGACAAACTCGTAGGCCGGAAGATCGAAAACGTCGGGTTCTCCCCAAGCCAGCCATTCCAACGGATTGGGGTGCAGCATCGCCAGGCCTACGTACTGCTGCAAGATCTGGGGACCCTGGGAGGGAGCCCAGATCTCCCAGCGCCCGCCTTTATAGAGAGCGATGGCCACGGGGGGTTCCATCGGCGCTTGCGCGAGGTGAGGAACGTAGTAGCTCGCCTCCACGACGCGGTTCGGCAACGCGAAGGCCGCGTCGACCTCGTCTTCGCTCCCCCGGTGTCGCACGGTCTTGCCCGGTTGGGAGGTCGCTTGTTCGAGCTTCTCGCGAAAGGTATTCGAGTCATAGGCGACGTTCGGTCCGAGGTCCCACTCGACCTTGAGCTTCCGGCGCCCTTGCAATGCTGCCCAGCTATTCTTCGCCACCACGGCGACCCCTGCATGCGGCAGAAATCCAGCGCCCACCCCTCCCGCCGGCACGGTCATCGGCAGGCGGACGAGGACAACGTCCACGACGCCAGGCACCTTGCGCGCCGCGGTGTCGTCGAAACTCTTCACCTCGCCGTTGGCCACTGGACAGCGCTCGATCATCGCGGTCAGCATGCCGGGTAGATCGACGTCGGCGCCGTAGACCGCCTTGCCGCGGACCATGTCGGGGGCATCGACGAACGGCATCTTCTTGCCGATGAAGTTCCACTCCTTGGGCTGTTTGAGCGCGGCGAGGGATTCTTGGTAGGTCGGCAACGGCACCTTTTTGGCCAGGAGCAGCAAATCGACGAAGTCGAGGGTGCGACCGCTGACTTTGTTTCGCACCTTGTGCTCTTTCGTTTCGTAGTCGCCGACATCGCCGCCGAGCTTTTTCGCCGCGGCGCGGATCAGCACGAGGCGGATGCCGGCACCGAAGAGCCGCATAGGCAGGAAGTAGGCGGCCATGCTGCGGGAGCTGTCGGTGAACTGGGCGCCCTCCTCCGGAATCAGGAACGGCGGCGTCGCGTCGAGGGTCGTGACGGGGGTCGAACCTGGGACCGCGAAAGGGTTCTGTACCGCGAACTTGGAGGCGTCGGCGTCGGCCTGCTCGACCCGGACTCGACTCCAATCGGCCCCCAGCTCGTCGGCCAGCACGGCCGCCAGGCTCGAACGGATGCCCTGGCCCATCTCCGAGCGGTGGGACACGATGACGACCGTTCCGTCGAGCTGAATCGAGACGAAATTGTTGAGGGGGAATCGGTGACGGTAGACCTTGCCGACCGTCTTGGCGACCGCCAGAAAGAGCGACCCCGCCGAAGAGACGTTGGCACCGAACACCAAAGCTCCGGCGCCGACACCGGTGTAACGGAGGAAATCCCGGCGGCTGACACGGACGATGCCGCTCATGACGCACCCTCCTCGGCGAGTTCTTGAATCGCTTTCCGGATCCGAGGATAGGTGCCGCAGCGACAGATGTTGCCGCTCATCGCGTTGTCGATGTCGTCGTCAGTGACTTTGGTGTTCGCTTTCTTGTGCTCGGCCAGGAGCGCCGCGGCGGACATGATTTGCCCCGGCTGGCAATAACCGCACTGCGGTACGCCGAGTTCCACCCACGCCTTCTGGCACGGGTGGCTGCCGTCGAGTGACAGGCCCTCGATCGTGGTGATCTTGGAGAGGCAGGCCACTCCTACGTCGACGGCGCAGGAGCGCACGGCCCGGCCGTCGAGATGGACGGTGCAGGCGCCGCATTGCGCGATGCCGCAACCGAATTTGGTGCCCTTGAGCCCCAGGACGTCGCGCAGAGCCCATAGCAAGGGCATGTCGCCGTCCACGTCGACGGAGTACCGCTTGCCATTGACGTGGAGCTGAATGATGGACATCGAGAACCTCCTTCTCTGATCGCTTCGAGGCTAGATCACAATTTGCGTCGAATCTCCAGCCGCGCTCCGTAGACGTTTTTCTGCCCTTCCCGCCAGCCATGCATGGCATCGAGGCGCAGGATCCAGGCGTTGTTGAGCGGACGTTGATAGCGGGCTCCAAAGGCGTACTGGGTCCCCAACGGGTTGTCGCTCATCCGTTCGACCACCGACCCTTCGAAGACGATCTGGCGGTGGAGGTCGAACAGATACTCCACGCCGAAAGCCCCGCCGTAGGAGTCCTTCGCGCTAGCGTCGAGCGTCGGGTAACCGGTCAGGCCGTCGGACTCGAAGTTGATGCCGGTGTTTTTGAGTACGCCGCCGGAATCGGCTGCCCGCGCGAGCGGCTGCGGCGAATCAAAGCCGGCGAAGAAGTTGAAGTAGGGAACGAGATTGACCGCACCCGGAACGCCATTCAACGACCGCCGCGGGATCAGCGAATTTTCGACCAGAACCAGCACCCCGTCGGCCGTCTTGGTCGTTGCGTCCTGGCCGAAGTTACCGATCAGCCGGACGCTGTTGTTGATCCGTCCGCGGTACCGCTTGGTAAACGCGGCGGAGACGTTGTGGTAGCTGAATTCCTTGTCGTCAGCGTCGACGTAGCCGTAGCCGAGCTCGAAATATCCTCTCCGGACGTCGGCGAATCCCGCGAGGCCGAACACTTTGGCGTGGTCGTTGCTACCGGGAACGGCGGCGGTCGTCACCTGGTTGAAACCGGCGAACAAGGTGAGGTCGAAGTTGCTGATATCGAGCGACGGGCTGTTCTTCGCCGTGATGCTCAGGGCCGCGCCGTCGAAGGCGTCATCGAGCCAGATGCCGTTCTGGGTGAACAGTGGAACCCGACCGAAGGCGATCGGCAGATCGATCTTGTTGGTCTTGCCGGTCCAACCTTGCAGCATGGCGCCGAGGTCGCCTTCAAAGTAGAGGGTGTCGAGATTGAAGTCGAGTTGCTCGACGGACTCGTTGTCCTTCGCCCCTCCGCGGAACTGGTAGCGGGTAAACGAGCCGTTTTTATCGAGCGGGCGCGCGAAGGCGTGAATCCGCTCGGTGGCGGTGAGGGCGAAGTCCATGTCGAGGTTGAGACGGCTGGCGACCACCGATTGGTCGGTCTTGCCGTTTGCGCCAGGCTTGCCGTTGTCGTACGCGGCGGCGGCGACCCGCAGGTCGCCATACGCCATCAAGTGGGCGTTGATCGGGTTTTTCGCCCCGAACCAGATGGGGCGGGGCTCGTAGGCTCCCCGGTCGTAGAGGCGACGTCCCAACTCGACGGGCGGATTGGCCGTGGGGTTCATGTGCTTCTTGTCGTAAATGTCCAGCTGGGCCTGGGCGTCGTAGGGTCCCTCGTAGAGGGCGTCGGGAATGAACCAGCCCCCGGCCGGCACGTCGAGATCGTTGAGAGGACCGAGGATTTTGGCCTCTGGAGACATCTCGTGGTCCCCTCTCCTATCGACGCCGGGTTGGGGGGCGCCGGCCGGAGAATCGCCCGCGGTGTCGGCTTGGGGGGCGTCGGATTGAAGTGCATCGGCCGAAGGGGCCGGAGCGGCGTCTTCGGCGAAGGCTCGCGGGACGCCGAGGACGAGCAGGAGCAGTCCGACGATAAATCCGGAGAGAAGTCTGGTGAGGAGGGAGTTGGCAGTCCACGCTTTTCCGTTCATGTTCGCCCTCTCTCAGCGGACCACGAATTCGACGGCGTAGGCATGTGTGTCGGTGACCCATTCGTTCTCGGCCCGCTTCATGTCCCTCGTGGCGTCGACGAACGCCATGAAGTACATGGGCTCGGTTCGGCCCCGCAGGCGCACGGCAAGACGATAGGTGCCGACTTTCGCTAACAGCCTTCCCGGAACTGTGTATTTGGCGACCCGGGTGGCGAGAGGCGGGATGCTGCGCTTTTCCATCCGCGCGAACGGGGGATGATTGAGTATCGAGGTCGGCGCGCCCCCGGGCCGGATGAACGGCAGCTGGTCGAAGTCCAGGTTGATCGGCAGATACATCTCCCGATCGGTCCCCTTGAGGTTGGTGGTGATGAACTTGGCCTGCATGCTGAAGAGCTGGTGGTCGAGGGCGATCTTGCCCGCCTGGACGTCCGCGGACTGGAAATCGGCGACGTCGCCGTTGCTGTCGACGTAACCCGCTCCCCAGACCCTACTCCCGTCGGGATCGATCAGCGAGACGTCGAGCCACAATTCGGGTTGCGCCCCGAGAGAGCCGGAGGGGAGGTTGTGCCCCCGGTTGAGATTGGTCAGCTTGTACCGGAACGAGAAGGGCTTGCCGGCTTGGGGACTGCCGTCGAAGAACGGGCCATCGAGGCGGGAGCCGTTCTCCAGGAGCTTGATGCGCATCTGCTTTCGCTCTTCCCACCGGTCGAAATTGGCCTCCACCGTCTGCCAGGCCGCCTTGCGGTCGTCGAGCTTCCGCCACTCCGGCGGGAAGGTGTAGGAACGGGGCGCTGCGGCGACCTTGGCCTCGAATTCGTCGCTCCCCCACTTGTCCCGGTAGTCGAATGTCAGCCACTGCTCGGGGGTGTAATCGGACTCCACCGGACTGAAAGGGAAGAGGCCGGGATGGCTGATCGGGTAGCCCGGGCCGACGAAAGTGTGATCGGTGAGATCTCGGTTCTCGTTGACGAACCGGCCGTTGACGATCGCGGCCCAGCCCTTGTCGTAACCGACGGGCAGCCCCGGATTTTTGCTCATGTGGCACTGCTGGCAGGTGATGCCGTCCTTGGCGGCGGGAGAGGCCCGGTACTCTTCCCAGACGGTTTCGAGCTTGATGCCGGGATGGACTTGCACCTGGTGACAGGTGGCACAGAACTCCGACTTCACGATCAGGTCGGATTGGATGGCCTGTTGGTGAATCTTGAGCCAGCCGGGCTTGTCGGTTTCGACGGGATTCACCTGGATCTGGAACTCCCGCGTATTTTCGATCGCCCGCAGGACGCCGCGGCTGTCGAACGGGCCGAACACGGGCTCGTTGATGTTGCCCGGCGTGATCCGCCGCGCGGCGTTGGTCTTGCCGTACGCCTCGCCGACCCGGTGGCAGGTGACGCAGGTGATGCCTTCGCGCGCCGCGCTGCTGCGGTTCCACCAGGCGATGTCGCGCCGCTCGGCCAGGGCCGTGCCGACGCTCGCGTGGCAGCGGACGCAGAACGAGTTGATGGTGCCTTGCGCCAGATCGTTGATTTTCTGCTCGAACTTATTGAACATCGGCGATAAGTTCGCGTAGGCGTGGGACGAGTTGCTCCACTGCTTGAACTGGTTGGGGTGACACTCGCCGCAGACCCGGGCGGACGGATATTGCTCATCGGCCACTGCCTTGGCGTGGGGATTGTCCTCGGGTAGGGGGTTGGGGAGCACCTGCCCTTTCGCAGCCCCCAGTCCCGCCAACAGGAGGATACTGAATGCTAAGCCGGCTTTGTGCATTGGCCAATTCTCCTCGCTCCAGGTGGCGGATCGAACCAAGTCATATTCTCTTGACAGGTCAGGGCGCTTCATCGCGCCATAGCGCTGAGACTAATTAGGGCTTATTAGTGAGTGTACCATAGTATGGCGCAGGGCGCCGCGTGAAATTTCGGCAATCTCCGGCCTTCCGGTCCATGAGACCGGGTGAGATTTTCGTTTCCGGTCGCGGACCAAGGGGGCCGGCATGAACCATTGGCAGGAAACCGGTGAGATCGTCGCTCGGATCTCCGAGCTTCAGGTGATCGGGAAGAGGGCCGCGATCGCCACGGTGGTCCACATCTCCGGCTCCGCCTACCGGCGGCCCGGGGCCAAGCTCCTGATCGAAGAATCGGGTGGCACTTTGGGCAGCGTGAGCGGCGGCTGCCTGGAGGCCGACGTGCGTGAGGTCGCCCGGGAGGTGCTCGCGACCGACATTCCGAGCCTCCGCCACTATCGCACCGGCAGCGACGAGGACATCGTCTGGGGTTTGGGCCTCGGCTGCAACGGACGGGTCGACGTGTTCATCCAGCCGGCTACCGAGGGCGCTTTCGCCGCGGCGGTCGGGGAACTGCGCGAGCGCCTGGCCGGCGAAACGCCGTTCGCGATCGTCACCGCCGTGAGCGGCGCCGACGCAGGGGCCGTCTACGTGACGGATGCCGGCCGAGTCGCAACCGCCGAAGGGCAGTTCGTCGAGGAGCTGCCGGCCCCGCCGTTCCTGCTCGTCTGCGGTGCCGGCGACGACGCAAGGCCACTCGTCTCGTACGCCTCGGAGGTCGGCTTTCGCGTGGCGGTCGTCGATCATCGCCCGGCGCTGCTCGAACCGGCCTGGTTTACTCGCGCCGCTCGCTTGCTCCACGGTCGGCCCGGGGAGGTGAAGATCGACCTGCCCGCGGGCGCGTTCGCCGTGGTCAAGACCCACTCGCTGGCGCACGACCGGGAGTGGGCGCGCCACCTGCTGGCGGCCGGGCTTCCGTATGTCGGTCTGCTTGGACCGAGGTGGCGGACCGCAGCGATCCTGGCCGAGATCGGTGCCGGGCCAGCGGACGCCGCGCGGGTCTTCGGTCCGGTTGGGCTCGATCTCGGGGCCGACGGCCCGTGCCAGGTCGCCCTGTCGATCGTCGCCGAGTTGCTCTCCCAGGTCGCCGGCCGCGAGCCGCGTCCTTTGCGAACCCTTGAGGAGCCGATCCATGCCCTCTGAACGAATCCGCCCGGTCTCCGGCATCCTGCTCGCCGCTGGCACCTCGAGCCGGATGGGATGTAACAAGCTGCTACTCCAAATCGCGGGCGAGAGCCTGCTCCACCGCTCGGCCCGCCGGGCGCTCGAAGCAGGGGTGGCTCCGCTCGTGGTCGTGCTCGGCTACGAGGCGGAACGGGCTGCCGCCGAACTCGCCGGGCTCGGCTGCCGGACCGTGATCAACCCGGACTACGAGAATGGGATCACCTCGTCCCTCCACGCCGGGATCACGGCGCTCCCGGGCGAGACTGGCGCGGTGGTGGTGATGCTCGCCGACATGCCGCATGTTGGACCCGAGATGATCGCCGCCTTGATCTCCCGGTATCGAAACGATCGGGTGTCGCTGGTGATCTCGGACTACGAGGGGGTCGACGCCCCGCCCATGCTGTACGACCGCTCCCTCTTTTCCGAACTCTTGACGATGACCGGAGGCGGCTGCGGCCGGCAGGTGGTCAAGCGGCATCGGGGCGACGCGGTATCGCTCGCCTGGCCGATTGCCGCTCTAGCCGACCTGGACGTTCCAGAAGACTACGAACGGTTCTCGACCGAAAGCGCGCAGATCCCGCCGTAGCTACCAGCTCCCGGAGGCCAGCCGCCAGCGCCCGATCCGCTCCTTCATCCGCGTGAAGCCCAGCCGATCGAACAGGGGATCGACGAGAGCGGGATCGGCGCCGCGGAATTCGAGATCGCGTCCGAAGTCGAACGGCTCTTCGATCGGCGCCTCGGTCGAGACGGTTGCCAGGCGTTTTGACAGGAACGCGAGATCCCGGCCGGCTTCGAGCTTGGCCGCGAGGGTGCGGGCGCCGCGCAGGTCGGTGCGCAGGGTGAGTTCGTCGAGCTTGGCGTAAAGGCCCTCGACGTTCGGGTAGCGAAGGAGCAACTCGGCGGCGCCTTTTTTACCGATGCCGGGTACCCCGGGGATGTTATCGACCGTATCGCCCGCGAGCGCCAGGAGGTCGGCGATTTGGCACGGGTTCACGCCGAACTTGGCGAGCACCTCGGCCGGGCCGAAGCGCTCCCCTTTGCCGAAGTCGTACCACGAGACGCCGGGACCCACCAGTTGGGCGAGATCCTTGTCCGAGGTGACGACCACCGCCGGAAGATCCACTCTTGCTTTCGGTTCGTGCCGGAACAGCAGCGTTGCGATCAGGTCGTCGGCCTCGTAGCGGTGGTCGGAGAAGGTGGCGCCGCCGAGCGCCCGGGCGGCCTCCTCGCAGGCGGCCAGTTGCGCTTCAAGCTCCGGTGGCGGCAACGGCCGCTGCGCCTTGTACGGCGGATAGAACTCGTTGCGAAAGCTGGTCGACAGGCTGCGGTCGAAGCAGACCGCGAGGTGGCTCGGGTTCTCCTCGGCGATCAGCTTGAGCAGGAAGGAGACGAAGCCGTGCACCGCCTGCACGGGTTGCCCCTCGGGGTCGCGGATCGAGTCGGGCAGCGAAAAATAGGCCCGGAAGATGTAGGGCGAGGCGTCGATCAGGTAGGCGGCGGGCATAGGTGGTCTCGTTGAAGCGGGCAAGTTTAAACGCATTCCTCCGATCGAGGGTCCGTGGTGTCAGAATCTGGACACCAAGATCGAAAACCAAGGCCTGAGGAAGCCCGGCAGGAGAGCAGCGTTTCCAAAATGGAGTTGGAGATGAGCGAGGCGAGCGCGTCTGTCGGAGCGGACGGCGACCGGAGAATGGCCGCCCGGGGATCGCTCCGCCCGGGCTACCGCCTGGCCGGGCGCTTCGAGGTGATCGAGCTGCTCGGCACCGGCGCCACCGGCGAGGTGTACGCAGCGGAGGATTCGGAGCTCGGCGAGCGGGTGGCGCTCAAGCTGCTGCGCCCCGAACTCACCGCCGAAGAGGCGCTGCTGCTGCGCTTCAAACGGGAGATTCACCTCGCCCGGCAGGTGACCCACCCAAACGTCTGCCGGCTCTATGACCTGGTGCTCGCCGCCCCGCCGCGCGGGCGGCGGGAGGGCGATCCCGAAGGGCTGGTCCTGGTCTCGATGGAGCTGCTCGCCGGTGAGTCGCTGGAGCAGCGGCTGGCGCGCTCGGGGCCAATGGCTGCCGACGAGGCGTTGGCCGTCGCGCGCCAGATGGCCGCGGGGCTCGACGCCGCCCACCGGGCGCGCGTGGTGCATCGCGATTTCAAGTCGGGCAACGTGATGCTGGTGCCGGAAGAGGGGGAGCTCCGCGCCGTGGTCACCGATTTCGGTCTCGCGCGCGGCGAAGGCTCCGGCGATCCGGGCAAGCTTTCGCTAGAGGGCGCGGAGACTCTCACCCAGATGGGCAGCGTTCTCGGCTCGCCCGCCTACATGGCGCCCGAGCAGGTGCGCGGCGAGGTGGCGACGGCCGCCTCCGATCTCTATGCCTTCGGTGTGGTGCTTTACGAGATGATGACCGGCCATCTGCCGTTTGAAGGGGGCGGCGCGTTTCAAACCGCCCTGCGGCGCCTCAACGAGGAGCCGAAACCCCCTTCGGTCTGGCGCCCGGATCTCGATCCGCGCTGGGAGCGGGCGATCCTCGCCTGCCTCGCGCGCGAACCGGCCGACCGGCCGAGCAGCGCCGAGGCGGTCGCCCGCTCGCTCGACGGGGAGGGGAGCCTTCCGGAGCGTTCGCCGACGGCGTCGGCCGCGCCGGTGGCGAACCGTTCAAGTCCTCTCCAGGCGAAGAGGCGGCGCTCCGCCCTGGCCGGGACGATTGCGGCGGTCCTGGTCGCCCTGGGTCTCGCGGCCGGCGTTTGGTGGGCCGGTCGCCCGCCGCGGGCGGCGGGCCCGAGCGATACGGCGCTCGCCGAAGGGCTCGCCGATCTGCGCCGCTTCGACGCCCCGGCCGCGCGCCGGATCCTGGAACGCGCCGCGGCCGAAGATCCGCAAAACCCGCGCATACCCTGGGCGCTCGCCTCGGCGCTCTCTCTCCTCGGGCACGATCGCGAGGCGCGCGAGGCGGCGCGTCGGGCGTTCGAGCTGTCGTCCGATCTGCCCGATCCGGAGCGCTGGGAGATCGAGGCGCGCCACCGCGGCTTGACCCACGACGAGGCGGCCGAGATCGCGCTCTACCAACGCCTCTATCGCGCCTTTCCCGGCAACCTCGAATACGGGCTCGGCCTGGCCAACGCGCAGGTGGCCGGGGAACAGGCGGAGGGGGCCGTCGCGACGTTGATCACTCTTCGGCGGCTGCCGGCCCCTGGGGGCGAAGACCCGCGGATCGAGATTCTCGCGGCAAAGGCGGCGGGCGCAACCGGCAACCTGGACGAGCAACTTCGCACCGCGAATCTCGCCGCGGCGAAAGGCCGGGCGACGGGCGCTCCGCTGCTCGTCGCACGGGCGCAGTTCTTCGCGGCGAGCGCGCTACGCCAGCTGGGCCGGCTCGACCCGGCGCTTCAAGCCGCCGAAGCCTCGCGCGCGGGTTACGCCGCGGGCGCCAACCCGGCCGGCGAGGCGCTCGCCTGGAAGGAGATCGGCGCGCTGCGCACCGTACACGACGACCTGCCCGGGGCGCTCGCGGCGTTCGACCGGACGGCGGACCTCGCCGGCCAGGCGGGCTGGCAGGCCGGTGTCTCCTACGGCCTGAACGGCCGCGCGATCGTGCTGCGCAGACTCGGCCGGCTAGCCGAAGCGGTCGAGACGTTCGAGCAGCTACTGGAGCTGCAGCGCGAGACGTCCGACGCGCGCGGCGAGGCGGCGTCGCGCAACAACCAGGCGATGGTCCTGTTGGAGCTCGGCCGTCTGGACGAGGCAGAAGGCGGGCTCGACCGCGCGCGCCAGCTCTACCTCCAGCTGGGGGATCGGGGCGGGGAGGCGACCGTTCTGCTCGGGCGCTGCGGCCTGCTCGACCGGCGCAACCAGCTCGCCGCCGCGGGCCAGGCTTGCCGCTCGGCTCGTAAGCTGTTCGCCAAGGTCAAGGACGAAGGAGGGATGATCGATACCGATCTCACGCTCGCCCGCCTCGACCGCCGGGCCGGTCGGTTTGCCTCCGCGCGCGCGGGGCTCGAAGAGGGAGCGCGCCGCGCCCAGGCGCTGGGCGACGCGGATCTTCAGAAGATCGCCCGGCGGGAGTTGGCCGAGCTGGCGCGCGACGAGGCCCGTGTGGCCGGGCGACTCAAGCGCGCGGCTTCCCTTTAAACGCCCCCGGCTCGATTCCGTAGCGGGCCATCTTGGCGTAGAAGTTCTTGTAGTCGAGTCCCGAGGCGCGCGCCGCTTCGCTGATGTTGCCTGCCGCCGCTTTAAGCGCCGACTCGATCCAGCCCCGCTCGAACGGTTCGATCACCCGCTGCTTGGCGGCGCGGAAACTCGATGGAGAATCCCCGCCCGCAGCGATCGCGGGCAGCGCCGCCCTGCGTATCGCTTCGGGCAGGTCTTCGATACCGATCTCGGGGCCGCGGGCGATCAACACCGCGCGCTCGATCGCGTTTTGCAGTTCGCGGATGTTGCCCGGATAGCCGTAGGCATGGATCAACCGCTCGGCGCGTGGCGAGAAGCGGCGATCCCGGCCATGCTTCTCGTTCGACCGGTCGAGGAAGCTGCGGGCGAGCAGCGGCAGGTCGCTCGGCCGTTCGCGCAGCGGCGGCATTTCGATCTCGACCACGTTCAGGCGGTAGAGCAGGTCCTCGCGGAACTTCCCTTCCCGCACCAGGGCGCCGAGGTCGCGGTGGGTCGCCGCCACCACCCGCGCGTCGGTGCGCTTCACGGTGGTCGAGCCGACCCGCGCCAGCTCGCGATTCTCGAGCACCCGCAGCAGCTTCACCTGCAGGCTCGGCGGCATCTCGCCCGCCTCGTCGAGCAGGATCGTTCCCCCTTGCGCGCGTTCGAACCAGCCGGCGCGATCGGCGACCGCGCCGGTGAAGGCGCCGCGGACGTGGCCGAACAGCTCGGAGTCGAGCAGCGACTCAGGCAGCGCGCCGCAGTTGATCGCGACGAACGGTCGTTCGCGCCGCCGGCTGCCGAAATGGAGCGCTCTCGCGACCAGCTCTTTGCCGGTGCCGCTCTCGCCCGCGATCAGCACCGGCACGTCTGAATCCGCCACCTGAGAGACCCGTTCGAGCACCGCGAGCAGCTTCGGATCGTGGCCGAGGATGGCGTCGAACCGTTGCTCGGAGCGCAGCTTGCGGCCCAACTCTTCGATCCCCGCTGCGAGCCGGTGGCGTTCGATCGCGTTCGCCGCGGCGAGCGAGATCAGGTCGGCGAAGCTCTCGACCAGGTTCGCGGTCTCGGGGGTGAAGACGCCGGTCGCCTGCCGGTTGTCGAGATAGATCAGGCCGAGCCACTCGTCCTGCCGGCGGATCGGCAGGCAGATGACCGACAGGATACGCAGCCGCAAAACGCTCTGGCGGGCACCCACGCTCGGCTCTTCGAGCACGTTCGGGCTCCAGAAGCCGATCCCTTCGGCGCGCACCTTGTCGAGCACCGTCCGAGAGACCTCGAACTCCGGCCGCTCGATGTCCTGGCGGTCGAGGTGGCGCGCGGCCTCGAACCGCGTCTCTCCCCCTTGGCCTTCGAGCACGATCATGCCGCGCTCGGCGCCGCACAGCTCGATCAGCCCGTCGAGCGCACGGGAGAGCACCGAGTCGAGGTCGCGCTCGGCGAGAACCTGTTTGCCGATCTCCAGCAGCCGTTCGAGCATTTTCTTTTCATCCAAGGAGACCCGAGGATACATCGGAACCTACGGTGAAAACACCCGAGTTATGGCGATCGCACCCTACATCCGCAGGCGTCCTTGCGCTCCGCGCGGCCACGCAACTATTTGATTTTAATCAAGAGACGGTAGCTCGGTCGGCCTCGTTGCACCCTGGTCCTCGTATTGCGTTCCAAGGCGGGCAGACCGGCGGATCTTGAGCGAGCGAGAACGCGGATGGCTCGACTCTCTACCTCGGCCTGAACCGCGTGATCTCCGGCCCAGGCGGCCGGATCGGCAACTTCCAGTAAAGATTGTTCCAGTGCGCCGCGAAGGCGGCGATCTGGAGACCCGGTGGGCCTGTCACCTCCGAGGTGGCCCGCCGGGCCTTTTTATTTTGCTCCGTTCTACGGCGCGTAGCCGGCCGGCGCTTTGACTTCGAGGCCGGGGCGCTTGAGTCCCACCTCGACCCGTCGGAAGCTGCCGTCGTTGCTCGATTGGGTGGATTGGTAGGACAACAGCCAGCGGGAGCGCAGATCGCGATCGATCGCGCGGTAGAGGTCTCCCAACTCGGCGGCGTCGTTGGGGAACAGGGCGAGGCCTCCGGTCGTTTCGGCCAGCTTCTCCAAATGACGGCGGGCGGAGATTTCGGTCTTCGGCAGCGCCAGGCCGATCGCGTAGATCACGACGCCGCTTCGCTTGGCGGCTTCGATCGTCTGGTCGAAATCGAAACGGCTCGATTTGTCGCCGCCGTCGGTGAGCACCACCAGGGCGCGCGGACCGGCGAGGCCCTTCATGTAGTCGAGTGCGAAGACCAGGCTGTCGAACAGAGCGGTGCTCCGTTCGGCGGCCAGGCCGGCCAGGCCGGCGACCAGCTTGTCGACGTCGCCGGTGAACGGCACCTCGATCACCGGCTTTTCCGAAAAGCGCAGAACCGCCGCGCGATCGCCCGGCCGGAGCGCGCCGCGCAGGAAGCCGCCCGCGGCCTGTTGCACCTGGCCGAGCGAGGATTCCATCGAGGCCGAGGTGTCGAGCAGCAACGCGGCGCGGATCGGCAGATTCTCCACCCGGTCGCAGCGCAGCAGCGTTTGCGCCGTGCCGTCCTCGGTGATCGAGAAATCGCTTGCGGCAAGGTCCGCTACCGCGTGGCCCGTCGAGTCGGTGACATCCACTGGCAGCTCAACCAAGCGCACCTCGATCCGACCGACCTCGCCCGGCGCGTTCAGCACCACCAGGTCTTCGCTCGAACGGCCGTCGGCGAGGTAGGCGAGCGCCCGAACCGCGACGATCGCGCCGCCCGCGGGCAGGTCGATCGGTTGCAGCCACGGCGGCTGGTAGAGGGTCGCGACCCGGTGCTCGTCGACGAATAGCTCCAGTCGATCGAGCGTCTCGCCATCCGGTACTTTGATCTCCGCCTCGGCGCTCCGGCGGCCCCCCTCGTAGAGCCCCGGGCGGGGTGCCAGCAACCGCACCGCGAAGCGCTGGCCGCCGGGATTCAACGAGAACTCGTCGGTGCCGATCAGGGTGCCGGACGCATCGTATCCGAGCGCCCGCACGGTCCGGCTCGACGGCAGCGCGCCGAGGTTGAGTTCGACGCTGAATGGCGGCTTGGCCTTGGTGAGGATCGGCTTGTCTTCGAGCTGGAAGGTCACCTTTTTGATCCGCGGATCGCCGACTTCGGCGTCGATGCGCACCGTGCCGGCCTTGAGGTCGCCGGCCGGGGGCAAAATGCGGATCGGCACGGCCGGGCTCGTCTCGGCCATCCTGGGGGCGGACTCCGCGCCTCGGCTCCGCTCGGCCTGCGCGAGGCCTTCTGGGGTCGCCGAGCCCGCTTCGACTTCGATCTCGCGCTCGAAGCGGATCGCTTTTTTGGTCGCCAGCTCTTGCACCTTGAGCACCAATCGGTAGGAGCCCGGGCGCAGTACGCGTTCGATCGCGAGAGGCAGGTCGGTCGCCGGAGCCCCCTGTCGGGAAGGCAGATCGAAGCGCACCCGGAACGAATCGAACAGCTCGCCTGCCTGCAGCACCTCGCCGGTGACCAGGAACTCATAGCTCAGCGAGCCCGCGATCTCGGTCGCGGTGGCGTCTTGCGAGGGGACCGCGAGCAGGGCGCGCACCCGGACGCGTTGGCCGCCCGCCGGGTTTTGCTCCACCTCGTCGAGCCGGGCGTTCAGCCGGGGATCGCCCTCTTCGACGTCGGTCGAAACGGTCTTGAAGCTGGCCAGCCACTCGGTGTCGCCGTGCTTCTCGTACCGCGATTGCGCGGACTCTAGCTGCCCGCCTTGATCCTCGATCTGTACGGCGCGGATCGCACGGTGAATGGCTCGGGCGTCCAGGTTGCAGGCCCCGTACATGAGTTCGAGGAAGCGCTCTTCGTTGCCCAGGTCATCCTGGTCGGTGTAGCCGGGAAGTAGCGCATGCCACCCGTCGCTCGGTCGCCAGAGTCGGAACGGGCCGGAGGCGGCCGGCTGGACGAAAATGAACGTAAACGTTCCGATCCCGCCCTTGCCCGTGGCGAAGGTCCAGATCTCCAGCGGCAGCAGGTAGACGCCGCAGTCGGTCGAAAAAACCGATTGGGGCTCCCCCTGGAGAACGTAGACCCGCCCCCGGTCGTCGAGCTTATGCGGGTAACGGACCTTGCGCTCGTCGAGCCGGCGGTGCCATTCGATCTCGAACTCGTTGCGGATCGTTTCGGGATACGGATCGCGCGCCCTCCAGAACGCGCGGATGAACGCCTCGCGCTGGTAGTCCTTTTCGATCGCCAAAAACGCTTTACGCTCCTCCTTGGTGATCAGCAGCTCGGCCTCTTCGAGGAACTGGCGAAATTGGGGCGCGAGGGTGGAGGTGTCCTTGGCGAAGGACAGGGCCGGAATCGAAACCAGACAACCGAAGAGGGCGAGGCCACGCAATGCGCGGCGTACAGCAAGTCGGCGAGGGCGCATGGCGAGCGAGGCTAGCAGGTTCAATGCCGAGGAAGCGGGCGACGGGCCGGCCGTCGCCCGCGACCACCTGTCAGTCTCGATCCACACCACCGTTCCATACCGTGTCGGCCAGCAGGTCGGCCCAATCTACAGTGGCAGACTCGGCCAGACCTGCAAGCCCACGGCCCACGAAGACCGCATTCGGTGGATCGCCACGTAGGCCAAAGTCGGGGAGAATCGGCGGATAGAGGAAAATCCAAGCCGGGCCCTCCATGGTGGAGCAATCGCGAGCCTGGGTATCGATGCAGAGGGGCATCAGGCGTATCGTTCCAGTGGTCCAGCGCCCCGCATCGTCCCAGCCGATCACCAGTTCATACGAGCTGCGCCCCACTGGCATTCCGCGGCCGGTCGCTGGGTCTTTGCCGATCGAGTAGGCGTCTACTCGATAGGTATGCGAGTCGGTTCCGCGGAAGATTGCCACCTCTTGGTCAAAATAGCTGGCCGAGCCGTCGGAATCGACGAAGTAACCGTGAGGGCGGAGCATTCGTTCAAGCAGGGTGAATGTCCGGCGATCCCAGCCGGTCAGGAGGTTGTGGCAGCGGTCGATCAATCCGGCAGCAGATAAATTACGGCTTGCGCCGCTCGATGAAGCCGCCGCCCCTTGCGACACTCGGCCGGCAGGAACCTGGACGACATTGTTAATTTCCAGGATCGACGCGAACGGCTGCGCCTCAGGGCCGATCCCGAGCCGCAGGCGGTGATCGTCTGGCAGGAGGCACTGGATGGAAGTCGAGTTGGTCTGCGGGGCAATCCGGGCAAGCAAGAGCTGATCGAGGGGTGGTCTCTCCGGGTTCAACAGAAACTGGTTCTCTTGTAAGGAGAGCTGGAAGCCCATCATCCGCTCAGTGCTGTCGAGACAATCGCTGCGCGTGGGTGGGTTCGCTCTGAGCCCGGGAAAGTGGGATCGTGTTTCGGCACGAACTTCTGAGCCTCGATAACCTCCTCCGGTACCGAAGGAAATAAAAAGAGTAGCATGGGATACTCTTCCGGTGACCGGGCCGTCCGGGAAAATCAGTTCCATCCGATCGAGTAAGCTATTCAATTGGTCTTGGTCACAGGAGACCTGCTCAGAGAGAAGCGGGTTCGTCCGCTCTTGAGCGTTCAGGGATGTCTCCAAGAGCACCAGAGAAAGAAGGGGCAGTATGAGACGCGCGTTCATCGCCGATTCTCAGGGGCAGACTACGCAGGAGGCACCGGTTGGACCGACGGCTACATGGAAAAGCAACCCGGATGTCGGTATCGGGAAACGAACGACTTGAAGCGACTGACAGGGGAAGGCAGGATCTCCTGCAGTGCGGTTTGATGCCTCGATTTGGATCGGCGAGGAGTTGGTTGGCTGGAGCTTCCCGTACCCTCGAGTTAGTCCGCGGCGAATTCCTCCGTCCCAAGGGAAAAGAAAGCTGGCCTCTCCCTGGTTCTTGGGATCAAATTTCGTTGCGTAGAGCGCAGCGGTCTGTTGGCAGTTGCCATTTAAGCACGAGTTGCAGGTGTTCGGGTTCTCGGAGAGGACGGTTGCGCGAATGCCGCCACTCCAGCCGAGAAAGCGCATCTCACGGCTTAATCGTACGCTTAGTTCAGAGACGAACCAGCGGGCCAGGTTTTGTTGACCGCGGATATGAGCTTTCAGATTCGCTCGAAGCGCATTATCGAGCGCGAAAACGGATTCGGTGCTCGAAGTTGTCTCGGGTCGATAATTGTCTTCCAGGAATTGTCTAAGATCCTTCTGCTCACGGTTCTCACCCGAGCGGGTGAAATCTTCCCACAACAGTCCTCGAGCAAACAGGGCGGCCCGATCATCAAGGCAACCGTCAGTAGGTTTTGAGCGGGCGCCCGCAAGGGCGAGGAAAGGACCGTCATAGAAGTAGCGGTTGTTAGCTGACCACTGACAATTGGTGGCGGTCGAGTTACCATTCTCGAAATAGCTACGGGCCGGACCATTGCCAGCGGCAAGTGTATAAAGGTACCAAGCGGAGCGGAGGAATCGGCGCGCCTTGTTGGCGAGAACCAAGTCTCGTGTCTGCTCTCGGGTGAACCAGAAGTTGACTACCATGGCAGCGAGCAGAGAATGCTCGTTGTAATTATTCGAGAGGATCTCGCCACCCGAGTAGTAGGCCAGGGTGCCGGGGTTCGCGATCGGGCAGGTTTGACCTAGTTGGCAATCGAAGAAATTTTTCCACCAGATCTTTGTGCGTGCAGGATCGGGCGTTCCCGTAACCAACGCGAGAGCCTGGGCAAGGAGGGGTAAGTTCTGGCTGCCGCCGTTTCTCCAATTGTTGAAAGTCCAATCCAGCTGTTTTTGCCATTTGAAGACCATGGGATCCGGGGTGATACCCAGCTTGAGCTTTTCCACCAGAGCCTTTTGATACGCGCAGGGCTGCCCCACGGCGTTTGGCGTTTCGCAAGAGAGCGCTGGAATGATCGGATCGGACTCCTTGATCTCATAGGGCGGATCGATGACTTCGAGCGAAGAAGACCAGATTGGGTCCGACACAGGCGGATCGACCGGATCGGGACCGGAGGCGGCGCCGCCTTCAACCGGAACGGAGGGGCCGACCGGAATTCCCGGATAGACTTCAATTATGTAGGTGCCGGGTAGCTGATGCTCGACCAGTTTGGACAGTGAAGTGGCGACAGGGCGCGAGCCATCGAAGAGGCAGGGCGGGAGGGTAAGGAGCAAGCGATCCGGGAGCGCCTCGACGTCGATCTGGTCTTCGTCGAAAGCACAAGTCGAGGGAGCAATGACTTCGATCTTGAAAGTAATCGCGTCGGCGAACGTGGGAGGGTTAGGGCCGAAAGTGACGTTGCTGACCGTGATTTGCGCTGTAAGAGTGGCAGGTAAAAGGGAAGCGAGGATGCCGAGTACAGCCTTGGTCATGGGAGTTCCTTGGGTGGGTCGCCGGAAAAACAAAAGGACAGGATTGTCCTCTACTCTCCAAATCTATCTTCTTTTATTGATCCGCGGATAGGTGTCTTGGGTAAAGGCCAAAGAGCGGTGGCGGTGGGCGTGTCGGAGCCCCCGTGTTCGACGCGGAAAATGTTGGAATGCTCGGCGCGATTCCGGGAGGAATCGCGCTCGAAGGTTTTCCGGTGCGCCTCTACTTGGCCGCGCCCGGTGGCCCCAGGGTCAGGCGGTGGGCCGCCTTGCCGGGAAGGAAGGGGGTCGGTTCGCCCTTTTCCCAAGCTTCGTGGCCTTTCATGTAGTAGGGCGAGAGCGGGTGGCCGCTTTCGCCGATCGGCATGTGGAAGATGCCTTTCTCTTCCGCCCCAGGAGAGACCGCGAGGCGTTCGGAGGCGCCGAAGCTCGGTCCCTGGACGCGCGGCATGTTTTGATCGCCCGGTAGAGGATGGCTTGGGGCGTTCAGGTAGCGGCCGAGCGCCGGAACGGCGAGGGCGATCGGATGCTGAAACCGCGAGGTGTTGCGCCGGCCCCAGGTGCGGTCGGCGAGCGTCGGACCGAAGCGCTCGGTACCTTTCGGGAACTGATCGATCGCGGCCAGTAGCTGCTCGTCCCAACTCTTGAATTTCGGATCGAGCAGGTGGCGCGGCTGCTTTTCGATCATTTCCCAGACCGGACCTTCGAGCTGATTGAGCTGCCAGAGGTCGAAATGAGGATCGGCCGCCTTACACCGGGCGGTGATCGTGGCGAAGACCTGGTCGATCACCTCCGAGCGGAAGTTCTTCACTGCCAGATAGGCGACCGAATCGATCGATGCCTTGCCGGTCCAGGTGGTTTCGAGCAGCCGTTTGATCTCTGCCCGTTCCGGGTGTCCTGCGATCGATTCGGGCGAGAGGACGGCGAGTTCCAACCGATGCCAGCGATCGAGGAAGAGCGCGCGGTCGTCGAGCTGGATCTCTAGAAAATCCTTCGGCGTGGCCTGCTTCAACTGCGCGAGGTCGTCGCGAACTTGCCGGGCGCGGGCGCCGAGGTCGTAGCCGCCGTTGCCCAAGAGGGCGAGAAACTCGCCGCTCGTCGTCCGGTTGTTCGCGGTCCAGATCCGCCCCTCGGCTGGATCGACGATCACGGGCACTTCGCTGTCGGAGAGCCAGCCGTTCCAGCCGCGTGTGCCGTCGCCCCACGAGACGGGAGTTGCGCCGTCCCAACCGTAGCGGCGGGGCATCGCGCCGATGATCGTCCAACCGACGTGCCCTTCTGCATCGACCACGGTGAAGTTCTGCGCCGGGATTCCGACCTTGTGCGCAGCCGAGATTGCCTCGGCGACGCTTCCCACGGTTTCGAGGTCGAGGCTCGCGAGGTTGATCGCTTCCGGATGATGGGCGGTCCAGGCGAGCGCCCGCGGGCGCTTCGCGTGGTCGCTGTCGATCACCGGTCCCCAGATCGTTTCGAGCACGGTCATCTGAACCGGCGCCGCCCCTTTGACCCGGATCGTCTCTTCGAAATGTTCGAACGGTTTCGGGCCGTCCGGCGTACCGTAGACCTTGGGGTTGTTTGGATCGAAATCGAGTTCTACCAGGTCGGTCCAATCGCCGTAGCTGTTGGTAAAGCCCCAGGCGACATGGCCGTTCGAGCCGACGGCCACGATCGGTGTACCGGGCAGGGTGACGCCAGTCGTTCGGCGGCTGGTGCCCGAAGCATCGGTCCAGATCAGCGAGGCGCGGTACCAGGTATTCGGTACGCCGATCCCGAGGTGCATGTCGTTGGCGAGCATCCCGCGGCCATCGGCGGTGTGGGTGCCGGAGAGCGCCCAGTTGTTGCTCCCGACGGCGATCCGATCGGCGGTCGCCGGTCCGGCGAACAGCTCCTCAATGGGTGAAAGAGCCGCCGCTTTGGCCGGCGCGGTCTCCGGTTCGGCGGCCGGCGGCTGGTGCGAGAGGTCGAACACCTCCGGTCCGGGCATCGGCGGCGGCAGGATCGCCTCGCCTTCGAGCGGCGCATCCCATTCGGTGCCGTCCGCGGTCAGATAGGCCACCAGCTGCGGCGGCAAGAGATCGCGCAGCAGGCCGCGATCGGAATCGCGCTTACCCGTTTCGTCGTTCAGCTCGAAGAACATGGCGAAAACCGTGAGGAGAGAGTCTTCGGGGCGCCAGGGCACGGGCTTCTGGCGGATCGCCAAGTACTCGGGCGGCCGGGCGCCGAGGCTCGCGAGGCCCGCGTTCACCCCTTGGGCGTACGCTTCGAGAATCTGGCGTTGGGATTCCGGCAGGGTTTTGAGCCGGCTCTCCGCGCGGCTGCGGAAGCGGTGGATACGGTGTTCTTTGTCGACGTCGATCGCCGCCGGCCCAAACAGCTCGGACAGCTCGCCCGCCCCTTGGCGGCGCATCAGATCCATCTGAAAGAAGCGGTCCTGGGCGTGGAGAAACCCAAGGCCGCGCGCCGCATCGGCGCGGTTGGCGGCGCGGACGGTCGGCACGCCGAGCGCGTCGCGTTCGATCTCGACCGAAGTCGCAAGGCCCGGCACCGAGGCCTGGCCGTCTAGCTGCGGCAAGCTCGCGGTCATCTGAATCCAGAACCAGAGGCCGAAGGCGATAACCAAGAGAAGCAGCACGCCCAGAGTTCCGGTGAGGATCAAAAGCACGCGCCGCATTCGGCCACGGACTCGGCGGCGGGAAGTGGGCGGCACGGGGGAGATAGCTCCGGTCATCGCAAAAGTCCTCGTTCCCCGGACGGGGAGGCTCGCAGCCTTGGTTCGATCTAGTGAATCGCGTGGCAACTGTATCTCGCCGTTTGCGCCTTACGGGAGGCAGGGGCGAAAGTTGCTTTGGAGGTGGGCGCTGGGGGACCGAAGTGGCCGGCTACGCGAACGTTACGCTTCGAGCCGCTTGACCCAGGGAACTGCCGAAAAGCCGGAGTCGTACGAGAGCACTTGGTCGATCCCGTGCTCCCGCATCACCCCCAGATGAACGCAGTCCCGAGTGGACAAGGCCGGATGAATTTCCAGGAGCTGCCGTGCCTCCGCCATGGAGCGATCGGTGACGGAGAGAACTGGAATTCCGAGGTGGGTTACGGCATCGAAGAGCTTGAAACCCAATTCGGGAACATTCATCGTGCGGTACCGGTGCAGGATCTCCTGTAGCACCTCTACGTCGGTGCAGGCAGGAGGGGGCTCTTCGCCAACGAGGCGCTCGAGGAATCGCTGGCAGGCGAGCCGCTGTGGGCTCTCTTTGCCGGCTGCATACATGAAAACGTTCGTGTCGACCATGATCACGAGTAACGCCCGGTGACCGACTCCTCGATCATCTGGTCCACGGGGCCTACTGGAGCGTCGAGGCCTTTGAGCAGATCCAAGGCTTCGCGGGGGCCGAAGGCTGCTTCCCCGAGCGCCGCGTC